>JBNKZD010000087.1:0-22980 GCA_050301235.1 Chitinispirillaceae bacterium | reverse complement strand
AATCCGCATTCTTTCTAACGAGTTCTACACAACGTTCGGGATCGGGATAGTACCCCACGATGTCACCAAGACAGATTATTTTATCAATCGACTGCTCCCGGATATCGACCAGAACAGCCTGCAAAGCTTCAACATTACCATGTATATCTGATATTATCGCGTATCTCATCTGAAATTTTGACCACTCTTATATAGTTTTGATAATACAAACTTCATAGCCCTATTTTATTCTATTCGTTTATAGAGCACTTAAAATTACGAAAATTAACTATGATATTCCGTGAATGTACGACACACCATGAAAATCAATTATATTATCGTATAATAGTTAATGCAAATATAATATTCTACCACCGACCTGTTCTGTATTAAAACACAATGGGTTATGCTGAGAAACAACCGGTGAAACCGAATGTCTGATCAAATTGATAAGCCTATCGAAAAACGTGATGGTGATGATTTTGATGAAAAACTGGCATCATTCAGGAATCACATCCTTCCGGCATCTTCAGTACTGATTCTCACCCATGATTATCCCGACCCCGATTGCCTGGCCTCAGCGTTTGGAGTCTCCACACTTCTGACCTTCTGGGGTATCAAATCATCGGTTATCTCGTTCGGTGGGTTTGTTGGTAGAGCCGAAAACAGAGCGATGATCCGCTTTCTCAATATCAGGACAGTACCGTTTGTTTTAACTGAAGTTAATGATTTTGAACGAATTATACTGGTCGATTCATTTCCTGGAAAAGGGAATGTTTCTCTGTCCAGTGACTTTCCGGTGCATGCAGTCATCGATCACCACCCCAATGAACCATCAGCTGACAGCACCGCATTCTATGATATTCGCAAAGATTACGGAGCAACATCAACTATCATCACCCGGTATCTTCTATCAGCTAACTGCCCCATCTCTCCAAAACTGGCAACGGCTCTATTTTATGGAATTAAAACAGATACCGGAGAGATGCGCCGTGAAGTCTCCACCGATGATCTAAGCTGCTACAAATACCTCTTCGATATCATGGATCACCACCTGCTCTCAAGAATCGAAAACCCCGACCGCGACATCGAATTCTTCAAAGTTCTTCATAAAGCCACCGAATCAGCAGTAACTTTCGATACTATCGGCTATACTCATCTGGGCAACGTATCAACACCCGACTACATCGCCGAAATGGCAGATCTTTTTCACAGCCTCGAACGGATCGAATGGATGATCTGCTCAGGCATATTTAAAAATCAGATATTTTACTCCATCCGATCGAAAAACGTCGATCTTGCCGGTGTAAATGCTGAACGAATTGCAACGCTGCTCAATGGAAGCGGCGGCGGTCATGCCAGAGTTGCTGCCGGAAGAGTTCCTATCGAAAACAATTTATCAAATAAAATACTGGAGAAATTCGAATCTACTGTTAAGACGGTATTTGGAATTAGTAATATACCATCGGAAAAATTATTCTGAAAAAGGGGTATTTCGAACATGTGGGATTATACTGATAAAGTGCGCGACCATTACCTTCATCCACGTAATGTCGGTGAAGTGGAAAATCCTGATGGAATCGGTGAGATCGGCAACATTACCTGCGGTGATGCATTGCGGTTGACATTCAAACTCGATGAATCTGGTCGTGTCAAAGATATGAAATTTAAAACATTCGGTTGCGGAAGTGCCATAGCTTCTGCATCAGTGCTCACCGAAATGTGTAAAGGTAAAACTCTGGAAGAGGTCAAACAGATTACCAACAAGCATATCGCTGATGAACTCGGCGGCCTTCCAAAAGAGAAAATGCACTGCAGTGTCATGGGTGAAGAAGCACTTGAAGCAGCAATCACCTATTACGAAACCGGCGGTAAAGTCACGATCCCACCCGAAAAAGATGGTACCATCGTCTGTATCTGTTTCGGTGTCACCGATAAAGAGATTATCAAAGCTGTCTCCGATAATAACTGCAAAACCGTTGATGACATTACCCACTACACAAAAGCCGGCGGTGCGTGCGGTAAATGTAAGGATACAATTCAGAAGATTATCAACGAAACGCTCGGCGTTAACTCCGGGGAACCCCAACCCAAAAAGAAGTTAACCCTCCTGCAGAAAATCGACCGCGTTCGTGAAGTGCTCAAAAATGATGTCAACCCGATCCTTGCTAAAGACGGTGGCTCCTGCGAACTTATTGACATTGAAGGCGATTCTGTTTTTGTTCGTTTACAGGGACACTGCTCCGGATGCGCTTTTTCTTCGATGACACTGGTTTCGGTTGTTGAGAGGAAGATTAAAGAGCTGGTTTCGGATGAGCTTATTATTAAGTTAGGGTAATGGATTCTGGATTTGTGTAAAATTTTCCGACATGTGTTTAGTCAATTTTACACAAAGTTCAATTGCAGGGATCTATTTTGTGTTAAAAAAAAAAGCCTTTGAATGGCATATCTATTGCATATTTCCCTAAATTAATTAAGTTCAAATCACATACTTTTAACTCACAGGAGGAGTTTATGTTAAAATCCAGCCTAAAAGCAGTTATGATTTTTGGAATAGCTGCTGTTGTTTCAACCCAGGCATCCCTTGTAAATGTTAATATTGAATCTTATTCCGATGGATATTATTCAATACTTAACGGAGTAGGTGCAAGCTTTGCTCAATCTTTTGTCGGTCAAACAGTTTCGGGAACTGATTTAATTGGTAATGCTACTGCACCATTAACCCTGAATACAACAGGCAATAATTTGTGGGTGCAAAACTGGACTGGATCGAATTCAATCCTTTCTCAACCAGGAAACCAGGCTCCACTGGCAATTTTATTGGATTCTGACGCTAACCAGCTTTCCTGGAGAATGGGCTATGCAAATAATCCCGGGATGCAGCTTACTTTAAATTTTTATAACAATAATGGGCAGGTAGTTGAAACCCAGGAAGTAAGCCTCTTAAGTGGTTATAATGATTATTCCATAGCCACAAGCAGTGCTTTTAAAGGGCTTGCAATTTTTAACAATAATGATGCTGCCGGTCTGCGTTTTCAGAACTTTTCTTATAATACCGTACCTGTAGCGACACCTGAACCATCAACTTTAGCGTTATTTGGATTCGGGCTATTTTCATTAATTGGATTACGATTACGTAGAAAATAGTCTTTATAGAAATTTTCAAAAATTAAATAACTAGCGGAGTTAAGGAGGAAATTTGTTATTAAAAATCCTCCAGACCGCTGGTTTTGTAACTTTAGTGTAATCCTGATATCTTCTAATTAAGAGCCTGTTTCTTTGGTTCATTCAACAAAAAAAATCGCATGTAAACATGGTTGTCGATTTCCTCAAAAATTTCAGCAAAATAGTTGTATCCGGGAAATGCAAGCACTAATTTAAACTCATAAGTTAAAAAGATCAAATTACCTCAGCTACTGAAGAGACTGATATCGATATCCTGGCCGACGCAACGCGCAAATAAGTATGTTTGAAATAGCCTTACAGACAGGTTGTCCAGATTTAATTCCACTATTATTTTGGCATAGGAATCTTTTTTGGATATCGTTTTGGTTTGTAAATAGATCCGACGGACCCTGAAAATCCGACGTTAATTCCATCCGAAATGCCTGCAAATCGTGCGACAAGTGGATACGGCTTGGCGTTTTTACGAATGTAGGGTCCCCAGAAGGGGTAGACTTCGATACTTACTCCAGTACCGGGTTGCGCACCGGCACTGTGATGAGAAGCGTTTCCGTCGAAGTCCTCGATATATATTTGCTTATTTAATCTTGGAAATTTATACCAGGCAGATGATTTCCATGAACCGCCTACTGACCAGCCAACTCCTGCCATTACTCCAAAATAGAAAAATTTTACCATGCGACCATGGCTATCCTTGATCCATAACCATGCACAATCAGCACCTACATTAAGACCTGGTGTGGTCGCACACCAGGCCTCAATTATCTGAACCCAGAACTGATCTGAGGGCTTCGCTTCTGTCGGCAACGGAGGATCGTCTTTTGGCCATTCACATGGAGGTGCGATAATGTCAACTCGTCGGAAATAGCTGAGATCTTTGGCATTACCGGGGTCAACCGAGCGTGGCTCGACCCCCATGCCTGCTACATATGCATGATAATTCTTCAGATTGCCGAATCGCTCCTTATCTGCCATGAAACAAGCCACTTCTTCAGCACGTGCTTTTGAAAGCGCGTCATTCCCATCGGAAAAGTGCCGCACATCTGCATATCCCATGTAGATAAACTGCCAGTTAACATTTGAATTACTGTTAATTTTATCATGGTAAGCATCATAAAGGCTCTTCGGAGGGCCACTTTTCCTTGTGTATAGTACATACTGGTCATCGCCATCGAGCTTGGAGCTTCCTGTTTCAAAAAATATCTGACCAACACAGGCATAGCCTAAATCGGCATTGACCCAGCTGTCACTTTGTACATCATCCTTAGGTTCGTAGCGCGGACGATTCTTTGAACAGACATAAGGCTTGGGTATCCCAAGTGTCTTTATCGTTTCGCTATCAAAAAAGGTCGCTTTATTAAGGGGCTTTTTAACAAAATCAATCGCCTGCCGCGGGGGTAGCGGGGGAGTATTCGGTTGGAAAAAAACGACATTTTCCTTACGAATATTTTTGGGAATGAGAACAATCTCTACTCGTCGATTGACTGCTGTTGGGCTGTATTCGCCTCCGGACGCATCGATCGGATAGTTCACACTTAATCCTATCCATGGGGTTTCCGGTACAAATGCAATAATTTTAGACTGGACCGTCTTAAGCTCTTCCAACGTACCACCAAGATCGTTCGCAAGTATTTTGTTGTAACAGTCAAAGACCGCCCTCCATGTATTCTGTCCGAAATCCTTGTCAACGTCAAGCGGCGTTATTGAAGTAAGGCCAAGATCCCTGTACCGAGTATTGTAACTGTCCTGAAATGATGCTACCTGGCGAAAGGGGTCATTGTGGTTTCCCTCATGGCTGCATGGCCAGGTAAACCACTCTGCTATCCAGTTCAATACCCGTATTTGGTCATGAATAAGGGTATCTGCCCGTTTTTGTTTGTCAGTAATGTATTTACCAGTCTGTGTTTCACCAAACGATTCACGGTCACCAGTAAGAATACAATAAACTGCTTTTGCCCTGATCTCAGAAAGATCCTGATTGTATGCCTCGCTGCCCGGAGCATCGGTATGCCCAGTCACAATAACCGATAATTCAGGATAGTTAAGTATCTGCTTGTGGGTTTCAGTAATATAATCTATCTGCTCGATGATCTTGTGGGTGCACACATCATCATCTTTGGATGAATGGGTTTCATAATCGGGAAGGAAAATAGCACTGTTGTAACTGAACCTGATCCCCGCAATTCCAAGATGACTGACTTTTTCTATGGTTGGTATGTCGCGAATAATAAAACTATATGCAGTTCCCGCTTCCAGGTGTAAGTCGACTGTATTCGGTTCGCCTTGTTTCAGTTCAAGGTAGACTTTTTTAGCAGTCATGCTATCTCCTTTTCTTTATATAGCAGAGGGATTTTATATTCTTACCATTAAGAACAATATATATTTTGATTCTGCAAAGCTCATCCTGTATTTGGATTTTCGTTTTATTTTTTGCATCATGGAATACTATAGATAATATATTGCACTCGATTCAAAATTTTATGCAAGAAACACGGTACGGAATATTGTCGAAAAACCTCTTCCCTGGCAGGGCACCCACAAGTCAACAGATTTGTTCCAGAACTAGAAAATGGTGATATCAGAGAAGTTTTTATTTATCCATATTGGATTATTTATCAAATTCTATCAGGAAAAATTGCAATCCTTGTATATCGGCATCAAGTATATACCAGCCTCGTACAAGTGTTGTCTGGACTTCCTTTATCGCCTGTTTCGCACTGCGCTTAGGACGGTATCCAATAAGAACAATCCTCAAAAAGCGATTCGAACAGTGGCTCCATCACCAATCGACATGCTTGCTGTACTATTCGGTCTCCAACGGTTGGTATTCCCAATGGACGCATCTTTCCATCCGTCTTCGGAATGTAAACTCTTTTTTAAGCGGTTTTGGTCGATACGAGTTCGCTCTCAGTTTCTCTGAAAGTTCATTGAGAAATGGTTCAACACTGTCTGACTCGATATCCCATAGAGATACATTGTCTATTCCGGATTCTCCCCCATTGGCTTTTATACTTCTTACCAGGCCCGCCACAATATTTAGGACCGGTATATTCGGTCGTAAAGCGCATGAAAGCGCCTTGTCCGCTTTCGTTTGGCTGCCCGATAGAGCTCAAGGCTTCCATTCTCGTGATTTAAAAAAATGTGTTGTTGGTTTTACCGCATGCACTCTCACTTACCTCCGCACGTTTGCTTTGCTGAAGAAGAGGTCCTTACCTGAACAAAGTTTTACTGTCTTTATTATCGGTACTATTACCTCATCTGACTTTTCACAGAACATCAACCAAAATTTCGCATTTACTTATATCCGCCCTTACACAGTATTGTGTTACCATGATCCTGTGAGATCTCCCTTGTTGCACACTTCACTTTCACAACATTCCGCATCCCCTACGCCGGAGGATTCTTCGAATCTGTAATTCCAGAATCTTCGCATCTTCCGTGGCCTTCGCAAGATTGTGACCGTCTCCTTCCTCTTTTCCCCTTACGGGATAAGTTTACGGCGCTGCAGATTTCACCTCTTTCGAGATTACAGACTGCTGTTTTGAGATCCCTCGCTTCACCATCCCATTTCACAACGGAAAAGTGGAGGTGGTCTACATGGCGATCTGATTCTTACCATGGTTGAACTTCCATCAACGAGCGAAAATGCACCTTTGCAAGGTGCACAACAATAGTTCTTATTGTACTGAAATATATCTTCTTCACTTATAATTTTTACGTTTAGCAAAATTAAAGAATCCTGATATTAAACGAAACATAATGTTCGAACTATAATATTCAACTTTTAAAAAGCGTTTAACAGAATATTACGATTAAACTAACCTTAACGACTGTAACTTAACATTTAGTTTCTTTACTCTTGAGAACCAACATAACCATAATATCCAAAGATCTATTACAGTAACACTCGCTAACCCGAAGTGTAAGGGATTATTTTTTAATCCTACAATTAATATTTATGACCAACACAACGTGATACTTAATATAAATTACTTATTTATTTAAAACACCTAACAATAGATAATATGTACCACTATTTTTGTCAACTCCAGTTGTGCCAATTTGTATGAACTACACACCTCATTTTTAAGCTACCGTAATGACACCACTGAAAAAGCACACCAATACATTCAGGGATTACTTAAAAAGGATTTTCGGAAAAACACGGAGTCAATCGCATTGGCAGTTCTGGGTGCTCAAGTTCAGAATATTCAGCAATTTATAAGTGATTCTGCATGGAAATATCAATATGTAATGGATCAGACCGCACAGAATGTTAATGATCTATTAGGAGACGATGAATCTGCAGCTATATTAATTGATGAAAGTGGCATTCCTAAAAAAGGGAAGAAATCCGTTGGTGTAAGCCGGCAATGGATTGGTAGCCTTGGGAAAACCGATAATGGACAAGTTGGAGTTTTTTCAGCACTAAGTAATGGAAATCGTTCATGCCTGATCAATACTAAACTTTACCTTCCCAAAGAATGGACCAACGATAAGAAGCGCTGTGATGAGGCACACATTCCCAAAGACCAACAAAAATTCAAGACAAAAGATGAACTTGCTATTGATCTGGTATAGATGCGGCAATTGCGCTTGATATACAATTCGGTCATGTAGGACTGATGCAGGCTACGGGAAGGGCATTGGATTCATTTTAGCAATCAAATCCCGTAATAAGGAATTTATGGTAGATGTACATTGTGATCTTCGTGTGTACACCAAAAATCCAGAACCTGTGATTCCAGAGAAGATGGGTTCCAGAGGCAGAACTCCAACAGAGTACGAAGCAACAACCGATGCAATTCGTATTGATAAATTAGTAGAAAAAATAGCACAAAAAAAAATGGAAGCCTATTGCAGTACGAAATTCAACAAAGGGCCCCGTTGTCTATGAAGTATACTGCCAAATAATTTTTGTTTGGCAGAACGAAATTAAAGATAAACCTCGGCAATGGTGGCTTGTAGTGCGACGTGATCCAGAAACAAAAAGTGATTATAAATATTCCTTATCCAATACACCAGTAGAAACAGTTATTGAGCGCTTGGCAGAAAAGCAAGAACAACGCTACTGGATAGAGAATGCATTTGAAACCGCAAAAGGTGATTGTGGTCTTGATCATTATGAAGTTCTCGGATGGGATGGATGGCATCGCTATATGGCACTTGTAATGATAGGTCAATTTTTCTTATTACTGGAGAAAATTCTTAACTAAAAAGAATACCCGTTATTATCTGAACGAGACATAATGGAATTGCTTGCAATATTTTTACCACAAAAGAATCAATTGATCAAAACTGTCCTCAAAGAAATGAAACGCAGGCATGATCAACGAGTAAGATCAACTGGATGTGTAACAAATAAGGTTTACGAAAGGTGGAGTTCTATTCTAACGTTGTAGAACTAACCAGAAAGCTTAGAGTGTGGTTCTTACTCTGATTCTGGATTGTACTACCATTGTTTAATTCCTGATGCAGTTTTTCTGCAAATGAATGTAATGTGCATTGTAATGCTGCAGCTTGTACGATAACAGCACGATCCACCCCCCAGGTTTTTGCGATCTGATACGGTATTTGCAATGGACAAAAATTTATATTCATATCGTCGGATGAGATGTCCCTTTCCTCAATTGATTTTTTTTTGGACCGAGGAAAATAAAACCGACTATCATCCGCCACTACTCATTTTTTAACTGAGGAAGAGAATTTTGCATGGGATTTCAGGAGCTATGTTCCGGAATTCTGTGTGAGATCTAACATCCCGGGGTGTAGTAGTTGGATAATGTTTTCATTTTTTCCCGGATGTAATTCATGATTAAAGGCCTTTTTTTCTAACCTGTTTTTTAAATTCTTTGAACCAAGGCGCGACTCTTTGCCATAAAAGAGGTCTTTCTTTATAAAAATTTTCATAGGCTTCCACCAGGGAGAGCAGTGTAGGAAAACGTTGACGAATATTCTTTTCTGGAAATGCCACTAACTTCTCTTGAGTAAAACTTGGTACGTCCAAAAAGCTATCCTCTAAAAGATTGAATTTTTGCTTAAGTCCCTTACCACTTCTGATGTGATGCTCTGTATGAACTGCTATTGCAATCATTTTCTTTTCTGAATCTATCCCTACGTCTCTGAATTCCGATGCGTAATGCTTGAATAGTCTTGCTTCAATGATATGGTCGGCATCAAGTCTTAAACCGATATACTCAGTATCTTTTTCGGAAATCCCATAAAACTCTCTCACTTGTCGATTTATGGATTGTGTATCATTTTTCAGCTTGTAATAAGGACGATAATCATTCGCTATATTTGCATACTTCCTGAATAAAACTTTTTCAGCTTTTGAATTGGCTGTTGCATCTGTACTTTCATGAACTGTTTTAACAATTTTATTTTGAAGAGAAGACTTTGTACTGATCTCTTCGACGACATGCGACATTTTTCCTTCAAGAATAGGAGTTGTAGAGTTGGGTTCAAAGAATATTTCGTAAAGAAATGGGTAATCATTTTTCCATTGTTCCAGTTCTTTTTGCTCTGCATCCTTCTTTTTTGTTAGTTCAATAATTTCATCTAAAACCGATTTCGGTTCATCGAATACTGTAACTTTGTTGGTATGTGTTAATTCTGCTTGTACCTCAGGCGACATATCAAAATGTGAAGCAGAACCACTTGAAGATGGGGGGGTAGTTGCGGCTTTGTTCTTAAATTCTCCACTTAAGATATCATCTACTATTTCACGATTAACACTATCCGGTACAGGCTCTGGCGGTAAGATTTTTTCAGATGGAGTAGCAGGGAGATCAATTACTTTATCAATCGTTATTTTCGAAGGGGTATTTTCCGATAATATCTCTTCTGGTAACGGTATTCTTGTAGTATCTGACAATATATTTGATCCGTCTGGAATTGTTCGTTCCAATCGCGAAGATGTGTCTATTATGTGATGATCCGCATCTGGTATATCGATTTTAACCACACTTTTTGCATCTTCAGCTTTTGGCAAAGAACCCAACAGTTTCTTGAATGTGTCGGAAGAATTCAATATTTCGTGAAATTTTTGCGCAATTTTTCCTCCTTTTTGTCCTCCTTTTATAACATTTCCTACAAAGGCTGTTGTTGCAGCTATTATGATTTCCGACAGGACCTCAAACAGTATCTGTCCTAAAATATTACCGATGTATTCGCCTTTTTCAGATGGACTTTTATCGAAAAAATCTTCCGTCAAAATGTCTGCCAACTCTATACCCGTTACTACACCCAAATCACTCGACATCGCACAAATAACAGTAGGATCCCTGCTAAATTCAGCTTCAAATTTAATAAGAACCTTACAAATAGAACGAAATGCAGCAATGTTCTTATTCGTTTTTACATCGAATTGTTCTGGATCCTTAAAATATTCCACTGCTTTTGAAACAGCGCCAGAAACAATACCCACAGGAGAAATGTGGTACAGTAACTTCATAATATCCCAGGTACCGTTAATAAAGTTAACTATACCCTCATGCAGTCCGATAATTTCTCCAAGATAGAGTCCTTTCAAAAAAGACAATTTGTTTTCTGAAAGTTCATTAAAACATTCATCCCATTTACCAGCAGGGAGTTCAGCAACAAAACCTCTGGCTAATCCGGTTACAAATAGGCCGGCTGACTGATTTTTAAGCATTTCAATACTTGCCGGTGCAACAGGTGTGTTCAGTAAGGTTTTAACAGGAGTTTTTATCATTTCCCGTACTGCGAGAGTTTCTTTGTCTTGTGCAATCAAAGGCTCCTGGCGTTTGCCAAACTCATTTTCATATGCTGAAAGCTGTTCAGTCAGCTCCTGAACCATTTCGGGATTATTACTATGATATTCCAGTAGTTCTCTCAGATTCTTAATAGCAGTATCCAGTTCAGAAAGTTTCAGACGTTTCGCTTCTTCTTTCCAATCTCTTGTTTCATTTACCCTTTGAATAGCATTGTTATTTCCCTTACGATTCTGCTGCACCACATGCGCCAACTCATGCGCCAACAGTTTTTTCCCTTCCAAGCTCTCGGGGGAATACTTACCTTCAGAAAAAGCGATATTACTACCGAAGGTAAATGCTTTTGCATGCACAGCTCTGGCCATTTCAGCAGCTTTGGCATCGGTGTGAATGCGTACATTACCGAAATCCGAGTTCATACGGTTTTCGAAAAACTCCAGCTCTGCTGCAGGTAATGTTTTTCCACTGTTTTTTAACAATCCGATTTCGGTAGAAATTTCATCAGATATACCGTTTGCTGAGGCATTTGCTTTCGGTTGGATTATTGTATTCTGATTTTCATTATGATAAGTCTTAGAGGTGCCAGTACCCGGATTTTCACGGTGCTCCGGCATACACATAACCATCTCCGCAACCTTGTCTGCCTCCCGTTCACACTCACTGTCCGGCGCACCGATTTCGAGCTTTGGCTGTATGATACCTGAGTTCAGGATTTCACGAATCTGCTGACGGGCAGGACTATCGAATGCTCCTGATGTGAACGAAGAGGGCTTGTGTTGTCGGGAAGAGGATGCACTTTCGCGGGACTGGAATGGGGAGTAGGTTTTCATGAGGAAACAGCCTTCCAATATGTTGAATCCGAAAGTATTTGTATATTGTTTTCTGGTTTTTGTTCTTCTGATTTTTCCAGTTGATTAATTTATCAGACTTTGATCACAATTTTCAAATTTAAATCGAAATACCTATATTAAAGTCTCTATACGGTACGAAAATCTTGCCACCCGCGGAGCCCATTTAATTAACTGGAAACATGGGAGCGTTTTCCATGAATTGTCATTATGGCGTTCAACCCATTTTTTGAGTCGACTTATCTCATCAACCGATCCGGTCTGAAAATGCATTGCCTGCAGCTCTACTAATGAATTGAGTTCATCAATGCAATTTCCTAATGTATATTCCTCATTCTCTTTTTTTCTTTCAAGACATTTAAAAAAATCCCGTGATATTGTCTGCATACCAGTAACCACCGAAAGTAAAAAAAGTATCAGCTTATAGTCCGCGAAATCATCATTACCTGTGAAAACGGTTCCTCGCGAATATTCTGAAGCCTTGATGAGACGGTAGACATTGACGAATCGCTTTACCGATCGGGGTGAACGGCCAAGAAGCTCCTTAAGTTCTTCCATAAATGCAAGTTCATCGTCGTCAATAGATAAGCCTTTTGGATTTACTTCATTTTTCTGGTTCCGGTCCAACGGTCGTTCGCCCTCTTCATGATTCCACTCCAGCACCTGTCTTCTCCCTTCCGCTTTTTTTGTTTCGGCTTCATTTTGGTTATCATTTAAAGATTCTTGATTGCCCATCGGCTCTGTTCCACTACGTACTAAATTGTGGACAATGCGCCACCGTGCAGATTCAGGTAATTGTTTTACCCAGAATGGAATCTGGAAGATTTTTTCAAGATAATCGTATGGTGAAGCATGCCTGATTGATTGATCATTCGAATTGACATTAATGCCTCCCCCCAATACTTCGGAATAGTGGCTGCGAAGTGATTCAGTCAGCCACCGTGAGTCAACTGCAACCACTACTACGAAAAGTGGAAAAGCAAGTAGAAGATGGACTGCCTGAAGTACCTCGATAACACGCTTGGGTGGACAACGGTCGAGGTCGTCGATGTAGAGGACAATCCGGTTGATACGGTGTTTATCCTCATCTTCTTGTTTTTCAACGCTTTCATCACTTGTATAACCATCATTATTAATAAAATTCTTATTTGATTCATTGATCAGTTTTGATAGTCTATCGAAATCACGTCGAATCATAGCCGGCACCCCTAAATGCTTGCGGTAATCATCGCTTCCTACACGTTCACTGATAAAATCCAGCAGTAAACTGCCTGGCGTAATCCCAGCCAGTTCTTTTTCGATATCTCTGATCTCTTCCTGTTTTTTTGCTGCCTCTTTTATGGAAATATTCAGTTGAGTTTCGAGTTTGGATTGTTCCATCCGGAGTTGAATGAGCTCTTCATATATGCTGTTTTCTGAAGCGTTTCGCTTTTCCTCTATTATTTTCCTGGCGTTTTCCAGTTTGTTGATTTTTGAGCTCACCCATTTGTTTGCGGATGTTGCAATAGTTGTCAATGCAGCTGTAAAACCACATGCAGCTGTTGCTATCCCCTTCAATGTAATTGAACTATCAAACTTCGATAGAATCCAAAGAAGGACTGGTCCGACCAGAAGTACAAGTATGAAGAGCAATGTCCATATAACGCCCTGCCACCCCTTGGTATTTATAGCTGCAAATACGGCATGCCCTCTTTTTAAAATTTCGCTGCTTTCTTTCAAAACTGTTAATAATTCTAACGGTGAACTCTCATTATCTTTTAAACCAATTGATTTTAGAGCTTTGTTGATTTGAATTTCATCAGGAACCGATTTTTTAACACATGCCCAAAATTCTTCCCTGGTAATTTTTTCCTGCTCACATCGTTTTTCCTTTAGTTTTATTTCAGTATCCTTTATTTCGTTATATTTTTTTATGAGGTTTTTATCCAATTCTGATGTTAAAGCTTCTATTGCATTTTTTTCAGTTTCAGCTGAACGAAGTTTGTTGATCCAGAAATTTTTTCTTTGCTGTAACTCGCTGGGAACAAGTTCCTCAGTACTTTGCAAATTGCAGAATATATGCTCCGCAAGACTGGCCCACAATTCTCCTTCAACATAGTGCCAGGCATTGAATTCGATCTGCACGACATGTTTGAAAATTGCAATTTCTTTTTGCGGGATTCCTGCTTGTAATGCATTTTCTGAAATAGCGAATATCCGCTGCTTAAGGGCCTGCATGAAAAATGATTTGCCTGATCCCCAATCACCAAACAGACCTATTGCCAGTGGCGGTATCAAATCCCTGTAGGCAATAAGATATGCCAGAGCATTGACCTCTGGCCCGATACCAACAAGGTCGATTTCTGGTTCTCCATTTTTTTTACCGGAAAGATCGTAGTTATACCCTGTAAATGTAGCAACGGGATGACGACTCTGAAGAAATTCATGGTAGACATCATTTCTCTTGCTGGTTTTTAGATATTCACGATAGGTTTTTTTTATGTCAAATATACGAAGTGATGAAAAAGAAATCATGTTATCAAGAAGAATATTTGCAGCATTATCTGTCATGATTATGCCACCGAAAAGATATGCTATATGGATTCTTATATCATTATTTTCAGAGTTTTCATGGGCAAGTTCCTCAGCTTTTCGAAAAATGGCTTCAACCTCTTCCGAATTATCAATTTCTCGTGGCTTATCCTTAAACAGTTCATATTTTTTGTTGTTTTCATCGTCTGGAGGAAATCCACCATCCTGTTTCAGTTCTCTCCAACATCTACTTAACGGTACGTTAGCATATTCAATTAGTTTTTGCGGCTCTGAATAATTATTGTGGGATATCATAATACCAACAAGAAGATCTATAGAGGAAACTTTCACGGGACTCGAACGAGTTTCTGCACGGAATTGTGCTATTGCTAAAGCCTTGTTGGAAGAAAATGACAAAGGATAGTTAATAGATGTTGTGCTCGATTCCATTTGATAAGCCTCTTTAAATGTTTATGTACCAGTCCTGATTGATTGCCATTAAAGCGGTTCAGGTATTCACTGATGGCCCTTAGTGTTTGTCACATATTCACATATTCGTTCCGACAACCTGTTCTGTAACGATTTCACCAATCTGTTTTTTCTGCTCGTTGAGCTGAGCCTCAACCCCGAAAGCCTTAAAACTCTTGAACATCGGCAGGAAAGTGAAGATAAGACACAAAACGGCAGCACCGTAAACCGCGGAAACCGCCGTTGCCTCTCTGGATAGAATTACGAGAACGGTTGCTGTGATAAATAATAACAGGGATATGATGAAAACGAGAATGCGGATGGTGCGGGAGTCGGGGTCAATTAAATTTGGAATTGAGGATTCGTTGATGGACATACAGCTCTCCTTGTTTTGATATAATGATGAATGATATTTAGACTTCCTTTATGGCATTTTCAGTTTTAGAAAAGTTCTGGTTCTCAATGTTCACATCAATGAACGTGTTATCTTTTGGATCCTGCACTGAAGTACAGTGTATATAATTGTTAAGAACCTTCGTGCGGTAAAATGATTCCTGTCGCTGATCTATATACCATAGTGCACATTATCCCCTTGATTTATTATTCCGGCAATTAAATATTTCTCAAAAATTTTAAAGGGTGCCCTGTACTACAGTGCAGGATTCACAAAAATCAGCATCATTGTGCAAAATGTGGGAAATATTTAATTGCAGATGTAATAGTTTTCAACAAATCAATATTTTTCATTTGATAATACAACAGAGTTCCTGGAGTCAACGGCATACGTTAATAGCTCTCTATAATTTTTTGTTTTTTTTATTCTGATTGATAGATCCAAATATTTCATTAGTATTTTTAATGTTTTTGGTTATATCAAATCCAAGGGGTTTCATTTCTTCAATTGGCCGTTTAAATTGTTTATATGCATCATCATCTCTTTCTGATAATACAATGTAAGAAGCCTTTCCATTTTGTTTCCCATATATTCTAAATGCACTATTTTTTGTTTCCCATTCATAACTAAGAATACTTGGTACATTTCCAACTGAGGTTAAATAAATGGTAGCTTCCTCTTCTTTTGTTAGTTCAGTAAAATAATTGGGAAGATTCACAAGAACCGATCCTTCTAAACCGATTTCAATTACTCCCCTATAAAGACATAATGCTTCTGGTGATTCCACTGTGCAATGCCGTAAAACCATTTTGTCTTTATCAAGAGGATGATCAATTACAAAATTTTTTAAGCCATTAAGTTCAAGCGTTCCTTTTATTTGTACATTGCCATAAAACATAGCTGCAAATGCATTTTTTTCATCTTCGTAATTAGTTGCTGATGCCAAGATTCCTATCGTACACACATCTTTAGATTCTGATGCTGCTTGAGAAATAATTCCATATGATGCAGAATTAGAGTTTGTTTCATCTTCTGAAGTGTTTGGATTATATGCAGAAAAATTTCCACCACATATTAAACGATTTTTTTTATTATTTAAACGATTTGTACGAACAGATGAATTTATTCCTACTGCATTTTTAGCACACATATAGTCTACTTCTACATTAATTCCCTTCGTTTCTTTGTTAGATTCTATTTTGAAGTTCCCTCCTATTGTACCTCCATAACCTTCGACACTATCATTTTTTACACTTGAACAAATTCCACATATTTTACCATTATCTTCTTTTAATGCATGTGCATTAAATATCCCGGAAACTATACCTATATCTTCGAAACTAGTGATAACATCACGCATATCCTGGATGTATCTGCCCGCATGGCATACTATCCCTATTGAATTACCCTTTCCAGTATTTTGAGACGTTGAAAGAATACCACAGATTTTGTTTTCGCTATTTTCATTCTCTAATCGCGCAGTAAACTTTCCTCCAATTGCAGCCACATCTTTAAACCCTGTTCCGTTTATAGCATTTGTTAAAACATTTATTCCATCTAAACGTGTATATAGTTTATTAATAGCTATATAGTTGCCAGCAGAAAGAGCATTTTCATATCTTTGTTCTTTACATAAAGATGCATTAAGTTCTGCTTCATTAAATTCATTCCCTATTTTTACCTCACCCATAAAATCGCCAGCCAGATTATCGTTGTCTTTTTTAACTCTCAATTTTGTAGCATTTGTTTCACAACCGATGCTAAGCGGCCCATCCATCTCAAACGGCCCCTTCATCCTCACATCCCCGTCTACATCCACCTTTTTGTTCAGTGCGTCTTGAACATTATTTGTATTGTTTTCTGTGTTTTCCTCCGGAGTAAATCCTATTCTATCTGCAGTCAACTCGCTCAACTTCGGAAAACTCAATTTTCTCAATGTTTCGGGATCGGGACTGGTCAAAAAGAGTTTACCATTTACCAGTGTACAACTACCGAGTTTCAGGTATCGATGCAGAATACCGCGGGAAGATGAATCCTCCGGGGTCGTTATCGTTCCATTTCTTATAACCCCATGCCAGTAATCGCCGGGAACAAATAATTTCTCCTGTAAAGTCAGCGAACATTGCAGATTCAGATCACTCATGGTAATGACAAGTTTTCCACCAGTAATTTTAAGACTGGTTCCCATTTCGGATGCTTTATCATTCAATGCTGTCCCACAGTGGTACCCATTGACATACTTCCATTCCCCGGTACCCGTTTTCTCGACTTCGCAGTAGCCGTTCCATCTCCTTACAAATTCAGCCAGCTCATCCAGGGAACTTTTGTCAAAAGTCCTGTAGGTGTTACCATCAGGAGATGTCAGTTGACCTCTTTTAGGATCAGGCATTCCTTCCAAAAACACTCCATGATGTTTTTCGGAGATGGTACTAAACAGCTCATACACCCATTTTGTTTCCTTAAATCCCTTAGGTTCTTTATCTCCTGATTTACTATAAGGATACTGCTCCGCTCCGTTTTCGGTTGACCATTTGAGGATTAGTTTCGAGGTACCTTCTTTTTGTTTAAAATCATGAACCTCGAGCCTGAAGAGGCAGTTTTCGAGCGGATTTACCGAGGCTGCTTCATTAATTCTTTTCAGGGTGAAGAGTGCATTGCCGCTTCTCGGAATAGTCTGAAAGTTAACAGAACCAGTATATAATTTCACTTGCGCCATGGTCTGTGTGCGTGTACAGGTGTCAGCTCCTGAAGGAAGGCCAGGATCGCGCAAGGTACTGTCTTCTAAACAAGAAATATTTCTCTCCCACAAGTCAACATACAGGGTAGCGTCATCCGTAACAATAACTTTTTCGGGCAGCGGAAGATCGGCCTGGTTGTTGAAATCTAAGTATTCAGGATTATCATCTTTGTTTTTTGGAGCGATAACAGCCCGAATCCCTTCAACATACACTTCACCATAGCCAAGCTTGTAGGTTGCCATTTCCGGTGATGGAACAACTGGTGTATTTGAAACACGTTTTGCAGTTTTATTATTGATGCTCTCAAAAGTGGAAACTGAATCGAGCAGGTCAGCAGAACTTCCGAGAATTTCTGTTGTAGAGGAACTTTCGGTGGCGATTACCCCCCGTTCTCCAACTACGGGCTGTGGTACAAGATCTGGAACCCCCGGAACTGGATAAGGAATTGTTTGTTTTCGTAAAATACCCTTTGGTACCTCCCCATCATTATTCCTCGGCGACCCGCTCCCCACAATCGCAGCCACAGCTTCATCAACCCGCGCCTTGACAATTTCGACCAGTTCGTTCCAGTCGGCATCGGTGAGCATGCGGCCCTGCTGCTGGTAGACACCGGAATATCTTTTTTGCGGATCGTGCGAATCGCGTGAGATTTGTGGATTCATTTATGATTTCCTCGCTTTCATGATCTGTTGGCTGTTGAAAACAGCGGTGTATTGTCCCATACATCATCAATAATAAGTACCGGTTCCATACCCGCAGGCAGGAATTCTCTTAGTTTATCAAGAAGTGCGTCTTCACGCATGCAATAATGGCAATGGTTATACGCGCCCAGTTCTCCGCCGGGTTCAGCACCTGTGCGTATGCGGCTGGGGGCAAACCGGCGCAGTACCCCACATCCGGGGTCGCCAAATTCAGTCGAATAAAAAAACGTTTCTGGTTCCCCTCCGACATGCTGCAGCACCGAGTCATTGTGGATTCTCCAGGTTACAGGTTTTTTTTCCGTAATCCCCGGCGCCCAGGAGTAGCGCAGGAACAATTCACGAATTCCTTTTTCCGGATTTCCCTCGGCCGGAATAGAAGGTGACAATTGTTTCGGAGGTAAAAGTTCACCAAGTAGAATCGAATCAGTAACATGCAGACGAACGCAATCGATCTTTCCCAAGACTGTACAGAATTCGAGTTCGCAAAGAGATCCGGTCGCATTGATACATTTAATAAGACTGTCCTGTGCTTTAAGATCGGGGACCTTATTTGCTGAACCTTCAGAAAGACCTATGATAACCGGAGTTAACTGCGTTACATTCAAATCAACCTCAAATGCTGCGGAACGGTAGAGTTCGACTACCGCACCGCTTACATGCAGGTGACCACGGATTACGACGTTTTCAAACCGGTAGATGAAAATTTCATTATCATGGGGAGGGTGTTTCAGCGCGATAGCATCGTTAATGACCAATGGGGATTCGGAAATACCGGTAATAGTAATTTTCCTTAAGACTTTTTTCATTTTGACATTTTCTTCATAACTGTGTTGCACAATAAAAAGCCCATTTTTATCACTATCGATGCTGCCATTGTAACTATCGGTAGACGGTTTGGAAACGATAAATTTCAAACTGTCCTTTACCTGGTACGAAACCAGCCACCTTTTGGATACAGAATTATTTATATCGTGAATATCGGAAGGAAACAGAGACACATTCTCAAGATCTTTCAATCTGTGTATATCATTCCAGGCAACAGAAATCCGTTCACGTGACCGGAACATTTCCGGAAGTGTGATAGTGGAAGGATAAGTCTCGACAGCCGCACCGTGCGACTGGAGCGTTCCCAATGTGAGGATATTGTCGAACCGGCAGATACGGTGGTATCCTTGCGGAAGTTTATTTGCTCTAATATCGATTGTACCGGTCAGTATCGGTGCCAGGGGAGCTATGCCCCGGAGAGTTATCCGGTCGGCAACTGGCTTACCTTTAGTATCTACATCAAGAACTTCGTGGATGACAATACATAGTGTATGAAGTGGCCGGAAAATCTCCGATGGTTTTATTTCAGAAGTTTTCAGGAGTTCACTGTTCTGCTGAGAAAGATCCCTTGTCTTTCCACAATACATACCCAAATCGATGGGACCTTCATAAGGTCCTCTTATTACCAGGGTTTCGTAAGTGTAGTCTTCACCACTCACGATCCACCATCGTGGCATTCCCGGTTTACCGTTTACTCCGGTTTCGGGAAAGAGCGGTGTTTTGCCGGCATCGGCAAGCGCCTTCACTTTTCTCCATGGGATTCGTACCCGTTCAGGAGCGAAGAACCCGTTGGGAATACCGGTAAATATAAGTACCCTGCGTGGATTGCAGTGACCATACCGATAATTCGGTGAACGGAAATCGACCGTTCGCCTGGTAAGGTCCCGAAAACTTCCGGGAAACACCGGAATACCGGAGAGAATATGAGGATTTTCACTTATTTTACCATCACTATGCCGGTTAACCGGACGCCACAGTTTCTCTCCGTCACCGAAATCGGTTGTAAATGTTTGTGATTTCCGGTCAGCTATTCTCACTTCTTCGATATCCACTATTTTTTGAAAATCAACGGTTGCAGAGGTAAAACCCGGATCGATTCCGTCGCTGAATTTTGGAATGCCGAAACACGCAGTAGTCAGAACACGATCATGTCCTTCATGGATGACAGCCTCAGGAAAGCGGCCTATTGCCTTGACAATATCATACACACAGACAAGCGTGCCTTTTTTCTGACGCCAGGAAATGGCTTCGGCGATTTCATTACGCTGCCCTTCAACATCAGGAGAAACGAGGCGGACATCAAGCAGATCGGCGATGTACGGTAGCAGCCACTCCTGACAGTCGATCGGAGAGATATCTCTGAAACGCTGCCGGAGTGTTGCGTCGATCCGGTCAAGCATACCGCCAGCTGCGTTGAGAAAGAGACCCAGGTGGCCGTTTCCTGCCGTATCGGCATCCTGATAATGTGACGGAAGAAGGTGGAACAGCCGTTTGCCGTATGTAGAATTTGTGTTCATGGGATGTACCTTGATTCGGTCATGGTAATGGTGTCTTTGGTGAAAAACACGCTTTCATCAGGTCTGGCGGGAACCACCTGCAGGGATTCGTACACACCTTTAAAGCAACAGTTTGAATCGGTAACACCTTCGACATTCTCGACGATTTCGTAAATTTCGCTCAGATAGATATGCTTTCCCATTCCCCTGCTTTCAACATTGAACGCAGACAACAGTCGCTCAGTTACCATGCGGCAAACCTCTTCGGGCCTGAACGCGTAATAATCGATACGAAGATTGACGGATAACGCAGGTGTAACGGGTTTGTAACAGTCGATGGACACCCGGACCGTCGGCAGCGCACGAGACTCCAGAAATTCCGTGAGCTGGTTGACAAGATCCTGAGCGAGCACTGTTGCGCCTCCCGACGGGATGATTACTACCCGCATGATATCGCTGCCTGAACTGCTATTGTATGTAAGAAACGATGATGCATGGCTGATCCCGCCCCAGGTCTCGGCAAGCGCCGCGAAATCGGCCTCTGAAACTGCTCTTTCCAGTGCAAATGTTGCAGCAGGAGCACGTCGCCGCATACATTCGATATCTTCGATTACATTGCCGCCCGAGGTTGGTGCCGGCTGATAGACCGCTTTGACAAGAGGATGTGGTGCGACCATCTCTGTAAGGGAATCTGGCGGAAGATTGCCGGCTTCTCCCGATCCCACCCTGCAGGTCACTTTGATATTATCAATCCCCGGCGGCAGACTCCGTCCCTGCACACCATCGCCAAATCGTAATTTAAGATATCCCTGCTCGGTGCAGCGGATTTCGTAGTGATAATCAGCCGGGGTACTGCGACTCAGGTCATCAACCTGCTGCCAGATTCGTCCGCCAGCCTCGATTTCGAGATCAGGACGGAATCCTCTCCGTCGGCTATGGTCGGGAATGGTCGCGATACCGGCTATGTCAATACGAACGCAGCCATCATCGGTCATGGCACCCTGCACACCCACAAGCCGGGGAGGGCGTGACTGGCCATGTCCTGCAGGCACAGGATTGGCATGAATGACAGTTTGTCCTATGGTAAATTTATCCTTCGGTGGAGGCGGATCGATACTGACTTTATTGTCAGAAGAGATATCCACAATTGTTGCCGCATGAGGTGTTCCGCATCCGCAAAGGAGTATGGAACGTCCTTTCAGTTCCTGTGGTATGTTTTCGACGATAAATGGATATTCAAGAGGATCCAGGTTTACCTTCGGTTCGATTCCGAGATCGCAGCGAAAATCTCCATGCAGAAGCTTGAGTTCACCATTGACACGTTGTTTGAAACCGACACGGAATGAACCGTCACCGGGTTCAATGCTACTGATCTGCAGCGCACGGTAACGTTTTTCGGGTTGGGAAGCTTCGATTACTTCACCGACTGCCCAGTCATTGACGGTAAGGTTGCCGGGGTTACCGGAAAAGATGTAGGAGGGAATAGTAGGTGCGATGACGATACCTTTGCAATGGGTTTGGAAACAGAGAATAAATACTTCCTGGGCAGCAGGTGCTACAAGTTTCTTAATAACCGGTTCGATTACAGCTCTTAGATTGCGTTGCGAAATATCTGGTGAATTGAATTTGTTCAGCAATGTTGTATAAACAGGGGTGGTCCCTTCTCCGTTTGTGTTTCGTGTGTCTGCATTTTCAAACTCACTAAACAAATCATCAAGAAGTGCAATAACTTCTAAAACAGTTTTTCCAGTGCTTGGAATCTTGATTCCATCCTGAATCAATTTTAGAACCGCAAGAATTGCCACTACTTTAGACGAACCAATTAAATCAAATATGAAATTAATCGAACCATTTCCGTCCAAGGTAGCACTATCTAATGTCAACCCATTCAGCATATCAGCAATTGTAAAGTTTTTTAAGTTAGTGGTGACGTCAACATTGTTCCCTAACGCATCTTTTCCTCCAATGACATTTGCATTGCCAGGAATCATTGTAAGTGATTCTATGCTAACATTTATCGATGTTACTTCAAAAATTTCCGTGTTTTCTAATGGCAGTGCCGGTGGTACTTCCAGACGTAACCCACGTTCATCCGCCTCCT
>JBNKZD010000086.1:0-15192 GCA_050301235.1 Chitinispirillaceae bacterium | reverse complement strand
CTCAATGGCGGTCAGAAGTGGTTCCAATCCACTGAAGAGGGCTATTGACAGCCCTTTTTACCCGGAACATTCTCGCACTCTTGTATGGAGTTGATTTTGAATAACAAACGGGAAAACAACGGATCTCATACAAAAGTAAGGAATGTGAAAAAGGATTTTTCCAGTAAAGCCAGGAAAAATCCCACTAACATTTCACGATCGAACTCAAAAATCTCCTCTGAAAAAAAACGTTCCCGAAACAAGACTCCCAGTACAAATATCTTAATTGATACCGGCAGTGGCCCCGGTTCCCCTCGTTATTGCTTCAGTACAGAAATTCCGGAACGTTACAATGAAACCTATATAATCGCCATTCCAAAGGACCCTAACTGGCTCTATGTCTACTGGGAATTTTCAGAAGAAGCTGCACGTTTAATGGACAGCAGTCTTGAACAATCCGGTTCAAAACTGGTTCTTCGGCTTAAGGAAACTGATGTGGAGGAAACGCTGGAAACAGTGGTCCCCTTTCAAATTGATATAAATGAGTTATCTGATGGTCACTATATGGAAGTCCCGGAAAACTGCACACAATTTCAGATTGAATGTGGCTGTTTTTCTGAAAATGGCATCTATACCCCTATTGTACAAACTGATCCGGTGACAATTCCTCAGCTGGATTTTCAGCGTTTTGATGTTTTCGCCTCAGAAGAAGAAACAAATGCGGCACTATTCGATTCTGTAAATGATCCCGTAAATTACTTACCCTCCAAAAAACAATTGGATCGCATTAATTCTAAAACATGTTCTTCTTACTCTAAGCACACTCAAGCAAATGCAGGAAGTATATTTTAAATATATTTTTAATAAACTGCAGACATGTGTTCTAAAAATTAAGTATTATATAACTATGCTGCTGCAACCAGTAAAAACATTTTAATCACCAAGAATGCTTGAACTGTATTCAAACATCTCTTACTCTGGTTATTGAATGAATATTGACTATAAAAACATTTCTCAACCAAAAGGTTTTCTTGCAATAGTTCTCCACGCACATCTTCCATTTGTCCGTCATCCGGAAAGCGATTATATGATGGAGGAGAACTGGTTGTATGAAGCGCTCACCGAGACGTATCTTCCGTTATTGGCTTTCTTTCAGAATCTGGAACAGGATCGTGTTCCCTTTCGGCTGACAATGTCTCTCACCCCTACTCTTTGCTCCATGCTAAGCGATAACCTTCTTCAGGAACGCTACCTTAAATACTTGTCACGTTTGATTAACCTTGCAGAAAAAGAGATTGATCGCACAAAAAGTGATTCTGATCTCAATGAAACTGCTGCAATGTACCTTGAACGTTTCAATAGGGCGATGATGCTGTTCCGGGACAGTTACAATGGCAATATTGTAGGAGCTTTTAAACGGTTACAGGACAAAGGGCTACTCGAAATTATCACCTGTGGAGCTACTCATGGTTATCTGCCCAACATGCAGATGAACCCCAATGCAGTCCGTGCACAGATTGTGACAGCCGTAAACTCTTACAGGAAATTTATGGACTGCGATCCAAAAGGGATATGGCTTCCCGAATGCGGATATTACCCCGGCCTGGAAAAGTTTCTTCATGAAGTAAATATTCGCTATTTTTTTACTGAAACCCATGGGATTCTTTTCGCCGAACCTCGACCCGAAAATGGTGTTTTCGCACCGGTTTACTGCAATGAAGCACCGGTTGCAGCATTTGGTCGGGATATAGAATCTTCACGGTCGGTATGGAGTGCCGAAGAGGGATACCCTGGTCACCCATCATATCGCGATTTTTACAGAGATATCGGTTTCGATCTTGACATGGATTATATCAGCCCCTACATTGACCCTATTGGTATTCGTATCAATACAGGTATCAAGTATCATCGTATTACCGGTAAAGATATAGAAAAAGAATTCTATGTACGATGTGAAGCACTTAAAACAGCGATGGAACACGCTGGAAACTTTATGTTTAATCGTGAAAAACAGGCTGAATATCTTCACTCGATCATGGAACGGCCACCGGTTATAACCGCTCCCTATGATGCTGAGCTTTTTGGTCACTGGTGGTTTGAAGGCCCCGAATGGCTCAACTTTCTCATTCGTAAGATAGCATTTGAACAAAACAATATACAACTGATAACGCCATCCGATTACCTGGATATATTTCCCGAGAATCAGATCACTACCCCTTCATTTTCAAGCTGGGGTGAAGGCGGGTACTCGGAAGTCTGGCTTAATGAAAACAACGAATGGATCTACCGTCATCTTCACAGAATGGAAGAGCGGATGGTGGAACTGGCAACAGCCTATCCGCAATGTGAAGGTCTCTTGAAAAGAACTCTCAACCAGATGGCACGAGAGTTAATGTTAGCCGAATCCAGTGACTGGGCTTTTATTATGAAAACCGGTACAATGGTTCAATATGCAGTGCGCCGCACAAAGGAGCACATTGCAAATTTTCTAAGGCTTTATGAAGATGTTCAGCAAAATCGAATTAATCAAAACTTTGTTAATTTACTTGAATCACACAATAATATTTTCCCAGAAATTGATTATAGAGTATACGCATAATTAATCTGTTAGACCACAAACAGGAGTTACACAATGAATCTGCGACTATTATTAACTTCGTTGGTTATATCTTCGATATCTATCCTGGCTCAAAATAATGAGACAATTAACGTTTATGGCTCAATTGGATATGGTTTTGGCAGCAGTGGTGACCTGTTTTCATCAACAATTATCAGAACTGAGGGTCTCTCCATTGATACTATCGAACGTAAAGATCGTTATCTTAATTACGGACAGGGTCTGAAAATCGATGTAGGTATTCAATATTTCATGATGGAAAATGTGGCTCTTCAGGCAGGCTTCATTTACACTCCCGGAGTTCCCGGACTTACAACAGAATACCGCAATGATTATACACTTTTAGGTATACAAGGTTTTATTGACAGTACCGTTGAGTATCACCGGAATATGTTTGGTGTAAAAGCGATGATAGTTCCTCGTTTTGAAATTTTTGAGCTGCTTAATATGCATACTGGTGTTGGTGTAGGTTTTTATTGGAATACTCTGGGTTACGAGATTACCCGGAAGAGCTCTGCAGATACAACAACCCGTACCGAAGAGGGTTCCATCAAATCAGCACCGTCACTAGGATTCAACGGATTAATTGGCGTTGACTACCCAATTAGTGATCTTCTTTCGCTGTTTGGAGAAATCGGTTTTGATATGACCAGTTTCAGATGGACAAAACAGATGATTGATAATACTGAGTTCAATCGGGCTACCGGAAGCTACAATTTTGAAAAAAATACACCAAATCAGCGTCCTCCATTGCGTGTTTCCGGATCTAACTGGCGTTTAAGTGTTGGTGTAAGGTATGCCATTAAGTGACAGAATGTATCCTGCATAAAGTTCACTTCTTCATATAAATGTTTATATTCTGGGATTTTCACAGTACCCGGTTTGGCAAGTGTGTCGCGAGCAACGATCCTGGTTCAACCGGGACTGCCGGGACGTGTGTCACATCCAGAGAAACTCATTTCTTCTTAACTTCCACTTACCATTTGCAGAGAATTGTAACACTTTATCGAATTTAAATGTATATTTCAATGATAACACTACAATTGCTTGTCAGGAACTGTTGATATTAGCGTTTAAATTTTGAAATACAATGAGATCATTTCTTTGTATCCTCTTTATTTTTCAAATATCAGCCGCAGCTACTCAGCTATCCATTGCAATTCAACCCTTTGAGGATATTGATACGAACCAGTTATTAATACTGATTCCCCTGATTTCAAAGGAGTATAACAATGCAGCTGTCAAAATTCTATCCCCACTCCCCCTACCTGAAAATGCCTTCTATAAACCCAGAAACAGATACAGAGCTGAAAAATTGCTGCAATTTCTCGACAGTCTGAATAATGGCAGTTACGACAGAGTTGTTGGTTTGACGAAAAAAGATATTTCAACAACTAAAGGTGAATATGATGACTGGGGGATTTTCGGTTTAGGAAATCTCAATGGATACTCGTGTGTGGTTTCCACGTTCAGACTTAATAGTATCTTGTATAAAATCATACTGAGGAACAAGGTATGGTGCCATTTTATCGAATACTTCAGGCATTTCCAAAAAACGATTTGCTTCTGTTTGCATAAAATAACTCCCACTCTAATTTGGATTTTTATCTTTCCTGCTTACTCCGTACGGATTTTTCTTTTTTCGCTTGGCTGGCAGTAACCAATTTCTGAAAGACGGCCTTAAGACCTTTCCACACGAGTAGTTAATCCCATGGAGGGTTTCCATGGGATCACAAATTTCCTTTTCCGACGAAACCAAAGGGCACTGGGTGTGGGTTCACCGAAGTTGCGGCGTACAGTATGTAAGGGCACGTTACAACGTGCCCCAACAGTATACCAAATCGCCTCAGGCGTCCATATGAATTTCTTTAATTTCCAAAAAAGAATAATTTAGTATCTCGCATCAGCAAACTCAACCCAGCCCCCGGCTTTAACCAGTGCCTTATCAAAATCGCTGATACTGAAATCATATTCCTTATGTCCACTACTCCATGTAAACCGAAGTTTTCCCTCATCCACATTAACTGCACATTCAACATTTCCTTTTGAAGAGAGGCTAAATATTTCGTTAATGGTCGCTTCCGGAAGTTCGATTGCAAGCATTCCGCCATTGAACATGTTCTGACGGAAAATACGAGCGTAGTTCACTGCGATCACACAGGTGATATCATTGACTTCAAAAGCCCACGGAGCATGTTCCCGTGAAGATCCACAGCCGAAATTGCTCTTTGAAACTACTACTTTTGCAGTTCCACGCCAACTTCCTGATGGGCTGAACCCATCCATTTTAAGATCTTCGAGAAGATATGGCTTGAGCGCTTCCTTTTTTACTTCAGTAAGATATTTTGCCGGAATAATCTCATCGGTATTGATATCAGATCTATCAAGAAAGAGAACCGGACCACCAAATGTTTTCATTGTTTATGCTCCTTTCTTTCCCATAAATTTCCTCGGATCGGTAAGTTTCCCGGTAATTCCGCTTGCCGCAGCACTTGCCGGACTGAGAAGGTGAACCATACCACCCTTACCCATTCTCCCATTGAAATTACGGTTGGTCGTTGATGCACACACTTCCCCTTCAGCAAGAACACCTGTTGACATACCAAGACATGCTCCACAGGTGGGATTCACCACGCAATACCCTGCATCCATGAATATCTTGAGCAATCCCATCTCCATCGCTTTTGCATAGATTGCAGGCGTAGCTGGACTGACAACACCCCGAACGCCATCGGCAAGGGTCGTTCCTTTTACCACTGAAGCAGCAATCTCCAGATCACTCAACCGACCATTGGTGCAACTTCCTATGTAAACCTGATTAATCGCAACATCACCAACTTCAGAAAGTTTTTTCACCTGATCCGGTTTGTACCCTACTGTAGTTACCGGTTCGATTTTCGATACATCGATATCGTACACTGCAACGTACCTCGCATCAGCATCAGAATGCCACTTTTTGAAATCTGCAACAGCTACTTCTTTACTTGTATATTCACCACTGATATATGGCCAGAGATATTCAACAGTCTGAGCATCAGGTAAACAAACCCCCGATGTACCACCTGCTTCAATCGCCATATTACAAAGAGTCATGCGTTCTTCCATGGTCATCGCATCAACTACCTGACCACGAAATTCAACTACTTTATCGGTAGCACCATTAACGGTCAACGTTCTTATAACTTCAAGAATGACATCCTTGGCAAATACACCCGATGACATTTTACCTGTCAAATTGATTCTGATAGAATCCGGACGGCGAAATGCGCACACACCTTTAAGGATACCCACTTCGAGATCAGTGGTACCAACACCTGCAGCAAATGCGCCAAAAGCTCCGTGTGTGCATGTATGGCTGTCTCCCATGATCACCGTATAACCGGGGCGAATAAAACCTTTTTCCGGAAAGAGCGCATGACAAACACCATTTTTACCGACATCAAAGAAATCCTTGATACCGTTCCGCTTTGCCCACTCTCTCATGATTTTTCCCTGCATAGCACTCTTTGAATCCTTTGCAGGAGTCACATGGTCGATGACTGCTTTGATTTTTGATGAATCAAAAACCCTGTCTTTGCCACGCCACTCTAGATCCGCAATCGCAATCGGGGTAGTAATCTCATGACACATTACTACGTCAAGTGAAATTACCTGTGTACCCGAAAACGGTTCATCTTTCAAGTGCGCTTCAAAGATTTTCTCAGTGATAGTCTTTCCCATAACGCATCCTTTCTCCATCACTCTTTTTCCGGAGCACTATGCTCCTCCAGTGAACTGAAATAATCAACATGCGGCGGAGAGATACTCCAAACCGCTTTAAACTCTTTTACTCCATTATTATAAACCTGATGTGCCAGTTGTGAATTAAAATAGATACTGTCTCCCTCACAGATGGGATAATCGACATTATCAATAATCAAAACAGCTTTCCCCTGGAGTACATACCCCATCTCAGCACCATCATGACTGGCACTGAGCGTTGTTTTATCACCAGGGGAAACAGATAAAATGAACATCTCTGCCTGATGAGCTCCTTTGGAACTGACCATCAGTTGCTCATAGGTCACTACTCCATTGGTCATAGTCAGCCGTTCACCAGGGTGATGAATTCTGACAGGTCGTTCTGTTGAGAGTCGCTTAAACAGATCTGCCGGTTCGAGTCCAACAGCAAAACACACCTGCATCAAAGTATCGATCGATGGTGCCACAATTCCCCGCTCTATCTGACTGAGCATACTCACTGAAATATCCGCCTTTGTAGCGATATCACTTTGATTCTGCCGGGTTTTTTCCCGGTACGCTTTTATGATCATCCCGATTTTAGGAACGATGTTTTTAAGTAATACTGTATCCATTACAGTAATAATAAATACTTTTTCCCCTGAATGCAAGCAATTTTTTTATTAATAGCTACATTTATACGTAATGATGTATGGCTATCACTTATTTTATATGGAACGATTAATCATGGAAAAAGTATGGAAAATACCAACAAAAATTTAGAGAATGAAGAAGCCCAATTAAGCGAATTAGGCGATAACAACCTCAATATTGAGGATATCGATAATCTTAAGAACCTGACCGATAACAAAGTTCTTCAAATTGCCAGTGGTGACATTCTGGATCATATTTTTGAGGATGAGAGCCTTCTTGATCAAATTGGAAAAAAGCCCGGCTCGTACTACAGAGACCTCATTTTCGCGCTTATCCAGATACGTCTCCCGGAAGATGAAGCAAAGCGCGACTGGAAAGAGATTCTCAATCATAAATATCTTCTGAGTGAAAAACTAGGCAGAAATGTTGGAATTCATGTCGCAAGCCTTGACTACTACACCAACATTAAGAAGCGGATGATCGCTCCGATGATTGTCAATGCACATGAATTCTATGATACCGCAAGCAGAGCGATCGCTGATGATCTCACCAAAGCGTATAACCGTCACTTTTTTGATGATGAGTTCAAAAAGCTGTTTCTTCATGCGCGTACTAATGGCAAACCGTTTTCGCTGATAATGCTTGACCTTGACCATTTTAAAATTTTCAATGATCTCAATGGCCATATTCAGGGTGATATTGCATTGATTGAAACGGTCAGAATCCTCCATGCCGTGTGCAGCCAGGATGATACGGTCTCTCGCTATGGTGGAGAAGAGTTTACCATTCTTCTCCCTAATCAGCCGCTGAACCTTGCAATGAAAACTGCGGAACATATCCGGCAGGCAATTTTCGACTACCGGTTTGTTAATGAACAGGCATTACCGGGCGGGCGTTTGTCTGCATCACTTGGTGTTACAACATATCGTAATGATATCGCATCACCTCAGGATATGATCATTGAAGCCGATGTGGCATTGTACCGGGCTAAAAACTCTGGAAGAAACCGGGTTAAAGCGTTTTTAAGTGATCAGACACTATGAGCATGCATTCATTTATTAAAGGTAACAGCAAGCTGACAGCACTGCTGGGGTATCCGGTTTCACACTCGATTTCACCTCAGATTCATAATTATGTTTTTGAGCGGTTGAATTTGCCATTTGTGTACATTCCGTTTTCGGTACCACCACAGGGGTTACATTCTGCAGTATTTGCATTGCGTAACAGTAATTTCGCAGGTGCCAATGTGACCATCCCTCATAAAAGTACTGTTGTCCCCTATTGTGACAAACTCTCCGCATTATCCAGGGCAACCGGTACAGTTAATACACTTTACATCGAGAATGGAATGTTGTGTGGAACAACTACTGACCATCTGGGTTTTATCAGGTCAATCGAGCAGATGGGGATATCACTTAAAAACAGTCATGTCGTGCTGCTTGGAAATGGTGGAGTCGCCCGCACTCTTGCAATTGCGATAGCTCTTGAACAACCGATCGCATCGATCACCATTGCCGGAAGAAACGCATCAAAAGTAAAATTACTTGCTGATGATGTTCATTTCAAAACTGGGGTTAATGCAGATTCTGTTTCTTTCGATGATGAGCGATTTGCATCTATTATGCAGCCTTGTACTATTCTTGTTAACTGTACCAATGTTGGAATGCATCCGGATATCGATAGCACACCACTTCAGAAAAAATATTTCCATTCAGGAATGACAGTATTCGATACCATTTACAATCCATCAGAAACACGTCTCCTCAGAGAAGCGCGTGAAGCTGGCTGTGTATCCAGTAATGGTCTCAGCATGCTTCTTTATCAGGGACTAGCATCATCAAAATACTGGACTGGTATCGAAGTACCTGAGGACCTCTTCTCTATTGATGCACTTGAAAAGTTAATTATAAGGAAATAATCTATGAAATGGAAAGTAATGCCATCGAGGCTGCGTGGAACCATAACTATACCGCCATCAAAGTCGCACTCCATACGTGCGCTTCTGATTGCAGCGCTCGCGGATGGGACTTCAATTCTTCATAAACCACTCCTTACCGGAGACGGGAAATCTGCGCTAAATGCGACTATTAATCTTGGTGCGGAAGTTTCATATGAAGGTGACAACTGTATTATAAAAGGTATCGGTAATGATTTCAGCCGCATACAGCCATTTCTTGACATGGGTAACTCCGGGACCAGTACAAATCTTTTTACCGCAGCAATTGCCTTGAGCGATAAAAAATGTACTTTTGATGGAGACAACTCTCTTCGCTCACGACCATTTCGCCAGGTACTTGAAGCACTTGGTCCTCTGGGCCTGAACTATTCGTTTCAGCGGAAAGGTGGTGATCTTCCTTATACCATTTGTGGTCCGCTGCATGGCGGTTCAACAACTGTAAATGGTATATCATCCCAGTTTCTTTCTGCATTACTGATATGCTGTCCACTTATAAAGGATACATCAACAACTGTTTCCGTTGTTAACCTGCATGAGCACCCCTATGTGGAACTGACCATATGGTGGTTAAAAAAGCAGAATATTAAAATCGATTACTCCGCAGACTTGACGAAATTTGTCATACCAGGTTACCAGCAATATACAGCTTTTGATCTTCAGATTCCATCTGACTTCTCCTCCGCAACATTTGCAGCTGTTGGCGCTGCTATTGCCGGAGATGATGTAACTATTACCGGTCTTGACTTTTCTGATCCACAGGGAGACAAAGGTGTTTTTAACATCATCGAAAAAGCAGGGGCTTACCAGAAAATTTCAAGCGAGAGCGTTAAATCATCAAGCACTGCACTTTCAGGGAAAGTAATTGATCTCAATACGATGCCAGATGCACTGCCGGCGCTTGCAGTGCTTGCGTGTTGTTCACAGGGCGAAACTCGTATTGTCAACGTTGCCCAGGCTCGTATCAAAGAAACCGACCGGATATCAGTAATGTGTAATGAGCTTAAAAAGATGGGGGCAGATATTCAGGAGCTTCCTGATGGACTCATTATCCGCCAGAGTAAACTCAAGGGTGCCGAAGTCTGCGGACATGATGATCATCGTGTTGTTATGGCACTTGCGCTTGCCGGAACGGTTGCTGAAGGCGAGACGGTTATTACCACAGCTGAGGCTGCAGATGTCACCTATCCATCATTTGTAAAAGATTTCTGTGCGATTGGCGCAAATATAACTATCATCTGAGGAATTGCATCATGGAAATTACAGTTAATTTAAGTCAGCGTTCCTACAAGGTCGTTATCGATCAGGGATGCACCAATTCATTACCATCAAATGTGACTGAGATGTTTGGTAAACGCAGATTTGCGATAGTCACCAATACGACAATTGCTGCAATGTATCAATCAAAAATTGACCAGTGGAAAAACGAACTCAATTGTTTGCTTTACACTATTCCGGATGGTGAGCAGTATAAAACAATAGATACGTGGAAAGGTATACTCGATTTCCTGCTCAAAAACCGTTTTGAACGTTCAAGCGTCCTTATAGCACTTGGTGGCGGTGTAGTCGGGGATATCGCTGGCTTTGCAGCAGCATCTTTCCTTCGAGGTATCTCTTATATTCAGATTCCAACAACCCTGTTAGCAATGGTTGACTCAAGTATTGGTGGAAAAACAGCAGTTGACCACCCTATGGGCAAAAATCTCATTGGTGCATTTCATCAGCCATCAATAACATTGGTTGATACAGATTTTCTGGAAACTCTTCCTCCACGCGAATTTCTGAGTGGATATGCCGAATTGTTCAAATATGCATTCATTGGCGGATCCGACACCTTTAATTTTATATCTGAAGAGAATGAGCGTATGCTGGAGCACAATACGGAATCTTTGCTCGATGGAATCAGAAGAGCCATTGAGACAAAAGCTGAAGTTGTTTCGGAAGATGAATTTGAAACAAAAGGACTCCGGGCGCTCCTGAATTTCGGCCACACCTTTGCACATAGTATTGAACGTTTTTTTAATTTTGAACAGGTTCTTCACGGTGAAGCCGTTATCTGGGGAATGCACTGTGCATATGCATTAGGAGAACGAATTGGGACGATTCCATCAGATTCAGTGAAGATATACAAAAACATGATTGAACGGCTTCCAGTTCCACCACTGCCATCACTACCTGAACCGGCAAAATTATATTCTTATATGTTTAGTGATAAAAAGGTGCTATCTGGTAAAATTAATTTTGTCGTTCCTGCATCACCAGGTGCATCAATCGTTAAGAAAGACATTGAACAGAATGATGTCATGGCGATACTAGAGAAGGTTTTCAAAGGTTAAGAAGTTGTAGCTTCGAGAGCCTCAGCCATCGCGATTTAGCGCCGGTGGCTGAGGCTCTCGAAGTCACCCTTAATTCAGCTATTTTCCCCGCGAAGGAAACTCTACCTTATTTCGTGGATTGAGGGGATTTTCCCACGCAAATACGAAACTATTCTGAGGGCGCATCGCTTTAGGCTTTGTAGTTGAAAACAGTGGCTTTACAGCAGTTCCATCATGCCAAACACCCATCCATTTTTGCATTTTTGAATTGTTTCCCAACGCACACGTCTTTCCATCACTGCTTCCGTTAAAACTATATGATGAAAGGGCATCAAATAACTTGAAAATTCCAAAGTAATCCAGATTATCCTCTACCCCGTTGATATTTTCATTTCCATAAGGAACAAAGTGATTTGCGACCATAACAATACTGTCCAGAGTGTCACTTTTGAACATGAAAAATCGCTTTTCAGTCGATGGAACATTTAAATGATTAAACATATCGACCGCCATCTGATGATCATTGAATGCATCATCACTGTAGGTTACTATTGCCGCTTTTAAATGGGGTGGCAACGTTTTAAACGATGAATCGTTGACACCGAACATAAACCAGGGGGCCGAAACAAATAAAAAGGCTGATTTTGTTCCCCATTTTTTTTCTGAAAATATTTTCGTTGCCATCCAGGGTACAGCTCCACCTCCAAATGAATGGCCGAATATTCCTATCCGTGATGTGTCAAATGCATTCGAATTCAACCGGAATGCTTCACATATACCACTATAAAGCATGTCATATTTCTGCATTATGACTTCAGGATTATTTACAGTAGGAAACGAGGAATAAGTGGCAAAAATCACTCCATTGCCATTAGAGACAATATGTGGTATCAGATGTGAAAAATATGAGGGGTCCCCTCCGTTGTACCCGTGCAAAAAAAGAATCAGCGGAACGGGTGTTTTTATCGATTCTGGTAAAAATATGCTGACTCTTTCCTGTGGATACTTCGGATTACTGCAAACCAGTTCCAGGGTTTTATATTGTCCATCAGCTCCAAATCCACTGTCAATAGGATTGGTTACTGTTTCGGATGTATCATTTTCAATATCGACAGCAAGTTTTCTTACAAGATACCTGGATACCTGATCTATCTTATTCATTCTATATCTCATTGTTAATTTTCTGAATTTTCTGAACCTGCTCACATCTACACGGGGATTTCTGACACTCTGCCAGGGATTGATATATGGACCGTTTGGAATATGTACAAACGGGCTGTCAGTAACGATGATTGGCGGAATACTATCTCCAACATTTTTATTTTTGATATCCATATCAAATGTTCGGTTAGATTTAAGAATAGTACAACTACGATCTCCAGTCAGATCAAAACCGTAACAACAAAGAGAATCAACCACATTAAAAATTGCAAGCGTGTCAAGATAATCACACTTTCCGAGAAACGACTGATCACCCAAAGGTAATAAATAATCAGCAATAGATTTCCGCGAACCTATATTGTCGCTTCTGACAATCATAAAAGCTTTGTGGTTATCGGGTATCCCAATCTGTGTGAAAATGTCAGCCCCAATCATCGGATCGTTATAGTTATCGTTTTCAAACACCTGTACCAGCATCGAAACACTATCCGGGTAGGCACTTAACTCACGTTCACTGATCGAGTACAAATACCAGGGAGACATCAGGTACATCATCGCAGCACTGCTACCCCACCCCTTCTCCCGAAGCAGTTTCATCAGTGCGGGAGCTGCACCGGCCCCAAATCCGTGCCCAACGATCATTATTCGTGAAGTATCAATGTTTTTAAAAGAATGTACAACATTTACGATTGATGTCAAACCGAAATTGTACTCCCGTATTTTGTTTCTTGTAAATGTAATCTTCCTTGCAGGCATATATATAACTGAAAAACCCTTACTTACACAGTGAAGAATGAGCTCATTATAACACTGGTACTGCTCTTCAAATGCATGACAAAAAATTAAACATGGAACTCGCGTTTGTGTATCAGGCAAAAAGCATACTGTTTTTCCCCTGGATGCCTCATCTGAAAATTCTTTTATAAATACCTCATTTTTTTCTGAAGAAACCGGTGTTGCAGCAAAGCAATTCTTCTGAGAAACACCAGGGATAATGCATGTCATCATAATTATCAACAGAAAAAATTTCATATTTTTATTGTCCCTCATAAACTTGAATAAATACACCACGTCAACAGGTACGTAAGCTCTACAATTTCATTTATACTTCCAATACAATCCCCGGTGATTCCACCAATTCTTCGATAATAATACCACATCGCCCCTGCAGCCACAATAATAACAGCTGCCAATGAAATTAAAAGTGGTTCAGGTTTGGAAAAAAAGAAAAAGCCACCATATATAAGGGTTATTATAACAACCAGCAATGGTAGTTTCGTACGTGATCCGGAAAATGGAGCTGCAGTCCCTCCATCAGGCCCACGCGCATATCGACATGATGACAATACAACGGCCTGTGCTGATCGTGAAACAATCATGGAGAATAGAACAGGTAGGTATGTCAAGTTGGTGATTATATACCCATACAGTGCAAAACGAAAAAGAAGGTCCATTACAATAGCAACACCGCCGAATGTTCCAATCCGTGAATCCTTCATGATTTTCAGGATAGTTTCCTTAGTTCGGCCACCCAGAAAACCATCGGCAACATCAGCAATACCATCAATATGCAGTCCCCCGGTAATCGAAATAGCTATCAATGTAAAAAGTAATCCTCCAACATTATGCAACTGCTGCGGAATCGACTGACACAATAAAAAAAACGGATATCCAACCAGTGCAATAATACCACCTGCAATTGGAAAGAAAAGAAGACTCTTTGAAAAGTCATCGGTATCTTTCCCCGGTACAGGGAAAATTGTCAATGTACGTAATGCCGTTACAAGTGAATTAAGCATCCCTGGCTGCAACTCCCGCGGATGAAAATGTTGCCATCTGATGATAACAGTTCATTGCCTGAATCATTTGATCTTCAGTGGTACTCCACATACAGTTAAAATCAATTCATCAGCGATACATGCCAGGTTTTTATTCAGAAATCCGGCCATATCCCGAAAAATACGAACATCAGGACTTTCAGGAACAATTCCCCATCCAACTTCATTTGTCACAATGTACATCTCTCCGTTCATTGTTGATTTCCACATCTGAAGCACCTTGCAAAGTGTCCCAGTACACTTCTTGAGCGCATCTTCATCACCATTCAACTGATGCCACATGTTTCCCAGCCAAACGGTTATACAATCAATACACACAACAGATTCGTTTTCGAGCAAAGAAACTGCTTTGTCAAGGTCGTAAGGAGACTCAACAGTGCTCCAGGTCTCGTCTCTGTCTTCACGGTGTTTCTTTATTCGATCGCACATTTCAGAATCCAGTGGAACTGCTGTAGCAATGAACACTCGTTTACCTCCTGCAACTGATTTCTCAGCATTTTGTTGTGCCCAACTGCTTTTTCCACTGCGGGCTCCACCTGTAACAAGAACTATCTTACCCATTTGACATATAGCTTTCGATGCTTAAAAGAATTACGACCAATACTGAAAAAATCCAAAACAAACAGATAAATTACTATATCAAGGATGTATTATATTCTGTTAACTTGAATTAAATGATTTTTTTTAAATAGTATTGTTAAAAACTAAACACTCCCGGCTCCAACCCTCGAGAACCGTTAAAACATGATGTATCCTGAGGGCAGGTCTCCTGGCTGAGACTGAGTCTACCTGGTCTTCCCACCCCGTTTTATGTCGGAACAGTGACCTGTATTGTGGTAGAATTATTATGTCCTTACAGTGGCGGGTCCGCTCCGGAATTCAACCGGATTCCCTGACACCCTTCAGAAGTAAGAAAATATGTTCTGGAATTGAGTGGTGTACGTGATTTTTTAT
>JBNKZD010000085.1:0-2085 GCA_050301235.1 Chitinispirillaceae bacterium | reverse complement strand
TACCTTTGCCGATTCATCTTTTTAGGTTAAAAGATTATAGACGGATTCTCGGGGGTAAATTTGTTTCCAATAAAGCTTCAACCTTGTCAGGAAGCGACAAAACAATATTTATCCAATCATGCTAAATAATTTATTCAAAATCGTCTTTATTGCCGTCTCTATCTTCTTATCTTTTCTACAAATATCCGCAGCTTACGAACTGGAATGGGATAAAACAGAGGCTAAAATTGAACTAAACCCCGATGATGCGGTAGTTAAAGCTGAGTTCGTTATGACGAACAAAGGTAAGGAAACTGTAGAAATCGACCGCATAAAAACCAGTTGCGGCTGTACCGGATCCATCCTTGACAAGAAAATCGTAAAACCAGGCGAATCCACTACCATCATCGGAACTTTTAAAAAAGGTAATCGCCATGGATTGAATCATAATCAACTCCTGGTTTTCCTGAAAGGTCAGGCAGAACCAGTAGAGACACTGCACATGATCGTGCAAGTTCCTAAACTTATCGATGTTCAGCCGCTTATCATTTATTGGAACAGAAACTCATCTAAAACCAGACGTGAAGTTCAAATCAAACTGGATAAACGATATGTAAATGAAATCAGCGCCATAGAATACGATTCCGAATTGCTCACAGTTACTGAAGAAGACAATCACACAACCGACGTTGATCGAACATTAACTGTTTTGCCAAAGTCTTTTGATAAACAGCTTCGCAGCACTATACTGATCAAGGCAGCTGGCGAAAATGGCCGAACCGCTGAGACAAAGATACAAGTCTTTGTCCAGCCATGATCACTCGTTTTCATGATATTTTGAAGTGGCACTTCAAAATATCATGAAAATATGAAGCGTGTGTTCAAAAGAAACTTTAAATATCAAACGTCGAATGGTTTTGGCGTTAGTTATTAGCGTTTTTAGCAAACGCATCCGGTGGTAGTAAGATGCAACGCTCGTTTGCTAAAGCAGCATGCTACGAGATATCAAAGCACATGGACTTTCGGCACGTCTCGAATAAATTCCTGGGCGAGTGTATAGGTATATGCGCCCTGATAAGGCATGAGGATCAGGTCATTTATCTGAGGAGTGTCTCCATACAAGTAATACCCCCAGATGTCATCCGGTGTGCATAGCAAGCCATAGAGCAGGAAAGGCTCTTCTCTTTTTGGGTTGAATTGGGTCAGGTTAAAGAGTGGCGCGTAATCAAAAAACTGGTACTTTTCCCAGCCAATCATGTTACCACCGCCGTCAGCAATTCCGATCTGTTTTCCTTTGATTTCGACCAGGCGAAGGAGCATGTGAAGAGCGCTGTGTGAGATGTATCTTCCCGGTTCGGTATACAGATCAACATTTGCAAAAACAGGGCGGATTTTTGTTTGGAATGCAACTGCAATCGCTTCGGCAAATTCTTCAATGGGTGAAACCGCAACTGCAGTGTATCTTGGAACGTATTTATCGGCTAAAATATCGGCGTGATGTTGTCCTTCATCAAAAAAGTGCATCACTCGCTCCGGATTCCAGGAATAAACACCTTCAAAAACTTCCGGATAAAAACCACCACCAATATCAATAAATTCAAATTGATTTCTTTCTTCTTCAGAAAAATTAGCTTCGCAATACGATCCGATTTCTTCAAGCGCTGCCACGTACTTATGTGGTGTCTTATTCATACTGATATGAAACTGAATGCCGCAGAAATGAATGCTTTCTTTATGTGCCTGAGCAGCGTCGAAAAATTCCCTTAGCCTGTCGAGAGGGATGCCAAATTTTGTCCAGCCAGTTTGTGCACTGGTGCATACGCGTACGCCACATCGAACACGAATCTTTCTTAACCTGGCAATTTCTGCCAGCAATTGCAGCTCACGCAAACTTTCCAGATGAATGGTAATGCGATCATGATGAGGAATGATGCACAAAAAATCATCCTCAGTTTTTGCCGGACCCGTATAGATGATGTGCTTTGGGTTTGCCGCAAGCGCCAGTTTTAATTCCCTCGGACTGGAAACATCGAGTCCGTGTTTTTCGGATACAACTGTTTTCAGAAGCCCGAGATAGGGATTACTTTTAACAGCATAAAATATTTG
>JBNKZD010000084.1:0-6884 GCA_050301235.1 Chitinispirillaceae bacterium | reverse complement strand
GCCCCCTTTCTCCACAAGGTGGAGAGAGGGTTGTGGAGAGAGGCGAGTGAGAAAAGTGCGAGATAATAGATATCTCAGATTCGCTTATCACCTCACCCCCTCTTTCCCCCTGTCCATTAGTGAATGGACAGGGGGAAAGAGGACTGATTTTGCTTAGAAAGGGTATAATTCATTAAAAAAAACTGAATTTCAATATACCTTTTATTATTTTAGTTCGATAAATACTCAAAACATTATATATAATAAGGATTGCTATGTCTGACTCCGTTCTTCTGACCAAAGAAAATCTAGAACAGCTTAAAGAAAAATTAAATGAACTATTGACCGAAAAACCACAGGTTATTGCACGTATCGATCTGGCACGCAGTCATGGCGATCTTAAGGAGAATGCAGACTATCACGCTGCCAGGGAGCGTCTTGGATTTTTAGAAGGGCAGCTGGCTGTAATTCAGGATAAGATTGCCCGAGCTCAGATTATTGATCCATCCAGCATGGCTACCGATAAAGTGATAATGGGGGCAAAGGTCAAAGTTGAAGACTCGTATGGTGATACTGAATTTTTCCATGTTGTATCTGATATGGATGCAGGTGCAACTGATGAAAAAGTATCAATAAATTCACCCATTGGCAAAGCACTGATTGGGAAAAAAGTAGGGGATATGGTTGATATTAAGGTTCCACGGGGTACTTTAAACTACAAGATTCTGGAGATATCATTTTAAGATTATTTGAAGTTACGCATATTGAAGAAACAAAAAGTCAGACGCGTGTTTCTTTTATTTTACTTCGATATTCAAGATTTGTTATTCATTGTTCGATATTTAATTTGAAATAAATATTGTTTTCGAAGGTGGCTTCGAGATCCTCAGCCACCAATTGATTGATTACTTCTTGTTGATTTTGACTGCTACAGCTTCAGTATATATAATTGTCATCTGCTGACCTACTTTGAGTTTGTCAAGCATTGATTTGTCCTGGATGTATATGGTAGCATTTTCACCTTCAGGACCGGTAACAAATACAGTTTGTTCTGATGGATTGACTCTATCGATAGTCACCAGGGCTCTGATCTGTCGTACTCCTCCTGCCTGAGGATTAACTCCTGGAGGTGGTGGTATGAGTGTCTGTTCTATTGTAAGCGGGTTTTTCCGTTCTTCAGCTGTTGGTGGATGAACATCTATCCCTACTGATTGAAAAAATGTAGCTTCGACCCTGTCCCCTTTCTTTAAATCATTGAGATTTACATCTGGAGTAACCGTGAACATAAGCATCCTTCCATCATCAGTTTTAACCCATACTTTCTGACTGTCCGGAACAACTTTTTCGATCGTTCCGCTCCTGTTGATTTGCCTCCATGATACTGTACCATCCTGACCATCTGTATTGCCTGATGATTGGTTGTTGGCATGGAGAGGCATGATGATTATTGCAAAAGTAAATAGTGTCGCACAAAGTACCGGTAATGGTTTCATAGATACTCCTTACTGGAATAGGTGAGTTTTGCAGAATATTCAGGGAAGCTTCACTGCGTCTATATAAAAATTCGAGAAAGATTCTCAAAAATTTTTAGGTTAGTGACCTGGAGAACATTTTGGATTCTGATTAATCGTAATATTATTGTGGTCGCCTCACCCCCTTTGTCCCCCTCCCATTAGTGAATGGAGAGGGGGAAAGAGAGCGGATTTTACTTTGCCTGTTATGCTTACTATATGCAAACCAAATTGTATGAGTGGTCTGCATTTAAATGCAGGTACAGTTCAGTTGTCATAGACGAAAAAGGTGACTCCCTTTCTCCACTGTGTGGAGAGAGGGCTGGGGAGAGAGGCGAGGGAGAACAATAAAAAAGTTGCGTTTTTTAAAATATTCAACAGGAGGTTCTTATGGCTACAGATACGCCGGATATTAATAAAGAACAGTACGAAAGGATTCAGACATGGAGTCTTGTATCTGGAATCGGAATGATTTTCCTTGGTATACTTACTTCCACATTCGCTGCATTCACAACTTATTTCACTGTATTGTTTCTGGGCATTGTCATTGCGGTTCGAGGTGTAACAGATATATTCGCTGCATTTATACCGCACCAGAAAAAAGGTGTATTGTGGCATTTTTTCGCTGGAATACTCTCGTTAGTCATTGGGGTGCTTGTAGTTTTTAATCCGGGAGTTACTGCTGCGGTGCTTACCTTTCTGATAGCTGCATTTCTTCTCACACTAGGATTATTCAAAACGATAGCATCTCCTATCGAGCAGGAAGCGAACTGGGGTTGGATGATGTTTTCGGGGATTGTATCGATGGCGTTTGGAATCTGGATATTAGGAGTCTGGCCTGAGGTTTCATTCAGTCTGATCGGGATTTTTATTGGTCTTGAAATTCTTATTCAGGGGATTGTAATGATATTTCTCCCATCAGTTATCCTCAAAACCAGAAAAAGTGACAGAGAGATGTTTGCGCATTGAGCAATTAATCAAAAAACCTGAATCCTAACTGAATTAAGCCATCTTTGCTGAACCATGGCTTTCCATCGACCAGCGGGATATTATTGTCAATAATATATTTTGTGTAAAATGTTGCACCTTTCACACCGCGACGGAAATGCATCTCAAAACCATTGTCGATTCTCCAGAAAACCCTGTTGGAAGCCTCAGGCTCGGTAAAACCAACGGTCACTGATGACTGAGTGTTGACAATCCAGCTTCTCCGGCGATAAAAGGAGAAGCGCCCCGCCCCGGAGAAATCGGCAACTCTGGGATTATTACCATTCAGCTTATTAGGACCGACTATTGACCCAAAGTGTTTGATATAGTAACTTCCCATTAACTGCCATGCCCATCTGTTCTGCATTGTCCACCCTTCCGGAGCAGCAAGTGGTTTCCAGTAGTCACCATAGCGGTAATTCTTCGATGAGAACGAGAGAAATGCGGTATTCCAGTGGACCACCGGGTATAGTTTTCTGTCAACACCATGAAAGCAGCGGTGATCGATACCCGTACGGATATTGAGATTATTGAGGCGAAGTTCGATCGATGGGGCAATGCCAAATGCTACTCGAAGTACTGTAAAGACAACATTGTCCGGAAGATTGCCCAGACCAAAAAGAAAATCTACATCCCATACAGAGTAGATCCGATCGGCAATACTGATAAATGTAAATTCAAAGTGCGGATTGGGTTCAGCCAGATAGGTTTGTTTAAAGAACGTATTTTTGTGCAGCAGGAATGAACTGATATCCATAGTTAACCGGTAATCCGGCAGTAAAACGACATTATTAGCTGTCCAGTGTGCAAGATTACGTACTACAGAGGTTGAATCTGCCTTTGCCGGCATTGATAACACTGTAAGCAGGAAGATGGTACAGATATACGAATACAGTTTTCTCATGTGGTGCTCTTGAGGATTATTTTTGAAGCAATATACGAGTTGTACATGACATTCCAGATACCGCCGCCAGGTTTTCCCCAGTGTCCGGTTTGAAACAGGTTGGGAATGTGCGTATTTATTGGCATTTTAGCTTCACCGTAAATATCTTTTACATTGGCAAAACCGTACAGCGCACCCATTGTATTCATCGTGTAGCGGTCGAACGTCTCAGGACTGCCGGTTTCAACCAGTTCGATCATCTCTTTTATACCGGGATGTAACTCTTCGAGCTTCTGAATCATCCGTTCAGCCATAACCTGTTTGAAATTGTGCCAGTCAATAGACAGGTCAGAACGGGTAAAATACATAAGCGTCAGCGTAGGATAATCACCCTCATCGATACCACGGAGCATGATAAGATGGTTGAGGCTGGAAATATCATTGGCTGTAATTTTATCGTAAATTGTTTCAAAATCTTCAGATTCGAACCAGAAGTTAACCGTATGGTCCATCATGGGTAAAAATTCCTTCTTCAATCCCAGATAGACTACGACACAGGATACTGACGGGCTGAGATTCCCAAGTCGTCGTTTTACCAGTTTACCTCTGGCATTTTCGGGAATAAGTGAGGTATGCAGCTGATAGGGGCTGATATTTGAAACAACCATTGATGTCTGATACTCATTACCATCACTGGTGCTCACATGTGTCACACGATTGTTCTCAACTTTCAGACCGCTGACTTGTTTTTTGGTAAGTACTGCACCACCCCGTGATGTAATTACTGATGCAAGTGCCTTGGCAAGTGATGAAAAACCGTCTTTGCAGAAATATGAGCCCTCTCTGTGGTGCAGCAGGAACATCGTGAATGAATAGAGTGCGCCACAATTCTGGGGTGAAATACCAGCATAAGGCCATTGTGCAAAAAGTGATGTCTGTAGAGTTTTATTTGAAATAAGTGATGTTATATGATCATAATACGATTTATTATGGAATTGCGACATAAACGAAATGTCTTCAGGAACAAATTGCTCTTCATAGTTAAACAGTGGAGCGCAGATATGATCGTAAAACTGTTGTGAAGAATCCGTAAATTTTTTCACATCTGATACAGAATTGGCTCTTTGATTAAGAAATTCATTAATCTCATGATAATCAGAAGGAATAATATCATTCTGTGTTGGCGTGAAAAACCGGTACATCGATGGAAGCTTGATTGTTGAAACCTGTGAATCAACACCCAGTATTTTTAAAATATGCATGACAAAACCATCGGAGCTCATCGGTACCGAGTGAATACCAGATTCAAATATAAACTTTTTACGCTTGAAACTATGTGCGTATCCGCCAATTTTTGAGTGTTGTTCAAGAACAAGCACTTTCATACCGGCATGAGCAAGCAATGCACCGCAGTTCAAACCGCCGATACCCGAGCCTAATACTACTGCATCAAAATTAGTCAAATTTCCCTCACCGTAAATTTCTTTCTGTCATTATGACAGATGATCTGTGCTGTATGTCGGGCTATCCGGATCACTCCTGGAATACCGCCTGCTGCCCATACCCATTGTCCGGTTATAAACAGATTTTTTACTGAATCAATCGTTTTTGGTAGTGTTTTTCCAATAAATGATGGTGTCGGTGCCCAACTCTGGTAACTTCCCTTGAATATGTTGGTGTATCTGATAAAGGTTGCTGGCGTAGCAATATCAATCTCTTCAATTACTTCACGAAACATGTCAAAACGCTTATCGAGGGAATCGATCACCTGTTCAGCTACCCGCTTTTTTTCTTCGGTATATTTCTGATAATTATTTTCTCTTAAGTCACTCCAGAATCTGTATTCGGGAGTTCTGATATGAACTATGATCGCTGTTGTCCCTGATGGCGAAAAGGTCGGATCAAAATTGCATATTCGCACCATTATTTCGGAATAGATACCACCTTTTCCAAGATTTATCGCGGTATTTAGTGGCATGGTTATTTTATGCGGGACATTTTCAAACGTTCTTTTAACCCCAAGTGAAACCTGAAAAAGTGATGGAAATACAGGATAGGAATCAAGTTTGTCCGCATAACTTTGAACCCCTTTCTGCTCAGCCAGCAATTTTGTAATTGTGTGCTTCAGATCTGACGCAACCACTACTTTTGCTGCCGGGACGACTGAACCGTTTTTAAGCCTGATACCATTTGCACAATCTTTTTCGATAGTGATAGAATCAACCTCTGAACGAAGGAACAGCTTCCCGCCAAGCTTCTCGTACTTCTCTATAAGCAGATCGGTCAGCTTATTGGACCCGCCAATCGGGTATCCGCCCGATTTGATGTTCATCCAGCCGAGAGTAAGAATCACACTTAAAACGGAAAAATGCTCGTGACGGGGAAAAATCCGAAGAAACAGTTCTCGTAATGTGTCGTTTCTAAACTCCTGCGAGAGGCGACGAATGGAAACTCTTTTCCATTTCATGAAAAAACGGATGAATGAGAATTGTGAAATCAAAAAAGTACAGTAGTCCGGAAAGTTGAAAAGTTCCGGCGCTTTCTGGTAGGGTAGCGAAATGGTTCCGGCTTCTTTAATTGCACTGATGAATTTTGATATAACCCTGGCGTCTTCAGGTGCGATTCTAAGCATCTCTCCTTTAAGGCGATTAACATCACAATAAACATTAAGGCATGCGTTATTATACTCAACAGAGACGAAAATGTCGGGATCAATTATTTCAAGTTTAGAGAAATCAATCAGTTCCTTAAGAAGATGATGCATTGTTGAGGATGGACCGGATCCTGCGAGCCAGTTTGTGGCACCATCAAAAAGGTACCGACCTCTTTTCCAGGCATAGGCAACACCGCCACAGACACTGTTTTTTTCGTACAGTGAGGTCTGATATCCGTTCATCTGAAGATAGCAACCGGTTGCAAGGCCGGCAAGCCCCCCTCCAATAATTGCGATCGAATTGCACTGCTCCAGATCTGGTCCTTTATAACAGGGTCTAAGTAATTCTGGTTAAAATAATTTTTTTCAATCTTATGATGAAATGATATTCCTGAAATTTAGATGGATTTTGGATGAATTTCAGATTATTGTATTCCGATATTAATGTCTGGCAGTCTCATTGGCCCGATCATCTTTTCCTGTTTTCCCTTCCCGCCGAATTTTCTCAATCACCTGTTCCATTGTCTTTTTAATCTTCCGATCCCAAAGTCTGGCCGTCCCACTGTCTCTTTGTCTCTTTCCGCGCACTGTCCTCCGTCCACTGTCTTCTGTTTTTTATGGACGCCCGGGGCGATTTGGTGGGGCCCAGACTGTTAGTGCAGGCGGTCATCGTGTGGTTTGCCCTCACCTAGTGGTATTTGGTGTCGTCGAAGGGGAGAGGGATCGCGATGTTCTTTGGTTGCGCTTCGCCTCACCCCCTTTGTCCCCCTCTCCATTAATGAATGGAGAGGGGGTATGAGGATATCGCAGGGAATTCATAGCTCGCTTCGCAGGTGGACCTCATCCCCCCGGCCCTTTCTCCCATCCGGGA
>JBNKZD010000083.1:0-13622 GCA_050301235.1 Chitinispirillaceae bacterium | reverse complement strand
ATTTCGACTCCGCTCAATGACCTGTTGATGCGATTTAGGTATTTTTACGTTGTAGAATTAAGCACTGAACTATATTTAAACCCAAATGAATAAGAAAACTTTGATCAAATTAACACTGACTCTAATTTCCATGTTTTTTGCACAACTGGTATCTGCACAACCAATTGTATTGAATGGTTCCATGGTCTCTCCACTGCTTGGAAAACCAATACAGTCGCTTCGGGTACTCGATGTTGCCGGAAATGCGATACCGTTTCAGATCGATGAAGTAACCCGGGAGCAGGAGTATGTATGTCCAAATGGTGTGAATCCCAACCCGGAGGAGGGAAACGGGGTTTTGGATTCATCAGATGAGATTGTTTTTTTGTGGGAAGATTGTGTTTCAGGTGATACGGCCGGTTCCGGCAGAAAAGACTCTGTTGTAAAGTTGGGAATGGATGGGCAACAACGGTTCATCCGGATCATTGAAGATGCATCGATTCCCAAAAGTCCCAAAACATACATTGAATACAATGATCAGAACCGCTTGCTGAAAACACCCTGGTTCTATGCTCAATTTGCAAAGGATCGATTTCATTTCGAGCGTGCCGGTGTGGTTGATTCCGGGAGCGGGACGTATTGTGATCTTACTGATGAATTGAGTATCGAAATAAAAATGAGTGCACTTTTTGGCTTGATCCCGATCCGATATACTGAAGATAATCTTATCTGTTTTGTCAAAAGGTGGAAAGTCGGCCCGATCAGGCTGATCCGAAGGGGTGATTTTCATCTGAATCTGGGGCTTGGTATCAAAGGAAGTCGTGCGTATGTTAATCAGGTATGTTATCCGCAGCTGGTAAAAGTTCCTGTAACGCTTCATGTGCCGATAAGATTCGGAGCGCTGTTCAGAAATGCATTTGTTGAAATGGCTCCAGTGGTAAAAACCGGAGTTTCTGCACTTGTGTATACCGACAACAATAATTTCAACTGCCCGCTTAAGGGTTCAGTTCAACTCGATACCATTTTTCCGGTTACCCCCTGGAACCGTGTTTTAACTGTTAATGACAGTCGGAAGGGGTATGGGTGGGTTCTTCAGACAACTATTCCGGAGCAATCGCTCAGTGGTAGTGGTATATTAGTAAAAACGTTCTCAGAGCCCGGGGACCGGGCTGAATGCGGATATCGACTCAATGTTGATGACGTTGAAAAAGGGTATTACGAGATAACAAACTGGGTGCTATTCTCAGGAAGACGAAGTGGTGGATCGCTTCGTTTTGATAATTCATTTATAACTGATCCCATAAGTATATCAACTGTGGATGGTTTATTCAAGAATATTATTTGTAATACTGCATCACCACAGAGAAAAAGACGAAAATAAAAATCTTTTTCAATATTCGGGCCATTCTGACACTTTCTTATTGAAATCTGTTAGTACGTGAAAATATCATTTGTACTGAGAGCTGGCATTACTAATATCGTTACAGCGAAAGCGCGGATCAGATGAGAAATAACAGTAGTGAGTTACGAATCCATGTTCCCGATGAAAGTAAACCTGCAGAGATTGGATCGGCAGGTCAGTCTCCGCTGGAACAACTGGCCCATTTAAGTCAGCTTGTTTCAAATGGAAAGATTCCATGGGAGGATGTGGCAGAGCAGATTGAAGATCTTTCTTATACGGTCTGTGAAAATAGCAATATTGATCTGGCGATCGAACTGTTGACCAGAATAACTTTTTTCTTTGAAACGCTCGAAAATAAAAGCGAAGAGCACAGTCGGGATCTGGCTGATCTCTATCTGTTGATTGGTCAGTTATATCAGTTTAAAGCTATGTATGAAGAGAGTATCACCTGGTTTCGTAAGGCGGTGGTGGTTGATGATCAGTATACCGTGTCATATCACAATATTGCATTGTCATATATCAAGTTAGGTGAAATTGAGGGTGCTATTCGCAGTCTTGTGCAGGAGGTCATATTTTCCCCTGGAAATTATTACAGTTATCTGATCCTGGCAGATCTGTACGAAAGCAGTCAACGGTTCGATGAAGCGGAATTGTGTCTGAAACAGTTACTCGAAAGGGATCCTGACAATATCCAGGGACTTCATCGGTTAATTCGATACTACAAAGTGAGTAACCCGCAAGCCGATTTACACCTGCTGGTACGACGGCTGTTGAATGTTAAAAAACAGTTTACAACTGTTGAGTTATTGATCAGAGTTTTTTACCTGTGCAGTATGGGTAAATTTGGTGAAGCGCACTCTTTTCTGCGCACCTGGGAGATGAGTTCGCCTCGGGAACCTGCTCTTCACTTAGCTAATGCATATATTTTTGAAAAAACAGGGAATATTCCCCAGATGAATCAGGAGATCGGGCAATTTAAAAATCTCTTTTTAAAAAGAGGAATCGAAACTATGCGGCTTAAAATTAAAGAGTTTCAGTTAATAACAGGTGAAAGCTTGGCTGGTTTGGAAAAAGTGTTAAAATAATGTGTTAATTGCCAGGTCGTGTGATACGTAATAATCTCAACATTATTTCACTATCAGCTGCAAAAAAACATATTTCTCTAAATACCCCAATATTATCCCCTTGAACCAATTCAGAATTGTATTTTTACTTTAAACCCAGCCATTTTTAATAATAAATCGGCTAACAATTTCAGAAGCTGAATAATTTCAGGGTTGAAACAAGGATACGAAACGGGACGATAGTGAATCTAAAGCTTATTTTAAAAATTCTGATGATTTTCAGTATTTCACTACTGTTCAGTGGCTGTTATCTTCTGAAACAGGGTGTCTACCTGTTCAGATATACATCCGGAGCAAAAAGTACTCATAAAATGCTTAAAAATGAAAATCTTCCGGAAAAAACGCGAAATTTCATTAATCTGGTGGACCAGATCAGAGAATTTGCCAGGGACAGCATTGGTCTTGTGGCGAATAACAGTTATACAAAATATGTTCATGTAAATAAGGATCATCTTGTCGATGTGGTAACAGCAGCTGAGGAGCTTTCATTTACTCAGTATAAATGGTGTTATCCCATTTTTGGCTGTTTTCCGAACAAGGGTTTTTTTGAGCGGAAAGATGCTGATGCTGAAGCCGGTAAATTAAAAAAGAAAGGGTATGATGTTATTATCGATGAGGTTGACGCATTCAGTACCCTTGGTGTTTTATCTGATCCTCTATATAGTTTCATGGAGGAGTTTTCAACCTGGGAGCTTGCATCAGTGATTATACATGAGCTGACACATGCGACGGTATTCGTTAAAAGTCAATTGCAATTCAATGAGGAACTGGCAAGCTTTGTCGGTACTGAAGGAGCATTGAAATTTGTAAAAGAGCATGATACAACAGGTGCGTACAGCAGGATCAGAGCTTACCTGGAGGATCGTGACACCTATCTGAATATGCTCAGAAAGCTTTATCGTGATCTGGGTGCGATGTATGCGACCGAAAAGGATACAGTTAAAGCCAGGCTGGCGAAGAAAGAGTATATTGAAAGTTTCAAACAGAATATTGCTTTAAATTATGATACACTCTTCAAAACAAAGGGATTCAAAAAGGTACCTGAAATTACCATAAATAATGCTCATCTGGCGATACGGATGACTTATTCTCTAGATTTGAAAATTTTCGATACATACCGGAATGTTAACGGTTATACTTTAAAACAGTTTGTCGGGTATGCAAAGACATTGAAAAAAGAAAAAGATCCAAAGAGCAAACTGAAACAGGATCTCGATATGAAACTTTCTTCTATGAGTAAATCACAACCTTAAATAAATGGAGTATTGAGAAGTGTATTTTAAAAAATGTGCAGATGTAAGAAATGGTAAACTAAGTTCGCTATTTTTTTGTTTGATTATAATGGGGCAATTTACCATAACGGAGGCTTCTTCTAAGGACGGCTGGAAACTTCTTTTTGAAAATCAACCCATGAAGGCAGTCGAGGAATTTAAAAAGACCATCACAAGTGCCTCCGGTAAGGATGCAGCTTCTGCATACCGGGGGTTGGCATCTGTTGAGATGTTTCTGGGGAAATACGATAACGTACTTGATTATATTCTGTCTGCATACACTCAGGATAAGGATATAACCATAGCAGCATCAAGGCCAGATGCTTTGATTCTTGACAGATTGAATGCAGATCGTAAGAGTGCCAGGTCGTCCACAGAGAAGATAAATCGGCTTGCTGAAGGAGCCGGTATATTTAATGGCGCATTTCAGGAACTTCAGCTGCGTCATTCACAGAATTTTGAAAACATGAAAAAAACTGCAAAAATATGTAAAAAAATGGGGATCATATCAAAATGGAAATATATCGGCCCATTTGAAAACATTTCCGGTTGCGGATTTTCAAATGTATACCCGCCTGAACAGGAGATAAAATTCTCAAAAGAGTATAAAGGTAAGGATGGTAATTATGTCCTCTGGCATGATCTTGTTACTACCGATGCTACCGGGTGGATATTCCTTGATAATTATGTAAATGAATACAATGCCATGTATTATTTAACTAATGCAGTTGTTTCAGATGCTGACAGGGAGGTAAATCTCTCATTTGGAGCATCCGGAACCTTTAAAGTGTTTCTTAATGGCAAAGTCGTACTTCAGGATTCTGTATTTCGTAATACTGGTATCGATACGTATATGCGAAAAGTGACACTTAACAAGGGAATCAACAGAATCCTGGTGAAAGTCGGGCATGAAGGGAAGAGAAGTACGCTTGGTTTGTCGGGGAAAGCAAATTTTTTGCTTCGATTTCTGGATGAACAGTATAAACCGGTATCGGGTCTTACTGCAGATGTGAATACAGAAGCTTCGGGAAGTGGAAAAAGTCAGCTTCCGGATGGTTCATCTACGCTGGTTCTGGATTCACTGTCTCATTACCTTCTTACTCGCCTTGAAAAAGACAGTACTGATTTTGATGCACTGACAGCACTGATTTCCTCATATAATATTTATGACATGACCAATTTATCACAGCGGGTGGTTCAGAAATATCTGAAAATGTATCCCAACAGTTCTCTGCTTTACTCCAATCTTTACGAATCATTGATACGGGCAAAGAAATATACTGAAGCATCAGTTGCTATAAAAAAAGCATATGATCTGTGTCATCTGAATATGGCAGCCTGGCGTAATCAACTGTCCGTGTTAAAAAGTAATGGAAACAAACGCAGTATTGAAGTGTTTCTGGATAGTACGCCGGAGGTATTTAAAAATGAACCAGCGGTCAGATTATCGCGTCTGGCAATCGCAGCCGAAATGAATAACAGTTCCGAAGTGATGAATATTATCAACGATTTTGAAATAAATGGTAATGGTGATGCTGAAATTAGAGCCGCATTAATGTCGATATACATATCTCAGGGTATGTTCGATAAAGCTGAAAAGCTGGTAATAGAACAGATTAAGAACAAAAAAAATGATGCATCACTGCACAATCAGCTGGCTGCATTAAAATTGAAACGAGGTGATAGAAACGGGGCTTTGGCTGAATATAAAAAAGCAATTGCTATTGATCCTCTGGATCCGGATCTGTATTATTATATGGCAAGTTTTATGTATCAGGATAAGAAATATGCTGATGCACTGTATTACACTGAACAGTGTCTTCGGATCTTGCCTACGAGTTCCAGTGCTTTAAATCTGAAAGGGAATATACTCTCCTCGATGGGTAAAACAGATGAAGCTGTTGCATCCTTTCAAAATACAATAAAATTTACAAAGGATGATTTTACTGCCTGGGACAACATTTTTAAGCTGAAGAAGAAAAAGTCCTTTGAAGAGATGACACCGCTGGAACCGGTTGACAGCATTATCAAAAAATCCGGGGATTGGGTAAAGTCTCAGTTTGATCAGGCATCGATTGTTCATTACTGTGAGGATATCTACCTGTATCCAAGTGATGCTTCCAGATCACGTGTTTACATGGTTGTATATCTTCCGACTCAACAATCGATAGATGACTGGAAGGAGTATAGAGTAGAATATAATTCCAATTATCAATTGCTGTCAATTGATCGGGCTTTCTCTAAGAAAGCTGATGGAACCGAAGTCGAGGCAGACAAAGAAGAAAATTATGTTGTTTTTAAATCTTTGGAACCACGGGATTATATTGTTCTGGAATATAGCCTGAATGATTATTATCAGGGGGCTATGTCGGGAAAAGTATATGGAACACAGTTGTTCGGTACCGGAATACCGGAATTCGAGTCGATCATCCGGATGATAACACCTTTACATGATACGATACCTTATTCGATTTCTGACAGTACAATAAAAGTTTCGTCACACGATGATGGTGAATTTAAAACAACCATAATTAAAGCTCCATCATCGGGATCGTCAATGTATGAATCATATGCTCCTGTTTACCATCCAACGTATTCGTCTGTTGTATATTCCAGTTTTAATTCATGGAGTGAAATTGCCAACTGGTATTATGAGTTGAGCAGGCTGAAACAGAAGCCGACCATTGAATTAACAGAATTGGTTGATTCTCTTACTAACGGTGTTTCGGGGGATTGGAAAAAAGTCGAAAAAATTCATGAATTTATGTCCAGAACTATTAATTACAGTTTTGTTCCATTCAGACAATCTGCGTGGATACCACAGTCAGCCGGGGATGTATTGTCAACCCGAATCGGAGATTGCAAAGATATGGCATCGCTTGGTAAAGCATTATGTGATATTGCAGGGATAGAATCGTGGCTGGTCCTTGTTAATACCAATGTCCATAATTACACCGGGTATGCATATAAAGGGCCAAACTTTGATCATTGTATACTTGCGTTTATTATTGATGGGAAAATCTGGTTTGCTGATTTTACCGATAGAAATACTGCATTAGGTAAGTTACCAATGGGTGATCAGGGTGCAATGGCTCTGGTAATAAAACCAGATAATAATGAGTTGATAACACTTCCTGTTGATGAGCCTTCAGAACGGAAAATTTATCGTACAATTAAACTGGAACTGGACAGTTCCGGTGATATGCGGGAAATGGCAGAAGCTAAAAGAACAGGGATATTTGCATCATCACTAAAAAGCTTGTACCGTTTCTCTACCTATGAAGAGAAAAAAAAGTTGTTCCATCGCAGTATCTCCAATGAATATCCTGGTGCGGTGGTTGACTCACTTTATTTTACCAATGTAGATTCTCTTTACGATTCTCTCAATTATTTTTACAATTTGAGTATCAGGAATGCTGTCGATGTAAGTGGTAAGAATGTTGTTTTTGAAATAAAGTTTCCTGATGCTATGACTACAGATTATTATCCTGTTGATCAGGATAGGAAAAAACCAGTAGATATGACCCTTTCAGCTTTTGGGATTACAGAACAGAATACAATAGTAGATTGCACATTTCCAGGAAAATGGAAGCTGATGAGTGTGCCGGATGACTATTCTCTTTCAACATCGAGAATTATGTATTCATTAAAGTTTGAAAAGAAGGGTAATCAGCTGATTTGCAAAAGAACGTTTACAAGTAATTTTAAGGATGTACTTAGTATTAATGAATATCAGAGTGAACTTGATGCTCTGAAAAAGATCACACGGTCGGATGCAATCAAAGTTATTTTTACGAAATAGGGAAGTTTTATTGAGAATAGATGCAGTTGTTTTCGATTTTGATGGCGTGATAATAGATACTGAAACTGCCCGGTATGAAGTCTGGAAACGTATATTTCAGGAACACAATCAGGTTCTTCCCAGAGATATCTGGGTGAAAAGTATTGGCCGCACAGAGTATTTTATCAGTCCTTATGATCTTCTGATGCAGTTAACGGGTAAGAGTATCGATTATGATACTTTAAGGAATTATGAAAAAAGTATGGAAGAGTACTATATCGCGCAGAAACCATTGACTGCAGGGTTGCTTGAGAGAATAGATGAAGCCAGAAATGCCGGGGGACGATTTGCGATTGCATCAAGTGCATCACGGCGGTATGTTGAAAAACATCTCAAAGATCGGGGAATCGAAAAACTTTTTGATGTGCTTGTCTGTCGTGATGATGTGAACAGGCATAAACCCCATCCGCAGCCGTATTTGCGAGCCCTGGAACTTCTTGATGCAGCGATCGACTACTCCTTTGCTGTTGAGGATGCTCCAGCGGGTATTGAAGCTGCCGTATCTGCGGGATTATTCTGTATTGCGGTTGCGGGAAATATGACCAGGGACATGGACCAGAGTAGAGCACACTATATCGTTGAATTTCTTGATGAATTTACTTTTAAATCACTTGTAGAAAGAAAAAATACAATTGAACACTATAGAAAAATCTAAAAAAACATCCACAATTGTCATAACTACACCCAAAGGGTTGAGTGGTATTCTGAAAGAGGAGATTGAAGCGCTTGGATACACCATAGTACATTCAGGTACGATGTCAATATCAGTTACCGGGAATTTTATTGATGCTATCAAGATGAATCTGTATCTTCGTACTGCTCACCATGTGCTCTACAAAATCGATGAGTTTAGATGTGACAGTCCGGATGAACTGTATAAGGGAATTAACAGGATACCCTGGGAAACAATGATCTCTCCTGATGAATACCTGAGTGTCGTCTCTAATGTCGAACATGAATCGATTCGTGATTCGCGTTTTGCTAATATGAAATGTAAGGATGCGATCGTTGACCGTATTTTATTGCGTAAAGGAAGACGACCGGATAGCGGACCGGATAAAAAAGGGGCTGTTGTTAATATTTACTGGAGAAACCAGCGGTGTATCGTTTATTTAGACACTTCAGGTGAGCCTCTTTCTAAACGGGGATACAGACAGATTCCAATGCATGCCCCGATGCAGGAGACTCTGGCTGCTGGAATTATAATGTCAACCAGACGATTCAAACCGGGTGTAAATTTTCTCAATCCAATGTGTGGCAGTGGCACTATTGCTATTGAAGCTGCTTTGATCCAGTCCAATATTGCACCAGGATTACTTAGGGATAATTTCGGGTTTTTACATACTTTGCTGTGCAATAAAAATGACTGGGCAGTATTACGGGCACAGGCACTTGCTGTGGTTAAAAAAGTGACAGACCGGAAGATTATTGCATCAGATATCGATACTGAAGCTATACGGGCTGCTCAGAAAAATGCACAGAATGCCGGAGTGTCTGATTTAATCGATTTTTCAAAACAGGATATCAGTGAATCGACAGTACCTGAGGGTGCCGGAATCGTAATGATAAATCCAGAATATGGCATTCGTCTTGGTGATGAGGGTAAACTTGAAGAAACATACAGGAAAATTGGAAACTTTTTTAAGCATCGTTGTGCCGGATATACCGGATATGTTTTTACCGGTAATACTAAACTTTCCGGAAAAGTTGGGCTGAAATCAAAAAGAAAGATACCATTTTTCAGTGGAACACTTGAATGCAGGCTTTACGAGTATGAACTATATGAAGGAAAAAGAGAAAACGGAACCTGCCGGTGATAGTTCCGGTTATAAACCTCCCGTGCAGGATGAAGATCTTCTTGCAGAGTGTTATGTCTATACATTCAGAGCGGGAGGAAAGGGGGGCCAGCACGTCAATAAAACCGACTCTGCGGTTCGGCTTGTACATAAACCGACCGGTTTGACCTCAAGCTGCAGTCGTGAGCGAAGTCAATATCTCAATAAGAAACAGTGCCTTATTAATTTACGAAAAAAGATCGAGGTGCTCACCACAAAACCAGCTGAAAGAATCCCCACAAAAATTCCTGCTGGTAAGGTGAAGAAACGGTTGAAGGATAAGAGTTTTCAGGCGATAAAAAAGAATATCAGAAGAGACCGGGAATTTTTTGATTGATAAATGTTCACATATCGATGATTATTTTTCGCGCCCCTTTTTTCCCGGCATGCTCAAATGCCAGTACTGCATCATCAATAGAGTAATGCCGCTCAATGAGATAACTGAAATCAGGTTTTCTTTCAACAAGAAACCTGATTGCAAGTTCAAATCTGCCACAGCGGGATCCAATAAGAGTAATTTCATTAATAACCAGAGCGGCTGTATTCCATGTAAGTGGTTGAGCATAGGTGCTCTTCAGGACGATTGTTCCACGTGGTCTGACCTTTGAAACTGCTGTAGAGAAACCATCTGGTGATCCGGATGCTTCTACTACGATATCAAACATTCCAGCTTGATCAAGCTCTTTAGTCAATATCGTTGTAAGTGGTAAATTAGTTAGATAATCCAGTTTCTCAGAATGCTTTCCTGCAACGTAAAGTTCACACCCGGTTGATGCTATGACATGTGCGATAAGCTGCGCAAGTTTTCCATCACCGATGATTAATACCCGTTGTTTGGGAGTTATCTGTATCTGTTCGAGTATTTCAAGCGCTGCGGCAAGCGGTTCAATAAACAACGCATTACTATCGGAGATTGAATCGGGTATTGCATGTATATTGCTGGTAGGTACGCTGATATACTCTGCAAATGCACCATCTCTGCCTGCAATTCCAAGTACGGTTCTTGAATCGCAATGTCGTTCATCACCAGATTTGCAAAGAGAACAATGACCACAGCCGCAATTGATTTCTGCAGTCACCCTTTTAGTGGATGAGGCTGAAAGAGATGTATCAGCGATCACCCCGATAAATTCATGTCCCAGGGTACCATTAAATCCTTTCATATAACCTTTTGTAATTTCAAGATCGGTATTGCAGATGCCGGCTTTACTTACACGGATAAGAGTTTCATTTTGTGCCGGAACCGGCAGGGGGACTTCTTTCAGTGTTAATGAATTACTATTAAAGATAAGTGCTTTCACTGCATCAACTCCTAATGTTTCTGCTCTATTTTCAAAAATATTCAGATGCGGACAAGTTGAGGACCGGACTGCCAGGATACCGGAATCAGGAAAAAATGAGAGGTGTTAAAAAGGGAGTTCAAAGAACTTTAAAATTTAGATTTGTATTCACAATGCTGGCAGTTCGGATGTCCGGAAGTCAATCCTATTCCTGCTTCTTCCCAATCTTTTTAAGAATCTGGGCAATTTTCTGAAGAGATAAGCCGGTAATTTTTCGGATATCAGTATTGCTCATACCATTTTCAGCCATTTTCTGAACGACTTCAAAATCTCTCTTCTCGACACCTTTCTCGAATACGGCTTTTTCCCAGTTCTTTGTATTGGTTTCAAGCATACTCTTCACTTCCGTCAAATCTTCAATTTGTTGAATAGTCCTGGAATTTGTTGGCAATTGGTGTATTTCATATATACGATCCATTATTGCCCGAATTATTTCAATACCATCTTTTTCCAGCACACCCTTCAATAAACTGACCAACTCTTTCCAATTCCTGGTCATATCAGCTGCACTACTATTCTCAATATAAAAAATCGCGGCTACAGCATTACGAATTTTTACTAGATCACGCTTTGAAATCTCATTTTTGCAATATTAAAGTACTTAAATTCTGGAAGGTATTCTTTTGGGATTGATGAACTATGCAGCAAATCACTGAACTTCTATGGAGCATCCCATTTTGCATTACCATTATAGATCAGTATAGGGAATGGGGGATTGAGCAGTCAGATTTAGTAAGTCTTTGAATTTCCTGGTAAAATTCGAAGATGTATCGTCCCATACGCATTGCCATAAACCGATCTACGGTTGATTGAAACTCCAGAAACAGGTTAATATAAACTACTTTTTCGGCTGTTGATAGTTACCTTTCATGGCTTGTAAAAGAAGTTAACGACGAAAAAGTAATGAAATACTCAAAAAAGCAATCACCAAGAACTATCTGATGATACTATTGTTGCAAATATCTACGGCGACATCTGGAAAAATGGTACTCTCTTCAAGCAATATCCTGATAAGTGAAAGGGGAATTCGGAAGTTCGGAATTACCAGATCAGGAAAAAAGAGAACTGGAAAAAGGTACTAAGAGAGCTAAAAAGTAAATAATTCTAATAATCTAGTACCGCATCAACTCCATCAGCTCCTGCTCAATTTTAAAATACCGCTCCCTGGACATATGTATCGATACAATCTTTTCATCCTCATTTACTCTGCGCTGTTCGATCTCTTTCCAGCGTTCTTCAAGGGTGACAGGCTTATCCTTAAATGTCGCATCCGCATAGGCGACAATCTTATTCTCTAATGTCTTCGGCAGGAACTCTTTGCTGTCGATACCTCTGAGAAGTTGAATCTCATAAAATGACCCGTGCATGGTAATTGACGCGAGTTCATCAAGACCTTCATTTTTAAGAATCGTAATCGTGTTAAGTTCGTGATCGCCGGGCATACTGCGACCGATATCGTGAAGCAGTGCTGCGCGTGCAACTTTTTCTGGATCGCAGGCAAGTTGTGGATTTCGTGTGTGGATTGAATGAGCGATTTTATACGCCTGATCTGCAACACCAATCGAATGGTCGATCCGGCTTTGTGGAAGGTTATACTTCTTTAACAGCTCTAACGCATCTTGTTCACTTATCATTCTTCGAAAATATATCCGCTGATAAGAAAAATTCAAAAAAATGAAGGTTAGATAAGCAGGACTACCAGATCAGGAGGTGCTTACATAAATTACATTTCGAAGAAAATATCGAATATCGAATTTCAAATAACGAATATCAAAGTCTAAGAAAAAAGACCAAGGGGGTGAGGCGAACGCGAAGATTTGAGGCCTCGATTCAAACACAACTGCCCATCAACTGATTGCAGGAACTATTTTTACTTCAGAGCAGAGTCTGTAGACAAAATTCTTAATTCCGTCTACCGACCACCGTCCACTGTCTACTGATCCCCGGGGGGAACAATTGAAACTGCGAAATCTATTGCTCTGTACATGGTACACAATTCTCGATGAACTGCATCATAAAAGTTTTTATATTCTGACCGTTATTGCAATAGGGTTCACCTGGTTACTTCGTGGCTGTTTCAGCGGAAATTATACCGTTAATGGTGAACAGATCGATAAAGTCACGGTCGGATGGCATGCATCACTGATAGGATTCAACATTATTGCCTTTGGTGGGATTCTCATGGCAATACTTCTCTCAATGCGAGCTCTTTTACGGGATCGGGAGGATGGAGCACTGGTGATGATCATGTCTAAGCCTGTTAAGAGGATCGAATACCTGATCTCAAAAATCTTTGGTTTGTGGGTGCTTTCCTATGGGCTGATATTCATTCTTCATACCAGTGTATATATAATAATGTTATTGAATACCGGCGGTGGAATAGTCTGGTTCTTCCCGGCATCACTGCTGCTTTCTATAAATATACTTGTAATAATCTGTATCGTGATGTTATTGACACTTTTCGTCCCGGATGTTGTTGCGGCATTGATCGGAATTGTGATTGCTGTGGGTAGTCTTATTATCGATTCAGTTTATACTGCTTCACAGACAGAATTAGCAAAGAATATTATGCAACAGGTCGGAACACCACAGCAGCAGGCATGGTGGGGCTGGATCGTGTGGCCGAAAATAGCTGCGCTTCAGTATTTTGCGACATCGTTGATTAAGCAGAGTGATTATTATGTGTTAGGTCCATTGCACCCGGTAGTAAATATTTCGATTTACATTCTAGCCTGTTTTGCACTTACTGTGGTTGTGTTTAATAAGAGGGATATAGCGTAATTTCCCGCATGTGGCTTCGAGAGCCTCAGCCACCATTACTGCAGGCCGG
>JBNKZD010000082.1:0-22271 GCA_050301235.1 Chitinispirillaceae bacterium | reverse complement strand
CATCTGTCATTGCAAAAGAAACTTTTAATCTATTTAAACATAGCGATAAAACAAAATATAGTCCATAAAAGAGATGAAGAATTAAAAAACAACGCGACAAACCATTCGACAGCAACCCATCCAAAAAGTAATTTCAAATATCTTTTTTGGGGCTGTAGCTCAGTTGGGAGAGCATCAGGCTGGCAGTCTGAGGGTCAGGGGTTCGAACCCCCTCAGCTCCATTTAAAGTTAAAAACGTTACCCAAAGTTGCATTTTCTTTCATTTTTCCTTCTGAAACCTTACTTCTTACTCCTTAATACTATATTTATATCCTGCGACATTTGCATTTCGGTGTAGTACTTTGATATATTAAATACTTTAGCGCATAAATGGGGAGCTGTTTCAGCACGTTTTGAAAAAAGATTGTTATTTGATCACTCTGACGTTCCAACGATGGGCGTTCAGTGAAGAGTCTGATTTTCAGAGATCAACATAAATGGAGGTTACATGAAAACATACCAGGCCGGATCTATCAGAAACATCTGTTTTCTTTCACATGGAGGGGTGGGTAAGACCACTTTGATGGAAGCTGTAGCATTTACTTCAAAGGCTACATCAAAGATGGGCAAAGTTGATAATGGATCGAGCATTTTCGATCACAGAGCTGATGAGAAGAATCATAAAATGACCATCACGATGCATCTTGGGCACTGTGAATGGAATAATGTCAAAATCAATATGCTGGACACTCCGGGATTTCTGGATCTGCTTGGTGATGCGCGGGCGGCGCTCAGAGTTGTTGAAACCGCGGTGATACTTGTCGATGCACACAGCGGGGTACAGGTCGGTACTGAACTTGTGTCTCAGCTGGTTGATAATGCAAAAGTTTCAAAAGTGTTCTTTGTGAATGGTATTGACAAAGAAAATGTTGACTTTGAAGAAATTCTTGAAAAAATCCGTGATGCATACGGTACATCGGTTGCTCCGCTGGTAATTCCGATTGGAAGTGGAGTAAGTTTTTCCGGTGTGATCGATCTTGTTTCCAGAGATGCCTATAAATATACCCGTGATGGAAACGGAATCGGGGAGAAGATACAGATTCCTTCCGAGATGGTTAAAACCGTTGATACGCTTCGTCAGGCATTGATGGAATCGGTTGCGGAAACATCTGAAGAACTGATGAACCTCTACTTTGAGCATGGTGAACTTTCTGATACAGAACTGCGTGAAGGTTTGTCGAAAGGCGTTGCTGAGGGTACTGTTTTTCCGTTAATTGCCGGTAGTGCACAGTGTAATATCGGTGTCGATCAATTCCTTACAAAGGTCGTCAATCTGTGTCCATCAGCAGCATCACGGAAAGAAGTCGCTGTTCTTGAGGGTGATACAGAATCTGTTATATCCACAGGCGAACAGGCACCGTTCTCAGCATTTGTTTTTAAAACACTTTCTGAAGAGCACCTTGGTGAAATTAACTGTGTCAGGGTATTCAGTGGAAGAGCAACAACCGGTACAGATGTACTGAATGTCGGGCGCGGGAACACTGAACGAATCGGTAACATGTATTTCCTTAAAGGAAAAGAGAGAACTGAAACTTCAGAGATTTCCTGGGGTGATATCGGTGGGCTGCTCAAGCTTAAAGATACACATACCAATGATACACTTGCAGAAAAGTCTGTGAAATACCGTTTTATGCCGATCCAGATTCCGGAGCCTCTGGTCAGTGTAGCTATTGTTCCTAAAGTTAAGGGTGAAGAAGATAAAATTGCAGTTGGTATCACGAAACTTCATGAAGAGGATATCAGTTTCACATATAAATTTCATGGCGATATTCATCAGTCGATTCTCTCAGGAATGGGGGATATGCAGATAGATGTTGTTCTTGAGAACTTAAAGAGCCGTTTTAAGGTTGAAGTTGAGAAAAAAGCACCGAAAATTTCTTATCGTGAGACGATTACAAAATCAGTAAAGTATGTTGAATATACTCATAAAAAACAATCGGGTGGTGCAGGTCAGTATGCCAGAGTGTTTATTGACCTTGAACCGATGAAACGCGGTGACGGGTATGAATTTCTTGACAAAATCGTTGGTGGTGTGATCGATGCTCCGCTGCGTCCGAGTGTCGACAAAGGTATTCATTCGAAACTCGAAGAGGGTATTATTGCAGGATATCCGATTGTTGATGTAAAAGTATCGCTTGTTGATGGAAAGACGCATCCGGTTGATTCGAAAGATATCGCGTTCCAGATTGCCGGCCGTGAAGTGTTCAAAAAAGCCTTCGAGATGGCATCACCGATTCTTCTGGAACCGGTTGTTGATCTTAAGGTGACGGTGCCGGAGGAGTATACCGGCGATATCATGGGCGACCTTTCTTCAAGGAGAGGCAAAATTGGCGGGATGGATCTCAATGGCAAATATCAGGTGATCAATGCGAAAATCCCTGAAGCGGAGATTCAGACCTATGCAGCAACTCTGCGTTCCTTAACTCAGGGGCGTGGTTTTTACAGCAAGAAATTTTCTCATTATGAACCGGTGCCTGCAGAACTCGCCAAAAAAGTTATTGAAGTACATAAAGTGGAAAGTACTGCTGAGGTGTAAGTGAGGGTTCATAAGGGTTCAGGGTTCAAAGGTTCAGAGTTGAAAGCTTAAGAAACCTGGATTTGCAAAGGCTCTATGGTTTTGAACTCTGAACGCTGAACTTTGAACTTTGAACCTTGAACGGTTACAAATAAATTTTTACGTCGGGATTGTGCTCGTATCAACGGTGCAATTCCGATTTTTTCGGAGGATGTTGATGTCTCGTTTGAAAACTATTGAGTGGGTTGATAACCATGCAGTGATTATCGACCAGACGCGTCTGCCAACCGATCTTGTGTATGAAAAGATCGAAAAAGTGGAGCAGATGTGGGATGCTATCAAGATTTTAAAGGTCAGGGGTGCTCCTGCAATCGGCATTGCGGCAGCGTTCGGATTGTATCTTGGCGTTAAGGATTTTCCGCCACAGGGAATTAAAGGTGATTTTCTTGCGTTGCTCGAAAAAAATGCAGATTACCTTGCCGGTTCACGTCCGACAGCGGTCAATCTATTCTGGGCTTTAAACCGAATGAAAAACAAAGCTCACAAGATTGCTATCGGTGCAGAAAATGCATCAGTAATAAAAGATGCGCTATTAAACGAGGCTAAAGAGATTTTCGAAGAAGACATTCGAATGGGTCGCTCGATTGGTGAAGCCGGGTTTGAAGTGTTGAAAGATAAGAACACGATTCTCACACACTGTAATGCCGGTGGGCTTGCTACGGCAGAATTCGGTACCGCCCTGGCACCGGTGTATATCGGGGCTGAAAAAGGGAAAATATTCAATGTCTTTTCAGATGAAACCCGCCCGTTACTTCAGGGATCACGAATCACCGCGTTTGAGCTTCAGAAGGCAGGTATACCGGTCACGGTAATCTGTGATAACATGGCTGCAACAGTAATGGCACGGGGTATGGTTGATGCTGTAATTGTTGGTGCAGACCGCATTACTGCAAATGGCGATACTGCCAATAAAATAGGGACCTATGGATTAGCACTGCTTGCCAAAGCACACAATATTCCATTTTATGTTGCTGCACCATGTTCAACGTTTGATATAACACTTAAGAGTGGAGAACAGATACCGATTGAAGAGCGCGATTCTTCAGAGGTATCTCACGGCATGGGAAAGCAGACTGCACCCAGCGGTGTAAATGTGTTCAATCCGGCATTTGATGTTACTCCAGCTAATCTGATCACAGCGTTTTTCACCGATAAAGGTACGTTGTATCCATCATTTGAAACAGCAATAAAAAATGCTATATCCTGACAGTTGCAGCGATTCCATGCTTTCATATAATGATGAATGTTCGTTACACGAGTTACCCGCAGTTGATGGAGAAATTCTCAACGGTCGGGTGCTCTTTTTTAATGAGATCAACGGCACCGGTTATATCGAGCAGGATTCATATGCTGAAAAACTTCGGTTTTCCTATAAGCATATTATTAAAGATGGTTATCGATCGCTTTACGAGGGGCAGAGGATTATTTACGGAGTGAAAAAGGTGGGGACGGGGTTTAAGGTTACGTTTATTAAGAGTGTGGATGGGGAGTGATTGTTAAATTGTTTTCTACTGAAGATGGAATTGAAGATCTGATATTTTAAAAGATGATTTAAAAATGTCAATGAAGGGAAGTCTCCCCCTCGCTACAGCCCCCAGCTGTTTCGACTTCGCTTAACGACCGGCCATTGAGCGGAACCAAATGCTGCTACCCCTTCGATGTTGAACAGGCTTCTGTTATAAACTCAGCGTTCTCAGTAAATTTTGTGATTTAACAAAATTCTTGATGATCTTAACTTGATGAGCGTGTGGTCTGAACTCTCCTTCTGAGCAACAAAGACTGAATCACGCTCACCAGATTAGATCCAACCCAGTAGATTCCGATCCCTGCAGAAAGTTTCCAGAGAAAAAGAAGTGTCAGAAAAACGGGCAGCCACATCATGATATTTTTATTCTGTGCTGATAAATTGGGCCCTGCTAACGTTGCAATACCGGTAAGTCCGGCAGCAATGAGTGTCAGTATGATATCAGGACTGGCGAGATTATGGATCCATAAAAAGTTGTCTCCTGCCCCGATCATTTTACGGATAGCCGAAAACATGGCAATGAAAATGGGGGCCTGTAAGAAACCACCCAGCAGACTTTTTCCATCCATCGGTGAAATGCCATTTTCTTTGTAAAGAGCCAGTGTCTTCATGTTGATCTGGTCAGGTTTATCTTTGTATTTTGTTTTGATGCTATTGATTTCGGGTTGAAGTGCATCGAGCTCTTTCTGACGTCGGAATGTCCCGCTTGCGATCTTAACCGAAAGGGGGAGGAGTGCAAATCTGATAAAAAGTGTCGACACAAGTATGGCAATTCCAATATTATGACCGAATACTCCGGTAAAATATGAGATCATATTGGCAAATAAGCCGGTAAATTCATTCCACATAAAAATCAAAACCTCTCTTTTCCTGGGGTAAGTAGAGTAAGCAGTTTCCTGTTGTTACCTGTTACTACGGGGAGGCGATGGATTTGTTACGATTATTTCTAACGGGATATTGCAAAAATCACCTCTTATCGAAACACCGGAACCATCCGATGTAAAACACCTTTACCCGTAACTATTTTTACACAATACAAGCCTGGCGTCAAATGAACATTTCCAGGATGATAGATCAATTCAGAGCCATTGGCGATATAATCATTAAAAGAATAAATGGTCTCTCCATTTAAATTCATTAATTGTACCCTTTGAGCATTTTCAACACCATCGATACGCAATGTACTGACCACTTTGTTATAGGTTACCTTGATTTGATGATTTTTCAATGTTGAAATCTGTGGATTTAGAATTTTTGTTGTATCAGATCGTTTCAGGCTGACATTATCGAGAAATATTGTTGAGCTGTTACCTCCGCAATCAAACTCGACTCGTGCATTGGTATCGGTCTCATTTTTTATCTGAAATGTATAGGTGAATCTTGTTTTCTGGTTTGTAAGTGAACAGGTGTCTTTGAAATAGGTGGTCCATGGCGATGCGCTCATGTTGACTGCAGCACTGAAATCCCGTGGTGATTGAGCATACGCATCAAAGGAGAGGGTGTATTGTGCACCTTTCACTAAGTGAAGTTTTTCCTGATTAAACTGAATATGGAAGTTATCGGTACCGGGATTGGTTACTTTAATCTGATATTCCCCATTTACAACTGACCCCTCACCTGAGCCTCCATAATTGCCGACAGGTAACCAGAGCATTGCACCAGAAGAAAAATCTCCGTTGAGAATCAATTCTCCTATTGGTTTAAATATCGCGGTTGCTTTAATGTTTCTGTTCATTATAAGTGTCGTGGTATCAGTATGAGTGGTTATATTTCCTGTGTACCCGAAAAACTCTGATTCTTCTTCAGGATGTGCAATTACTTTTACAACAGTACCGGAATCATATGTTTCCTGTGATGGCTGAATGGTAACAGATCCCATACCGATTTTGTCAATGGTCAGGGTAAAAGGTCCACTACCGCCATTAAGAGAATACACCCGAACATAATCAACAATCATTTTTTGCGGAAAGATAGTGGTGTCAACTCCCTGTGCGCCACCCCATGATCCGCCGACTGCAACATTGAGCAGCAGGTGAAAACGTTGATCAAATGGCCAGGTCTTCGATCCGGTATTCTCATTATTGAAAGTATAGCGTAGTGTGTCATCGCAATAGAAATCGATGTGATCATCATATCGTTCTACAGCATACACGTGGAATGTTGTATAGGGATCATCAATGAGAATGGAGCTGGATTTCTGTGTACCTCTAGTGTGATTATATAATTCTGTATGAATAGTAAAATGAACTCTCTGGGGATCATAGCCGACATTTTCCATGATATCAATCTCTCCACTTGATGGCCAGTTTCCATATTCCCAGTCGGTCGGAAGCATCCAGATTGCAGGCCATAGACCTGTTCCCCGGGGCAGTTTCGCACGCACTTCGATTCTGCCATACAGCCAGTCGCCTTTTTCCATTGTTACAAGACGCGCTGAAGTGTATTCCTTTCCAGTGAAGGGCTCTTTACGTGCTTCGATGATGAGATTTCCATCTTCAACACGGGCATTTTCTGTCCGTTTTCTGGTATAATACTGAAGTTCGCGATTACCCCATCCATTTCCACCGACATCATACCCCCATTTTGTAGAGTCCGGAAGGCCTGTGTAGTCAAACTCATCAGACCAGATAAGTGTTTTTGAAGCGCATAATACACTTACATATAAAACAAAAACTAAAATGATACTTTTCTTAATCATCAGCTCCCCATTTACAATATTATACAGAAAATTATGCATTATTACTATTCCTCAACATCTCCAGAAGTTTTGGCAGCGCATTTTCAAATGTCTTTGTAGAAATACTGTTCGGTCCATCACACAGAGCATTGTCCGGATCAGGGTGGATTTCGAAAAACAAACCGTTTACACCCATACAAATCGCTGCTTTTGCAAGTGGAACTGCGAGTTCTCTGTTCCCTGATGAGCACCCCTGACCACCACCGGGGGACTGTACGCTATGGGTTGCATCAAAAATTACCGGTTTCCCGAAACTTTTCAGTATGGGAATACCTGCGAAGTCAACAACAAGCCGGTTATAACCGAAAAAAGTTCCCCTTTCGGTAACCCAGGAATTTTTTCCCGCCTTCTCCAGAGAATATTTCATATCTGATGGAGCTGCAAACTGCCCCTTTTTTACATTGACAACGCAACCGGTGGAAGCGGCTGCATCGAGCAAGTCGGTCTGACGGCATAAAAATGCCGGGATCTGGATAACCTGCACCACCTGACCAGCTTCAGAAGCCTGATACGATTCGTGGATGTCAGTAAGTACTGCCAGTCCGGTTTCCGAATGAACCTTTTCGAGGATTTTCAGCCCCTCCTGAGCACCCGGTCCGCGAAATGAGTTCTTTGATGTCCGGTTGGCTTTATCGTAAGAGGCTTTAAAAATTATATCGATACAATATTGTGATGAAAGGCGCTTTAATTGTTCTGCAATCAAAAGGCTGGTGTGCTCCTTTTCAATAACACAGGGACCTGCAATTAAAAAAAATGGCAGAGATTCTGAGTCTTTAAGATACTTGAAAATTCCATTAAAATCCATAATTATTCAGTCCAGAGTGGTGGTAATTAAAAAATTCAGGCCATACTGAAAGGCCTATTGTAAGATATTGTGAAAATGCGAACAATATTTATTCTACCCAAAATTAGAAATTCAGAAAAAAAATGCTCAAAACCCCATAATTTTTAGTTGACTCAAGTTTATGAACCAACTATATTCAAATGCTAAAGTACTGGATTAGTAAAATACTTATTTCCTGAGTACATAAGCAGGTTGTTTTAAATACTTAATTGTTTGGAGGATTTTTTTATGGCTGTTAAAGTTGGTATCAACGGTTTTGGCAGAATTGGAAGAATGGTTTTCCGTGCAGCAGTTGAAAATTTTGGAAAAGACATTCAGATTGTTGGAATCAACGATCTTCTCGATCCGGAATATCTTGCATACATGCTCAAGTATGATTCTGTTCACGGTCGTTTTGCCGGTGATGTAAAGGTTGAGAATGGTGCAATGATTGTTAATGGTAACAAAATCCGTTTAACTGCAGAAAAAGATCCTGAACAGCTCAAATGGAGTGATGTTGGTGCTGAAGTTGTTGTTGAATCAACAGGTTTCTTCCTGACAGACGAAACAGCTCGCAAACATATCAAAGCTGGTGCAAAGAAAGTTATCATGTCTGCACCATCAAAAGACAGCACACCGATGTTTGTTTATGGTGTAAACCATGACTCTTATGCAGGGCAGGACATTATCTCCAATGCATCATGTACTACAAACTGTCTTGCTCCGATCGCAAAAGTTCTCAATGACAAGTTTGGTATTGTAAAAGGTCTGATGACTACTGTTCATGCTGCTACAGCAACTCAGAAAACTGTTGATGGTCCTTCATCCAAAGACTGGAGAGGTGGACGTGGTATTCTCGAAAATATAATCCCGTCTTCAACAGGTGCTGCAAAAGCTGTTGGTAAAGTTCTTCCGGTTCTGAATGGAAAACTTACCGGTATGGCTTTCCGTGTTCCGACATCAGATGTTTCAGTTGTTGATCTCACCGTTGTTCTCGAAAAACCTGCATCAATGGAAGATATCAATGCTGCGATGAAAGCTGAATCAGAAGGTGCTCTCAAAGGCATTCTTGCTTACACAGAAGATGCTGTAGTTTCTACTGATTTCCGTGGTGAAGCATGTACTTCAATTTATGATGCAAAGGCAGGTATCTCTCTCGATAAAAACTTTGCAAAAGTTGTTTCATGGTACGATAATGAATGGGGTTATTCAAACAAAGTTTGTGAAATGGCCCGTGTTATCGCCAAGTAATTTGGATAAAAGCCGATTTTTATGGGGAACGGAGTTGATCCGTTCCTCTTTTTTTAAGATGTAAATAGACAAAGTATAAATTATTTCTGTGTGATTGGTCTGATTATTACCGTGTGTTAAACATATACCGAGGAGTTAAAAATGGCGATATCAAAAAAGACAGTTAAGGATATTGATATTAAAGGTAAGCGTATTATAATGCGTGTGGATTTCAATGTGCCCCTCAAGGATGGGGTCATCCAGGACGATACCCGTATTACAGCATCTTTACCTACAATTAAATATGTTCTTGAAAACGGTGCAAAATCACTTGTTCTGATGTCGCATCTTGGAGATCCTAAAAAGGATACTCAGAAAGCCAGAGAAAAAGCTGAAAAAGACGGAAAAGCATTTGATGAACAGAAGTTTATTAATGGAAAGCACAAAATGGCTCCTGTTGCTTCACATCTTGGAAAATTACTCGGCAAGAATATTCAGCTTGCTCCGGGAACTGTCGATGAAGATACAGCAAAGATGGCTGCTTCGCTTGGTGATGGTGAAGTATTACTGCTCGAAAATACACGTTTTAACAAAGGTGAAACTTCAAAGGAAGCTGCAGACCGTGAAGCGATGGCGAAAGTGCTTGCTACATACGGTGATATTTACATCAACGATGCTTTTGGTACAGCACACCGTGCGCACGCATCAACAGAGACTATCGCTCATTTTCTTCCTGCAGTAGCCGGATTCCTTATGGAAAAAGAGCTTGAATTCCTTGAAGAAAAAATTGTCAAGAATCCTGTCAAGCCGTTTGTTGCAATTGTCGGTGGTGCAAAGGTTTCATCAAAGATTGCAGTTCTGGAAAGTCTTCTCGCAAAAGTTGATGCCATTATCATTGGTGGAGGAATGGCATATACCTTCCTGAAGGCTCAAGGAAAAACTATAGGTAAATCACTTATTGAAGACGAAATGATGGACACTGCTAAATCGGTACTTTCAAAAGCAGCTGAAAAAGGTGTGAAAATTCTTCTGCCGGTTGATCATGTAGTTACCGAAACTTTTGGTGCCGATGTTGAATCAAAAACTATTGATAAAATCGACATTGATGATGGATGGATGGGTATGGATGTCGGTCCGAAATCAATCGCTGCATTTAAAGATGTACTTAAAGGTGCAAAGACTGTTTTCTGGAACGGTCCGATGGGAGTTTTTGAATTCCCGAAATTTGCTGCAGGTACTCAGGCTATTGCTGATACGCTTGCACAGCTCAGCGGTGCAACTACAGTTATTGGCGGCGGTGACTCTGTTTCAGCAGTTAAAAAAGCAGGTGTTGCAGATAAAATGTCACATATCTCCACCGGGGGGGGGGCATCACTGGAGCTGGTTGAAGGTAAAGTGTTGCCTGGAGTGAAAGCTCTGCAGGATAAGTAATTACCATAAGAATCAGGCTATAATACTGCCTGATTCTTAGTTAAATTTCTCAATAAGTTGTTTGAAATCAAAATGGAATGTATTATTTTACCTCCTCATTCGTGAAAACGAGGTGAAAGGATCATAATGGCTTTAAAAAAGTTTATAGCTGGTAACTGGAAGATGAATACAACGGTCACCGAAGCGGTTGAGCTTGCAAAAGGTGTCGTTGAAAGTGTAGGAAATCAAAGCGATGTAGATGTTGCGGTTTGCCCTCCTTATATCAGTCTTTCTGCAGTTTACGATGTTATCAAAGATTCGAAAGTTAAACTTGGTGCTCAGGATGTACACTGGGAAGCCAAAGGTGCATACACAGGAAAAGTCAGTTGTGCAATGCTCAAGAGCGTAGGGGTTACCTATGTTATTATCGGGCATTCTGAACAGCGCCAGTATTTTGGTGAAACTGATGAAACTGTTAACAAAAAGACTAAAGCAGTTCTTGCAGCCGGTCTATTACCTATTATATGTGTTGGAGAAACACTCGAAGAACGTAAAAGCGGCAAAATGGATGCAGTTATTGAACGTCAGACAAAAGGGGCATTTGCAGGTCTCTCTGCAGAAGATGCTCTTAAGTGTACGATTGCTTACGAACCTGTCTGGGCAATCGGAACTGGAGAAACTGCAACTCCACAGCAGGCTAATGAAGCGCATATCTTTATCAGAAAAGTTCTTACAGGAATTTTTAATCAACAAACTGCAGCGGAAATCCGTATACAGTACGGCGGCAGTATGAAACCCGATAACGCAAAGTCACTTCTGGGACAATCTGATGTTGATGGTGGACTTATCGGTGGAGCAGCACTTAAAGCCGCTGATTTTAAAGGTATTGTACTTCCTCAATAAGTTTTCAGGAGAAGGGTTGATATGCTGTTTGGAATTTTAGTTGTTCTCTTTGTAATTGTCTGTATTATTCTTTGTCTGTTAATTCTTATTCAGTCAGATAAAGGTGGTGGGTTATCAGGTGCTGTGGGTGGTGGACTTGGCGGTGCAAGTAACCTGCTTGGAACACAGGACACTGCAAATATCCTGACACGGGGAACGGCAATTTTTGGAGTCGCCTTTTTGATTCTCTGTATACTTCTGTCTTTTACATTCAACAGAAAAAACGTTGTTGGTCAAAAGTCAATTTTACAGCAGAGAGCCGAAAAACAGGCAACATATTCTCCGTCATCGATTCTTGATAACGGCGGTCTTCCATTACAGGGTACTCCTGATGCTGCTGGTGGTGCTGCCACTGCCACTCCGGTTACTCCTGAAGGTCAAAATGCTGGTGGAAACGCACTTCCAGTATTGCCTTCATCAGATGCCAAATAATATATTTAGTGTTCTTTAAAATTGCGGTTGTGGTGGAATTGGTAGACACGCTACTTTGAGGGGGTAGTGGGCATTGCCTGTGACAGTTCGAGTCTGTCCAACCGCATTTTTCAAATATTCGGGACTGTTGAATAAGAATTCAGCGGTCCCTTTTCTTTTTATAAATAGGGGAATTGAAAAGTTTGCCATTTTAGACTTCTTCCGGCTTTTCAAATATCTCTTATTTACATTGCAGGGACTCACTTTATGGAAAGACTCAAGAATTTCTCTCTGGACCAGATTCGTCAATGGGTGAAAGAGCAGGGAGAACCTAAGTTCCGTGCAGAACAGATTATTAAGTGGCTGTATCAAAAGAGAGTATACTCCTTTGATGAGATGAAAAACGTTTCTGGCGTATGCCGTGGAAAGCTCAGTGAAAACTTTTTAATAGACAAGTTGAAACCACTTGTTATTCTTGAATCGAAGTCAATGGATGCAGTTAAATTTGGATTTCAGCTGGTAGAATCACCACACATGGTTGAGAGTGTGCTGCTAATTGACAACGAGAGACGGACTGCATGTATTTCAAGCCAGCTCGGTTGCGGACTTGGATGTGTCTTTTGTGAAACAGGGAAAATGGGGTTTCTCAGGAATCTCACTCAAGAGGAGATTCTTGGTCAATTGATAGGAATAAATGATTATCTCTATTTAAGGGGTGATAAACTTGTTACCAATATTGTTTTCATGGGAATGGGGGAGGCACTCTCAAATTATGCCAATTTTATTTCGAGTTTATCGATAATAATGGATAATGATACATTTAATATTGGTGGCCGACGAATAACTGCTTCCACTGCCGGAGTGGTTCCATCAATCGAAAAATTGATCAGTGAAGGTCTGAACATTGGACTTGCAATTTCCCTGAATGCCTATACCAATGACCAGCGTGACGTGTTGATGCCGATAAACCGGAAGTACCCTATAGAGCAGTTGATTGCAGTTGCAAAAAGGTATTTTGAAGCGACTGGAAGACGGGTCACCTTTGAGTATGTTATTATTGCCGGAGAGACTGATACAAAAGAAGCATTAAGCACACTCTCCAAAATGCTTTCAGGATTCCCCTGCAAAGTTAACTGTATTCCCATAAACCCATCTTCTTCATCGCACCTTAGAATTCCGGATGAACAGGCGGTGGAACGTTTTACTGATGAACTGCATCGCAGAGGGATCGCTGCTACGGTGAGAAGAAGTAAAGGACGCGATATTTCCGGTGCGTGTGGACAGCTGGCGGGGAAAGCGTTAGACGCTTGAGAATTTATATCGTAAATCTCGTTCTTCGCCTCACCCAATTTTTAATAATTTCAATTTCGTTGTATTTATCTTTCATCAATATATTTAATTCAATTAATATTTTAAATATTATATTTTACATTTCATCAAAACAAATTAAGCTATCATCGCTGTTGGGTCTGCAACTCTAGGGTAGGAGAGGGACGATATAATTGCTACCTACGGATAAGCAGCCGAGTCTTCGAGACCAGCGTTAGCTGAACCGAGGTGCTGGTGGTTAGTTACTCCTTTCCAGAATAAGACTTTCATTAACGTCTATGTCAATGATCACTTAATAAGTATCGTCAACTGGTATACTCAGCATAAGCACCAAACCGCATTCCGGGATATGCTAAAACCTGATCGCCTTTTTTAAAACGCTTTACATCCTTCCCGATTGCTTCAATTTCACCAGCAAGCACAAACCCTAAAATGGATTTCCTTGGTTTTGAAAAACCAAAGGCTATTCTAGCGGGGAGCCAAAATGCTTTTGGAAGAACATTTATATCACGGGTAAAACAGTCAATGGATGTAACTGCCGTCGCGCAGATTTTTATCAGTACTTCATTGTTTTTTGGCTGTGGTTTTTCAATTTCTTTCAGTTGAAGAAGCCCCTCTCTCCAAATGGGAAATTTGAAGAAATTAAATTATTAAACAGCCCATTTCTTCTTACATTTCAAACATTCAGATACTTTGCAGCCAGCAAACCGTATTTTATCAATAAAATTCAGTTTTTCTGGCGTTTTATAACTTCGGGAGCCACACCAGGGACATTTATTGCTATTCAGAGGGGGCTTTTTTGATTGTTTTTTATTATCGGCCATAGTACACGGTTCCTTTAAATTGAAATATTCCACAAATTACATAATCAGATCAGATAAAACTGCCTCAATATATGTTTCGCTGATTGAACAATGAGTTATGAATTTACTATTTTTTTTAGATCTATTAAATATAGAATAAGCATATTCCGGGGGAAAAACTGAAGATACAATTAAAAAAATGACGGTAATGAGAAACACTCTGATATCTATATCAGGAAACTGATAGAAAACCATACATTAAATCATTTACAACAAATCAAAAGGAGATTCTATGGCTAAGAAAAACATCACCTTGAAAGAATTTGCAGACGAACTTGAACTTCGGTTGAAAGCTGGGAAGACAATCGATTGCTGCAAACAGGAGCTGATCACCCTGGCAGGTATCATACGTACAAAACTGCCACAGGAAATCATTGAAGTCGACTGGAAAGAGTAGATTCCAGACCTGAATTCAGCTCCTGTTAAATGCTCGACCAACTGTATGAGCGTAAACTATTTTTGGACATTCTATTCCACAGTTGCAGGAGCTGAATATTGAAAAAAATCTTACTGATTAACTGGCGTGATATAAAAAACCCCGAAGCTGGCGGGGCTGAGATGTACTATCATGAGATTTTCAAGCGGCTGGTTTCCAGAGGGTATCAGATAACCGTTCTTGCGCACAGCTTTGATGGTGCACCGCGTGAAGAGGTCGTGGATGGGTTAAGGACAATCCGGATCGGGACTAAGCTGCTTTTTAATTTTAGTGCCGTATTGTATGTAAATAAACACCAGCATGACTACGATTGCATTATTGAGGATCTTAATAAGATTCCATTTTTAACTCCACTTTACACAAAAAAAAAGCGGCTTCACCTGGTGATGCATTTTTTTAAGGGCTCTATTTTTCATGAAGCGTTTTTCCCGTTGGCGCTGTATGTTTATATCATGGAACGTTGTGTTTCATTCTTCTATAAAAAAGAGAAGTTCGTTGCCATTTCCGGAAGTACCAGAGATGAAACTGTTGACTTTGGTATTGATACAAAAAATATTGAGATAGTTGAACCCGGCATTGATACATCATTTTTTAAACAAACACAACCAAAGTGCGATACTCCTGTCATATCGTATGTCGGGCGATTGATGAAATATAAAAATGTCCAGTTTATCATTCAGGCGTTGCCGAAACTGAGAAAACTGGTGCCGGGGGTAATTTTTGAAATTGGTGGAACCGGCGATTTCAAAGATGAGCTTTTGCGCATTGCGAAAAGTGAGGGAGTTGCCGATGCTGTGAAATTTCTCGGACGCATAACCGAAGAGGAAAAACGGGACCTGCTGAGCCGCTCCACGCTCTTTGTGAACCCATCACTGAAAGAAGGGTGGGGGATTAACAACATTGAAGCTAACCTGTGTAAAACAATCTCTTTGTCAAACAATGTACCGGGACTCAAAGATTCGGTAATTGATAATGTTACCGGATTGCTGTACGAAAACGGGAATATCGACGATTTCTGCCGTAAGGCGCACTCGGTTTTTTCAGATAAGGAGTTGTTGCGCAAGCTGGAGGATCAGGCGTACAAGCGTGCGCTGTCGCTCGATTGGGATTCTATAGCTGAGAAGATGGGAAAAATATTAGAGTCGTATATCTGAAATCTTACATTTACTCAACGACTGAAAATTTCCCAACCTGTTGTATCAACAGTAACTGCTTTTGAATTAAATCGTAATAAACGTATTGTTCTTATACATAAATTTGAATTATGTAGGCCGTTATCATAAATTGCAAGAACAAGACCGGTATTTTCTATAAAACACCCAACAAATGGATACCGTCCTTCAAAATTTGGCTCAGTTTTATCTATGTAAAGATTGCAATCAACATTATTAAATGAAACCTTTTTAGCTATGGTGCTCGAAACAAAATCGCGAAAGTATATAGTTTCCATATACCCTTGTTTTTTTATGTAGCCGCAACTATCTGCATCTAATATTGAATCGCAGTAGTGTATACTAAGCTTGCCCTGGTATTTGAGATAAGTATCAGTGTAACTCAAATTATTATTAATCACGGAAACGGTATAGAAAATAGAATCGTTGTGTTGTATAGAATCAAGCACTTCCAATGTTACTGTATCTTTCGGTGATGAATGGCAATTAGTTTGTTCATAAACCCATACATTTCCTATTTTCATTGAATAAAATGGACCTATGTTGTTGAGTTGATTTGTACAATTTAAAAGTTGAATAGGAAGTGTAATAGAAACTGAAACTAATAAAACAGTATGCGATTTTAAATGATTTATTCTATCTAAAACATTTGCAATTTTCATCGTTATATCTCTTTAGTATTTTTTTTATACTTATCGTTATCAAGTTACTTCAAGTATTAGTATTTAGTACTATTATTCTGATTGTTGATGACAGTATTATTTCTCATACCAGTACATTGTAAACAACGCTACAAATGATGAACTCACTTAATCTGAATTCTGGTGTTTGATTGAAATTTGTCCGATTTCACACTGAGAATATAGAGCCCTTTTGATTCAGCGCTGGTATTGATAGATAGAATGCCGTTACTTATAATCAGTGGCGAAGTTATGAGCGCTCTTCCATCCAGACGGGTCATGCTTACAGAATAAGATACAGCTGGATCCCATTTGTCTAATGTGATGTTGATTGTCGAGCCAAGTTGAGCAATCAAGGTTGGTTGATTTTTTCTCAACTCGTTTTTTAAAACACCCGTTTTCACTAGTGGGGTCAGGTAGATTGTTACAGATGTGTCAGCAATACGTGATTGCTGAAACTTAAACTCACTTTTGTTAGTTGAGTTTACAGAATCTTTCGATTCTGCATGAACAAACACAATCTGTGAATATCTGCCGTCTGAATTGTTTATCTGAAATTTACCATTAGAATCAGTCACAACCGAGTCCTCAGTCATCAGCATACACTTCGAATTAATTCCGTATAGCGGACAAATCTCTGTGCAAAGATAGATTTTAAAGTTTCTCAGAATAGATGAGTTATTACGGTTTAATGCCTGTCCGCGAATAGTTGCATTCGAAATGGAACTTTTTCCATAAGTTGGACGCGACAATCCTGTGATTGCACAAAACATGGCGAAAATAACAGCTGCGATTTTACTGTAAGCCATCCATAATGTTTTGAAGGTTTTGATCGATGCTCGCTTAATCTTTTTACCCATACTCTTCTCCCTTTAAATCTGTCTAATGTGGTGATGTGAATGAGATATCTTTAACAAGATACTTTTAAATCAGAAAATATTCCAATGTTTGGGTGAGAATCCGTTTTCTGAAAGAAAACAGTATATATAAAAAGGGTATTACAATGATAAGCTTGATACCTGTGTTCAATGAGTTGTGCTATTGACAACTAACGACTTCAGTTTTTCAGAATACACAATCGCCTCTCTCACTTCTCCCGCCTCTGCGGGAGAAGTGACCGCCCAGCCCACTCTCCACTCGTGGAGCAAGGGGCAAGAAGCTGCAATTTATTTCTTCTTCCCCCTCTCCATTCACTAATGGAGAGGGGGACCAAGGGGGTGAGGCGATATGCGAATCAATGAGTATTCTCAAAACAGTAATGTGAAAAATTTATTTACTTTTTTAAAATCCTACTTAAGCGCCGTCTTCCCAAGCGCAGCAACAATCGATTCTTTCCTGTTCTGGAAATCAGCATACTGACCGGCAACTTCAGCGATAAGGATCTTCTTATCTTTCACCATCATCATGACTAAGTAAGAATAATCAGCTGTGCCGATTGGTGCAGCCATTTCAAGCAGTAGTGCATCGCCGTTATTATTGGTTATAACTGAATCACGGATTACCCTGTAACCGGCATTTTTCATTCTTTCCGGTAGAGCTTCTTTCCAGAAATCGAAGTTAGCATAGGGATCGTTCTTAACAGTTCGTATCCGGTACACTACATGATCGGGGCTGACAGATTTAAAAATGGATTTCTGTTTATATGAAGCGAATCCATCTGGAGTTGATGTTACAAATTTGCTGCTGCAACCAGCTGCAGATAAAAGAAAGAGCGGCAACGCTATATAATATAGAATAGTATATTTCATCTGAAGTCCTCCAGTAATGAGGGGAGATCAACACTGTTAAGCCACTTGAAATCTGAATTACCGGATACAAGAGGCGCTCGCCGATCGTTGAAATTAAAATAGATGCGTATTTCTGAGTAGTTCATCCGTTCGATCATTCCACGCATCTGTCCTTTAAGAATTTCCAGGTTGTTTTGAAGATCCGCAATTTCGCGTGAGACCGGGTAGATCCCTTCTGTTCCGGAACTATCCAGAATGTCAAAATATTGTTTCAGAAGGTACTCTTTAGCCTGAATACCAGCAACGAGTCTGAGATAATCATTTGTTAAATCTGTCCGTGAAAACGATTTATCGGTTGTACTACCCAGAGAATCGACAGCTTTGAGAAACTGATCAACGTATTGCTGCGGAAGTCTGAAACGGATCTCCTGACGGGTACTGGTGAGCAGCCATCCATCAAGGGAATCCACCATAGAGCAGAGCTGTTTTTCGGTTTTCTGTTGGTTGATAGTTTTCAGTACCAGCTGTGCATTAATATTGTAAATATTATTCAGAATGGAATCATTTTCAGCAAAAAGTGAGGTGACAATACAAAGCAGTAAGAGCTGTATTTTCATGATGCACCTCCATTGGCGGAAAGCACTTTTTTTATATTAGTAAAGTAGCGGTTTTCCTGTAATTCATCAGGAAAGTAGCACTGGATCAACTGGATTTTTTTACCAACAACTTTAACTCCCACGTAATATCGGTAATTAACACCTGGTTGCGGAGTACATTTAATAAACCTGTAGTCCGAAACAGAACTTGTATCGACAAAAAGATACTGTTCTTTCAGTTTGAATGCGACTGCATTAATCCAGAAATCTGACGTACCTGAGGGGTTGTTTGGTACCGTTGTTGTCCAGAACTTACTTCCTGCGGGACTTTGTGTGATCCAGTAATCTTTGTTGTTCATGTCTACCATGCCATCCGGAACAGTCAGTTTTAGTTTTTTACCAAAACTGTAGGTGTAAAATGGGTCAAGGTAGGAGAGCCATTCAAAACCTTCGATCTGATCACTTCTTTGTATTCCAGCGAACCCAGTTGTTATCTGTTGCACAGAGTAGACAATTTTTCCAAATTCCGCACGGCGTGAGAGAACGCTTTTCTGTACTTTAAGAGTTTCAAGCTCTTCACGCAGCCGTTCAATCTCTTTGAGCAGAGAAATTTTATCTTTTTCTTCTTTAACCAACTTGATAAGCTTTACATATCGTTCGATTGTTTTTTCAAGAACGGTGACCCGCAAATCGGTATCCCGGTATGCATCAGTGATATCCTCGGCAGTTCGTTGATAGTCAATAATTTCACCAAGTTTCAGAAGAGAATCATACACTGTGCCAAAACTGTTTACCGGTATTCGAAGTGTTACTGATTCTTTATTACGAGCTTCGACAAATCCTTTGAGATTTTTTGTGAGAGTGATTGCTCCATTGATAAGACTGTCAGGGTTGATAGAACGACAGGAGATAAACCCGTCGTACGTGAGCATTCGTTTTGGTTTATGAGCCTTCTTTGGGTTTTTATGGGCTGGTGATACCTGTTCCAGTTCATGTTTTAATTGTTCAATTTGGGCGTCTGTATCTTTTGATTTTTGATCTTGGGGCGCCTCCAGGAGTCGGTCTCTTGACATATTTTCTGAACTATAGACAGGTTGTGGCCCTTCAAGGTTTTTTTCTTGTTTTAACACTTCATATTCAGCAGATTGATATTGATTATCAGAGTAGCTTGCCTTTATTACTTTTTTGCTACACCCTTGAAACATCGACACACATAAAACTAAACTAAGCGATAACTTCAATAATTGTCGCATTAATCCTCCATTTTTAATTCAGAAACTGAAGATAATGCCTGATCCGAACATCATCACAGGTGCCAGAAAGCCGACGACAGCATGTGCAATTCCCAATCCCATGACTACATTGTGGTTTCCTTTACTTAAAGCACTCGATTCTGCCATACCCAGACCGATATTGGCAGCCATCAGTGATGCATGCGTTATGAACGATGCACGGTGCATTGTTACCTTTTTCTGGTAAGAAGGGTCATTATTAAGTGATGGCATACACAGTTCTATCGTTGCGGTGGTAGCGTAACATATCGTTCCTGCAGATATAAGTGATGCGTGAATTATCCGTTCGTTCTGAGACTGGTTTTTTCTCCAGATTGTTTTAATCTCGTTAGCGGGGGCTGAACTATTGTTCATATTATCTTCATTAAAGCCATTTGCATCCCTGAAATCATGCCCCTGTTGTCTCATCGAAAGAAAATGGTATAACCCCATTCCATCAGCGGCAAGAAGAAGTCCGCCGGTAGTAAATGCAAATACTTTATGAAGTTTCAGTAGTTTATACTGACGGTCGTAGAGTGCATTTTTAACAGCAATCGCTTCACGGATACTCTGTGTGTCAGCCATATCAATAGATTCGTTTGTTGAAAGATCCTGTCCAAAAACAGTACAAAACAAAAATGGTAGGAAAATAAGAGAACGCATACAAATCCTTTAATCAAAGTGATAGAAAATAAAATAGAATAATACTTTACTGTAGGGGTGACCAGCAATAGAAAAGAAGCAGAATCCGGAAGAAAAATGTTTTATGATAGTGGTCACACGATCGGAGAACCAACTGTGCGACCCTCATTAAATTGTTATCTATTCAGAATAAAGGTGCGAGAGAGATTTTGTGATCCAGTCCGGAGTTTGAGAATATATGTACCGTTATTAATTGATTTATTTATATCGGTATAATGAAAACCATTTTTGATGTAACCATTTATCAGATGTGATACCAGCTTTCCATCAATTGCATACAGGTCAAGAACAGCGTAGGTTGGCTCTGAAATAGAGATTACAACATTAGAATGGTCAAATGAAATTTCAGGGGTGGCAATGTGTTCGACTGGTTGTGCTTTACCACTAGAAATAGTCGTCGTTTGAGGATTCCAGAAGTCAGGCATATTGCCGGAAAGTAAAAGCAGATATGCAAGTTTCAGGGTTGTACAAAAGTAAGATTCTTTTACTGATGTGAGCGAATCCTGGGCTTTATAGGCATTGTTAAGCCATGTCTGATGAGTTGCGTCTACCATGCCAGCACAGGCTAATGAGCCGACAAATGCGGAATTAAACGCATCACGAAATGCATTTCCGTCAAGAGTATAACCATCCACAATTTTTGTTGCATCACCGTTTGTCTTTTTTGCTATCCAGGTAGCGACTTTTGAACAATACTCTTTTGCATCACTGTGTCCATACCACGCATACCCCCAGGCTATTCGCCAGGGGGTTCGTGTTGCGTCATAAAAATAGTTATCACCTAGTAAACCACCATTCTCCTGGCACCAGTCCGGGACCAGACCAGTGGTCGAATTCGCGACTTTTTTTAGTAATGTATATGAAGTTCCAATCACTTTATCCCAATCACGCGTGCTTGCATGTTTATAGGATTCCAGTGCAGCAGTACTGAGATATGAAGGATTTTTTTTGTTATCCCAGGTATCTCCCGGTTTGAGGTACCCATTTGCATTCACTTCTTTAGTATAGATTTTTTCAATAAGCGCTTTAGCATCATCGAGATACTTCTGATCTCCCCACTGTTTATGGGCTTGTACAAGTGAAACAGCTACATCAAGTTCTGCGTCTGTAGCAGCATTTTGAGCAGCCACGTTATTGAAACCGTCAATTTTCCAATGCATCAAACCATTCTGATTCAAGTATGAGTTATAATATTTCCATAACTTATCAAATTTCTCCTGAGTATTATTGGTTGCATTGTCCATGTAAACAAAAATCAGCATCCCATAGCCGATTCCTTCACTGACAGTCTGACTTGGAGTATCCCATTTAATACGGGCTTTGGTTTTATCCGAGCTTTCTTCATAAAAGCGAGCAATAAAATCTTCGTATGCCTTTTGAATATTGTTATGATTGATTGACGCAGGTTTGATTCCATAAGGATATTTCGCATTCTGCGGAAAAGGAAATTTGGGGGTAGCCATAAGCGTAACAGGTAAAATTAAAGCGGTTAAAAAACAGCTGAATCGCATCACATATTCCTTCCGGGTAAGGTTTTCTGGTTAGATCTATGATTTAACTATTCAGGTAGTACCATGAAAATGGACGATTAGATGATAAAGTTCTGAAATATTAGTGAACTTTTTCAATGAATTTGGTTTAATTTTATTTGTTACTTTTGTTGTTTATATTCAAAAACAAGTCAGAAAACAGGATTGAACAGAACAAACTTCAATGCAGTTAAATGACTTGTTGTATAAACTTTAACGAAACCGGGCTTTAAGATATTCCCTGACAGCTTCTTCATCCAGGAGTGCTGCGCCT
>JBNKZD010000081.1:0-12488 GCA_050301235.1 Chitinispirillaceae bacterium | reverse complement strand
ATGGGTTCAGGTGGGATGATTGTGATGGATGAAACAAAATGTATGGTTGATACTGCAAAATTTTTCATGGCATTCAGTCAGGATGAATCGTGTGGCGAATGTACGCCTTGCCGTGAGGGGACAAAGCGCATTCTGGAAATTCTTGAAAGGATTACAGATGGGAGAGGTGTTCCTGAAGATATGAGCAAACTGGAACGTTTGTGCCATTTGATGCGAAAAGCATCACTATGCGGACTTGGGCGTGCTGCGCCAAATCCGGTATTAAGTACTATGAGATATTTCCGGAATGAATATGAGATCCATATTAATGATAAATGTTGTCCGACTGGACAGTGTCAAATGAAATGAAAGCCGGGAGGAAATTATCGATAAGTTAGTTAATTGTACAATTGATAATCATCTGATTGCTGTTCCAAAAGGTACAACAATCATGGAGGCAGCTGCAACTATTGGAATAGAAATTCCACATCTCTGTTATCATCCGTGGCTGAGTACACCGGGTAGTTGCAGAGTATGTATTGTTGATGTGAAGGAGATGGGATACTATATGCCCGCATGTTCTGTTGAAGTATGGGAAGGGATGGAAGTTAAAACCAACTCTCCGGAAATCAGAGAAGCAAGGAGAGATATTGTAGAATTACTCATCGATAATCATCCCAGGGATTGTCAGACATGTGAACGAGACGGCAGATGTGAATTGCAGAATCTGGCGTACTCGATGGGTGTACGGGAACGACTCTTTGAAGGCGAACGAAAGCGCAGACCTGTTGATGCACGAAGTGTATCTGTTGTACGTGATCCAGAAAAATGTGTTCTCTGCGGAAGATGTGTCCGGGTGTGTGCTGAAATTCAGGGAGTTTACAATCTAAGCCAGCACTATCGTGGATTTAATACAATAGTTACACCGGCCCATGAACGCGGCATGGATGAATCAGTTTGTATTCAGTGCGGACAATGCTCAAATGTATGTCCGACTGCAGCATTTATAGAAAAAAGCTTTGTAAATGAAGTTTTTGCAGCTCTTGCAGATAATAAAAAACATGTAATTGTACAGACAGCTCCATCAATTCGTGCTGCAATTGGTGAGAGTTTTGGTTTTCCTGCCGGGGTTCCAACGACAGGGAAAATGGTTGCTGCACTTCATTTGCTCGGTTTCAGAAAGGTATTTGATACAGATCTTGGTGCGGATATGACCATTATCGAAGAATCTGCAGAGCTTATTAAACGGTTGCATAATAACGGGCCATTCCCACTCTTTACATCATGCTCGCCCGGGTGGATTAATTTTCTTGAAAAATTCTACCCCGCGTTGATTCCCTATGCCTCATCATGCCGTTCTCCAATGACAATGTTATCGGTACTTAGTAAAACCTGGTACGCTAAAATCGCAGGAATAGATCCCAATGACATTTTTATGGTCGCAGTAATGCCGTGTACAGCAAAAAAATTTGAAGCTGCCCGACCTGAACATATAAGCCCTGATGGAAAACCATGGACGGATGCAGTATTGACCACAAGAGAAATATCATGGATGATAAAATCGTACGGAATTGATTTCAAAAATTTACATAGTGAACAATTTGATGAACCACTGGGTGTTGCAACCGGAGCCGGAGATATTTTTGGGATAACTGGTGGTGTTATGGAGGCAACACTGAGGACTGCAGCGGACAAATTAACAGGAGAATTCAACAATCGTCTTGAGTTTGAAGAAGTCCGAACGGTTGAAGGGCTAAAACGGACAAGCGTAAACCTGGACGGGAAAAAAATACAAATTGCAGTGGCAAATGGCTTATCAAACGCAAAAAAGGTGTTTAATGAAATACAAAACGGGAAAAATGAATACCATATCGTAGAAATAATGGCATGTCCAGGTGGATGCAGCGGTGGAGGCGGACAACCATATGTTCTTGATCATGCCGGGACAACCGTCCTTGACATGAATATGTTATGGAATCGTGGAACAGCGTTGTACACAATAGATAAAAACAAGGAGATACGAAGATCTCATGAAAACCCAATTGCTCAAAAAATTTACAGAGAATTTTTGGGAGAAATAGGTGGAACGTTAGCTCACGAACTGCTTCATACACAGTATCATGCACGATTACCAAGGGGGATACAATGAGTACAGATTCCGCTGATAATTGGGAAACGGTAAAAAACGAAAGCATTTCTGTACTCCCTCATTCAGTTGTTGCATATATTAACAATGTGGAAAAATTACCCCACAATGAAAGTTACCTGATCAATACGTTACACAAATTACAGGAATCAATGGGATATCTGGGAACCGCTCAACTGGAAGCGGTGGCTCAGCTTATGCAGATACCGTCTGCAAAAGTCGTGGGTGTTGCTTCTTTTTATCATTATTTCAGGCTTAAGGAGACTGGGAAATTTATCATCCGTGCATGTATGGGAACTGCATGTTACGTAAAGGGTGCATCACCAGTGGTAAATGCATTGAAAGAAATCCTTAAAATCAATGTAGGCGAAACTACACCGGATAAAATGTTTACACTGGAAGCATCACGTTGTCTGGGTGTTTGCAGTCTCGCCCCGGTTTTGATGGTTAATGAAGAGGTGCATGCACATGTTAAACCTGAGCTTATACCTGTCTTAATTGAGGAATACCGGATCAGGATTAAATAGACTAACTGGAGATTGTCATTATGAATGAATCGATTACCGTTGATGGGAATGAAGCAGCGGCAATAATTGCATATAAAACAAACGAAGTAATTGCAATTTATCCAATAACTCCGGCATCTCCGATGGGTGAAGAAGCTGATATATGGGCAGCGCTGGAGAAAAAAAATATCTGGGGAAGTGTACCTCTGGTGATCGAAATGCAAAGTGAAGCAGGAGCTGCAGGTGCTGTGCACGGGGTACTTCAGCGTGGTGCACTCACCACCACGTTTACAGCATCACAAGGATTACTGTTAATGATTCCCAACATGTATAAAATTGCCGGTGAACTGAATTCGACAGTTTTTCATATAGCTTCAAGGGCTGTTGCGACACATGCATTGTCGATTTTTGGCGACCATAGTGATGTGATGGCTGCAAGGGCAACGGGATTTGCTTTTCTGGCATCTTCATCAGTACAGGAAGCTCATGACTTTGCTTTGATATCACAAGTCGCAACGTTACGATCAAGAGTTCCATTTTTACATTTTTTTGATGGATTTCGAACATCACATGAACTATCAAAAATAAGTGAAATCTCAGAGGAGGTAATGCGTTCGATGATCGATGATCATCTTGTGCGGAAGGTAAGAGAAAGAGCACTCTCACCGGATCATCCGTTTATCAGGGGAACATCACAGAATCCTGATATTTTCTTTCAGGCCCGTGAGGCAATAAACCCATTTTATAATGCATGCTCGGGTTTTGTCAAAGAGGCAATGTTAGAGTTTGAAAAATGTACTGGAAGGCATTATGGGCTATTTGAGTACTATGGTGCACCTGATGCTCAGAGAATTATTGTATTAATGGGGTCAGGATGTATGGCGGTTGAAGAGACTATTGACTATTTGATGCAGCAAGGGGAAAAGGTGGGGCTGATCAAAGTACGACTATATCGACCTTTTTCTGTAGAAGATTTTTTAAAATGTATCCCCTGTGATGTAAGAAGTATTGCAGTACTTGATAGAACAAAGGAGCCCGGGAGTACTGGTGAACCTCTTTACAATGATGTTGTAACTGCCTTGTATCAAGGGATGAGAAAAAGAACTGCTAGCTTTGGAAAAATACCGGATGTGATCGGGGGACGGTATGGTTTGTCACAAAAGGAGTTTACTCCAGCTATGATCATTGCCATCTATAATGAACTCGCTAAAAGTACCCCGAAGGAAAAGTTTACAATTGGAATCAATGATGATGTTACCCGACAGAGTCTGGAGTATCAGACAGATCTCTCTATCGAACATTCAGATCAATTCAGGGCAGTTTTTTATGGTACCGGTGCAGATGGAACGGTTGGTGCAAACAAAAATTCAATTAAAATTATTGGTGAGGAGACAGCTCTTTTCGTTCAGGGATATTTTATTTATGATTCAATGAAATCTGGGTCGGTAACTGTTTCACATTTAAGATTCAGTAAGGGGCCGATACGATCGACATACAAGATACAGAAATCAAATTTTATTGCAGTTCACCAATTCGGGCTTTTACAAAAGATGAATGTGATGGAGACTGCTCAGGAAGGCACTCAACTGCTTTTAAATAGTGAATACTCTGCTTCGGAGGTATGGAATTATTTACCTGAAACTGTTCAGAGGAAAATCATTGAAACCGATATGAAAGTATTTGTAATCGATGCAGGTACAATTGCAAAAGAGTGTGGACTTGGAAACAGGATTAATACAATTATGCAGACCTGTTTTTTTATGTTGACGTCATTGATGCCGCTTGAGGCTGCGATCGAAAGTGTAAAAAACTCGATAAGGTATACGTATGGAAAACGCGGTGAAACAATTGTAAACAGTAATGTCCGGGCAGTCGAGCTGGCGAGAATGAACCTGTATGAGATTAACATTCAGAAAGAAGCATTTTCGACTAAAGAGATGCGCCATCCGGTTCCCCCTGATGCTCCAGAATATCTACGATATCAGACAGCTACTATGATTGTTGGTAAAGGTGACGATCTGCCAGTAAGTGCATTTGATCCCGACGGGACATTTCCAAGCGGTACAATAAAATATATGAAACGGGACATAACTCAAGCTGTACCGGTCTGGGACCCTCAGGTGTGCATACAATGCGGGAGGTGCTCACTGATGTGTCCGCATGCAGTGATCAGGGCAAAGTTGTTCGACCATTCACAAGTGCAAATACCACCCACGCTCCCGCATGCACCATCACGGTTTCCTTCGCATAGAGGTAAAAAGTTTACAATTGCTGTCTCTCCCCTGGATTGTACCGGATGTGGCGTATGTCAGGAAGTGTGCCCGGCAAAAAATAAGCATGAGCCAAAAAGGAAAGCGGTAACAATGGAATACAAACCAGCGATCAGGGGCCAGCTGATTAACGATTGGAATGATTTTCTGGCAATTCCTGATAACGACCGGACATCACTTGATTTGTCTTCAGTTCGTGATATTCAATCCTTAACTCCACTTTTCGAGTTCAGCGGTGCATGCGCCGGATGCGGTGAAACACCTTACCTTACTTTGTTAAGCAGGCTTTTTGGGGATCGGGCGATAATCGCCAATGCGACAGGCTGCTCATCAATTTATGGAGGAAATGAACCGGCAACACCCTGGACTGTAAATCAGATGGGAAAGGGGCCGGCCTGGTCAAACTCACTTTTTGAAGACAATGCAGAATTCGGGCTGGGGTTCCGTATAGCAATTGATAAAGAAATCGAATATGCTCATGAACTTCTTCGGAGTTTGGGTCCGGATGTTGGCGCAGGTATTGTAAATGATTTGATCAATGCAAAGCAGGATGATGAACAACAATTACTAGAGCAGAGAAATCGGGTAGCAGCATTGGTAAAACGACTTGCGACAATAGATAAACCGGAAGCTGCTGCTTTGAAAGCGGTTTGTGATGTGCTGGTGAAAAAAAGTGTCTGGTGTGTCGGCGGTGATGGATGGGCTTACGATATCGGGTTCGGAGGTCTTGATCACGTGTTAAGTCTTGGAAAAAAGGTAAATATCCTGGTACTTGACACTGAGGTCTATTCAAACACCGGGGGGCAGATGTCAAAAGCAACTCCACCTGGCGCTGTCGCGAAATTCGCTGCACGTGGCAAGCGGACATCAAAGAAAGACCTGGTAATGATGGCGATGACCTATGGATCAGTGTATGTGGCACGAGTTGCTATGGGTGCAGATAACAATCAGGCTATCAAGGCATTCAGGGAAGCAGAATCATTTCCCGGTACTTCACTGATTGTCGCTTATTCACACTGTATTGGACATGGATACGATCTGAAATTTGGAATGGAGCAGCAGAAAAAGGCTGTTCGATGTGGCTATTGGCCGCTTATGAGATTTAATCCGGAGTTGTTGAATCAGGGTAAAAATCCATTACAGCTTGATTCTTCACCACCATCATCATCTCTTGATGAGTATATTTACAATGAGAATCGGTACACAATGCTCTTACATAGTAATCCTGTTGAGGCCAGGGAGCTCTATAAAAAAGCAACTGCTGATATTACACTACGATGGAATTGGTATGAACACTGGGCTGCTATGAATTATGAGGTAATTGCAAAAAACTTGTAATCACCCTTCGATTAAATTCAGAGTCAGGGTTCTGCGACATTTGAGACGCTTATATTGAGTTCATCAAAGTATGAAGCAGAATTTTTCAATTACCTCTATGAAAGGGAAAGAAATATGATTGACATATCAACAAAGTACATGGGCATTCCATTATCATCCCCGATTGTTGCTTCGAGTTCTCCTCTCTGGTCGTCTATTGATAATGTTAAAAAACTGGAGGATGCTGGCGGAGCCGCAGTGGTGCTTCCATCGTTGTTTGAAGAACAGGTGAACTTTGAACAGCGGTTTCTTGAAGTGAATTTGCAAAAGGGAACAGAACAGTTCGCAGAATCACTCACATATTTACCAGATATGGGGACTTATACATTTACAACAACTCAATATCTTGAACATGTTCGCCGATGCAAACAATCTGTAAATATCCCTGTTATAGGAAATCTTAACGGCATCTCACGAAGCGGGTGGCTTCGATTTGCACGAGAGATACAGGATGCAGGAGCGGATGGTCTGGAACTAAACATATACTATTTACCGGTAGATCCTCGTATGAGCTCAGAAGAAGTAGAGTCAAATTATACCGGTATAGTCAATGATATTGTAAAAACGGTCAATATACCAGTCTCAGTCAAGCTAAATCCATATCTCAGCGCAATCCCATATATGTTAAAAGAACTTGAAAGGGCCGGAGCGAGTGCTGTCGTCCTTTTCAACCGATTTTATGAACCTGATATCGATCTGAAAAATCTTGAACTTGTTCCGACATTAAAGTTGAGTACATCTGATGAGTTGGGGTTGAGATTGCGATGGACAGGTCTTGTTTACAATAATATAAGTGTAGACATTGCGATTACTGGAGGTGTACATACTGCTGAAGATTGCCTGAAATGTGTTGCCTCTGGTGCCAGTGCTGTAATGATGACATCGGTTATACTCAAGAAAGGAATATCATATTTAGGAGAAATAAGAGATGGTATTTCAGAATGGCTCGATGAGAATGACTATGATTCTATAAAGTCATTCAGAGGTGTTATGAGCAGGACGTCTTCTGGTCAAACTGATGCTTATGTACGGGCGAATTATATGAAAATACTTGGGTCGTTTAAATCTGAGAGTTGATAGAAACTACCCTGTATTTTTGAGCCACTCAGCCTGTTTCACTTGGTAATTATCAGTATTAAAACACTGTTAACACGTCAATTTCATACCTTTGTTCCCACAAAACTTTCCTGGTGAATTTACTTATGGTCGACGAGAGCCCTAAATTAAGAACCGTACGAGGATTGAGCTTTTTTGCAAGTTCGGCAGTAAGAAATCCACCATCATTATCTTTTTGGAAATCAAAATCCCATTCTAATGTAAAGGTTCCACTTAACCCTATATTTTCAGGTAAAATATGTGGAAGTGTGACAAATGGTGATAGTGTCAGTACGCGCACATTTTCAGCATCCTTTGGCTCAATAACAGAATGGACATAATTGACAGAAATGTTAGGGACGATAAATATCCAGTGATGCGTGAGAAATGTTATTTGATATTTGGGATTCAGTATCATTAAACCGCTGCCTGTTTGAATATGTGATCCGGTTGGAAGAACTACTTTTAATCCCAAAAGCTGTTGTATATTAAAAAATATTCTTTCTTGCACCTTAGCTTGAATCAGAAGACTTATATTGCTGAGTCCGGCAACACATTTTCCATCTGCAGGTACCACTAAAGCAAATGGTACCTCCAACTGTGCCTGAAAACGGGGGCCGAAAGGATGGGAATAAATATAGCGCCACCGGCAGCGAAAAGCACCGTCGCCTTCTACATTCCACAATTCATTACGAAGGTCGAGGCCCCGTGTGAAGAAAAGATTCTTGATCCAGAAAGCCTCAATCGGATGTCTTTCTTGTGCAGTATCTTTTTTATTACTATTATCCTGTGAGAAAGCAGACCATGGTGTAGCAAAAAGAATCCCAAAGGTGAAGGCTGTTTTAAGTAGTCTTTTCGTTTTGAAAAAACATTTAATAGATGATAAATTGAATAAACGGAAAAGAACCAAGTGGAAAATTGAATTCCAGCAGCAATTTTTAAACATAAAAACTCCAAAATGAAAAACTAAGCGGTATAAGAAATCGCGTATGGAAAGTTATCTTTCTTCTATTGAACAGAAAAATGAATCATAATTCTCTCACCCAAATATTTCTGAAACTAAAGTTGTATGTCTCCGAAGGGCTGTTTGGTCACAATTTAGCCAGTTTTTTAGAAAAGTTTTTCAAATATTTAACTTTCACTCATATAGATAGCTTTCTTTAGTTGTAATGCAAAAATCGGTCTCAATGTGCTGGTCGATGATTGGATCGTGCAAACATGAAGTTGTAGATAGTTTAAAATGGTGTAGGCGATTTGTTAATGTCAATATAGGTTGTGGTATGCAATGTGCTATTTAGCAGTAAAATGGATTATGGCATCAGTGTTTTCCGAAAGAGAAATAACTCGATTAAGAGGAGGAGTAGTATATGAATAACTCACAAATTGGGTTTGTGTAATTGTTGATAATAACAATCCTTACTAATAGAAAGTCGGAAGCAGTGATGCCGGATACTTTTACGCTCTGGACATTTGAACCTTATCACGTGAAATTTTGAGCACCTGTTGCAACTCCTGGACGAATCTGTAAAGATAGCCGGAAATGACTGACAAAACATAGATCACAACTGGAGCGGATAAGTAATGAGGGATATTCTTGTTGTGGATGATAACCCTGAAAGTTTACAGCTTATATTCAACATTCTTAGTAATGCAGGTTATCATGTCCGGCCTGCGCCTGAAGGCAGTATTGCTTTGCGATCTGTGGAATTTGAACCGCCCGATTTGATTCTGCTTGATATAAGAATGCCGGATATGGATGGCTATGAAGTTTGCAGGAGATTAAAATCAGATGAAAAGAACAGGGATATTCCGGTTATATTCATAAGTGGGCTGGGGGAAACTACTCAGAGGGTCCAGGGTTTTAATGCCGGAGGTGTTGATTATATTACTAAACCCTTTGAAACTGAAGAAGTTTTAGCACGGGTTGATACACATCTGCGTTTGCGGGAATTGACCTTGCAGCTGGAGCAAAAGGTCAAAGAACGAACCGAAGAATTGGTCAATGCCAATGAGCAGCTGCAGATAGAGATATCTGTACGGAAAGAAGCCGAGCACAATCTGGTCCTTCTTAACGCTACTATTAATAAGGATATTATAGAGCGAAAGAAGACAGAGGAAACGTTACGACGCGAACGTACACTTTTAAGCCAAATTACTGAGACAAGCCCTGTCGGAATAACCATGGTAAGTCGCAATGGTGATGTGACATTTGCTAATAAGCAGGCTGAAAATTTGTTTAAATTAAAAAAAGATGAAATTTCCAAACTGGCTTACAATGCACCGCAATGGCATATCACCGATTTCAATGGTGGTCCATTCCCGGATGAAAAACTGCCATTTAGACTGGTTATAACTACAGGAAAATCGGTTTACAATATTCAGCATGCAATAGAATGGCCAGATGGAAAACGGAGATATCTTTCAATCAATGGCGCACCGATTATCAATGATGCCGGCGATATTGACAGTGTCGTCCTGACAATTGATGACATAACTGAACGCAAACGGGCAGAAGACGCATTGCGCGGGAGCGAAAACAGGCTCAAGATGCTCAATGAAGAACTCAAGACAACTATAGAGAAGCTTGCATCAGCCAATAAAGAGCTTGAGTCATTTTCTTATTCGGTCGCTCACGATTTGCGCAATCCGCTAAAAGTCATTAGCGGATTGACTGATTTCCTGATTGAAGACTACGTCGAGCGTCTTGATGAGGAGGGTAAGAGCTATCTGGATAAAATAAAAAATGGTGCCAGAAGGATGAATTCAATAATCGACGATATGCTTTTACTCTCGAAGATATCCCGTCAAGAGATCGAAATAGTCGAACTCGACCTGAGTGAAATGGCACGCCTGTCGATTAATGAACTTTCTTACGCTAATCCAGATCGTAAGGTTACTGTAAAGATTCAGAATGATCTTAAAGTACGGGCTGATGCGCGCTTGATGAGTGTAATGCTGGGAAACCTGCTGGGAAATGCCTGGAAATATACCGAAAAAACGGTACATCCTGAAATCGAATTCGGGGCTTTTGAAAAAGATGGGCAGCGAATATTCTTTGTTAAAGATAATGGCATCGGGTTCGATATGAACCACGCAGAAAAACTTTTTGTTCCATTTCAGCGGCTTCATTCGGAAAAGGAGTTTAAAGGAATAGGGGTGGGGCTTGCAATTGTCGAGCGGGCGATCAGCCGTCTTGGGGGAAAGATTTGGGCGCGGGGAGAAAAAGGTCATGGGGCCCAGTTTTATTTTACATTAAGTACAGGCAGAGATGCTTTGCATGGGTAAAAGAGTGTCCGACAGCACGCTTTCTGCCATTCTCGGATTGCTTCAGCTACTTGATAAATATGCAAAGAACATTGATGAATCAGAATGAATACAACTATATTGACATTCATTTTATTTTTTTCAATTGCGTTTCAATATACAGCGGTGATATTGGCGTTCAGGTTAATTCGTCTTACAGGGAAACGCGTGGCCTGGAGTCTGATTTCTATTGCGTTAGTACTTATGACCGCAAGACGCATTATTCCCTTCTATCACTTACTAATCGGAAATATCTCCAGAACGCAGGACCCCTTCAATGAAATCATCGGTCTCATTTTATCATTTCTGATGCTGATGGGTATCAGGGGAATTGCACCAATGTTTACTGCCATAAAAAGATCGGCAGTGATTGCGCGAAAAGCCGAAGAAGAACTGAGGGAAACTACGTCAAAACTCGAACACATTCTGGGATCGACGTATGAAGGAATTTATGGGGTTGACAAAAATGGTAACTGTACTTTTATAAATACATCGGCTGCCCGTATGCTGGGCTATACGGTAGAAGAAGTACTTGGGAAAAATACCCATATCCTCTGGCATAATAAATTTCGTGATGGGTCATACTATCCTTATGAACAATGTGGATTGGAAAAGGCATTGCGTACCGGAGAAGGTACCAACTCTGAGGATGAAGTCTTTTGGGATAAGGATGGTAAACCGTTCCCTGTTGAATTTGCGATGTATCCCATTGTAAATGAACAGAAAATTGAAGGAGGAGTAATAACTTTCACTGATATTACCAGGCGCAAACAGTCAGAAAATGCTTTACGTGAAAGTGAACGGCAGCTCAAGGAACTTAATGTAAATCTTGAAAGTTTTGTCCGTGAGTTAACTTTAACCAATAAAGAACTCAAATCATTCTCTTACTCCGTTGCCCATGATTTGCGCAATCCAGTAAAAGTAATCGATGGACTTACCGATTTCCTCATTGAGGACTATGCGGAGCGGCTCGATGAGGAGGGCAGGAGCTACCTGGAAAAAATTAAAAATGGTACCCGAAGAATAAATTCAATAATCGACGATATGCTATTGCTCTCTAAAATATCGCGCCAGGAGATCGAAATAGTTGACATTGACCTGAGCGAATTAGCGCGTTTGACGATTAATGAACTTTCATCTGCTAATCCTGATCGTAACGTTACGGTAAAGATCCAGAATGGGCTTAAAGCCCGGGCAGACGTGCGCTTAATGAGTGTCACGCTTGGAAACCTGCTCGGAAACGCCTGGAAATATACAGAAAAAACGGTTCATCCGGAAATTGAATTCGGGGCTTTTGAAAAAGAGGGACAGCGAATATTCTTTGTTAAAGATAATGGCATCGGATTCGATACGAATCAAAATGAAAAGCTTTTTGTTCCATTTCAGCGACTTCATTCGGAAAAGGAGTTTAAAGGAATCGGGGTGGGGCTTGCAATTGTCGAGCGGGCGATCAGCCGTCTTGGGGGAAAGATCTGGGCGCGGGGAGAAGTGGGCAATGGGGCTGAGTTTTACTTTACATTAAAAAGTTATGAATCACAAAGAAGGAGCTGAATATGTTCAGTAATGGACAAAATATCACTCATCATATATTGACAACGCTGCTTATGATGATAATCTTTGGAATTCTGAACAGTAAAACCGGGTATGCCAAAACCCTCAAAGCAGCAATTATTAAGTCTGAGCCTTATGGTATTCTTACAAAAGATAGTCTGGTTAGTGGCATCCACTACAAAATATTAAAACGGGTTACCGAAGAATCTGGGTTTACATTTACTGCAGAAATCGACCCGTTTGCTCGTGTGTTGAAGGAGA
>JBNKZD010000080.1:0-16539 GCA_050301235.1 Chitinispirillaceae bacterium | reverse complement strand
TGTGCTTTCGCTGTCTTATTTCAGACCGTGATTGATTTTAACGAGCGTCAAACGCCGGGTCCAATTTAAACTAAACTTTTCCCAATGGAAATGTTTATCACAAATTTTTATGAATTTAAACTATTGAACCATTAATTTATGGTTAATATTCATTTTTTATTTTGGAAAACGGGGAAAATATGTTCGAAAATAATTTTAGTTCAATGGCTAAATACATCACATTTTTTCTAGTTATGATACACCTGTCATTTTGTGAACAGGTATGCGAGTTCAGATTAACATCGTGTCCGGAGGAATTCAATAATAAAGAAATAATTGTCCCCGAAAATGTTACAAGCTTTTCTTCTGATTTTTATGTGTGTTCACAAATCACCAATATTGAAAAGAATTTCAGTATAAATAATCCACCGTCAATAATGTTTGTTATTGATCATTCGGGAACTATGACCGGTGTAAATACTGTATATGCACCAAGAGATTCCGGAGGGGTCCGGTTTAAGGTAACAGAAACATTAATTGACACTATCTATAAAAAAATTCCAAATGCTGAGATTGGGATTGTTGTATTTCAGGAAGTACTGTTTTTTGACAGCCGTGATGATATGAACCTTGCATCATTGCCACAAGGATATCCATCACCTGCCGGTTATGAAACCCAGGCATACATCCCATTGATCAGACTTGATTCCACATTACAAAACGGTAAAAAAGGAATCGATTTTCTAAAGGGATATCTTAAGACAAAAAGTGTTACTGTTACTACACCTGTGAGAAGTACCGATAAGACTGTTGATCTTGTGTATAAACCGCGATTTTCAACAATTGGGAACACAAATATAAATACTGCCTTTGACGCTGTGAGAGCAGCTATGCAGAATGCTTCAAGTGAAAAAGCAAACCAATTTGTCATTTTTCTATCTGATGGAGAACCATATCCGGAAAAAAACGCTCCAGATTTGCATGGCAATAGAAACTACAACGAATTTACAAAAGGTACCTTGATGCCAACGACATTTACCGTGTTCCTGAATCCGGAAAGTCGTAACCCGCCCAGGAGTATTTCAACTATGACTACTAACATAAAAACAAACAATTACTCAACAAATAATACCTACAGTAATGTCTGGACAATGGCTACATCATTTACATCCTTGTTTGATCTTTTACTCGAAAATGTAATCAATCCGATGATTTTATCTTTTCAAAAAGTACCTGAAAGTATATCAATCAATGGGAAGACGTATTCAAATTATAACAGTAATGACAGTTCATTTTTTATTCAAGGCGGATATCCGTTAACCGAAAACAGGACACCTATTACGTTGAGTATTAAGTACACTATCAGGAGCGATTCAAATAATGTAACATCAGACTCTAATGTTACTGTATTTTTTAATGTTGTTAGAAGTAATGCAAATCCAGTATCACAGAATATTAACATTACCTGCAGGGACACATTCCCAAAAGAAGTTCGTAATGATACGCTTAATATCATGGTGTTGCTTAATCCTCTAAATATACACGATGATATTAAAACGAAATTGATAGAAAGAGGCTTACGTACAAATAGTGCCCTTTATGATAATATCATTTCTCTGATAAGTTCTACTACCGGTACCATTGTGACCTTAAAATCCTCTTTGCCTTTAAAACCGGTTGGCACTGGTAATTCTATTTATGGATATGGCGTTATTTATGATGCCGTTGGTAACATAGTGAAAAAGATTGAAGTTAAGGAAGTAAATAAATCCATTGGATATTATGGAACATACTGGGATGGTACCAATACATACGGAAGAATTGTAGGTGCGGGAACATATCTGATGATCATGAGTGTTGAATTAGTCGATAATTCTGTCACAATTCACAAAGTGTTCAGGCAGAAAATCGGTGTTCTTTATCAATAACACTGAAAATATTAAAAACCAGTATGAATTACTTCTACAAAGTTAAAATACCTAAATCGCGTCAACAGGTCATTGAGCGGAGTCGAAATGACAAGCGTGATTTGCCTAAAATGCTCCGTCTCGACTCCGCTCGACGACCGGATAAATAATTCTAACGTTGTAGAACTACGGGTGTCGTTATATTACCACGCAGACATATATAAACTATGTGCCAATCAGTAATATCCCTGTTTTTCACATTCCTGAAAATTATTAAGATATCTGAAATAATAGACCCATTTCATCGGACTGCCACCATTGAATGTAAATCGGTAGATGTTCTTGTTGTCACGACATTCGAATATATCTTTCTTCTGAATCACATACTCTTTGATCTGGTCGATTTCCCACAGTTGTGTTCTTGAATCCGATGTGAATTTCAAATGCTCAGGGGTCAGTTCCAGGGTGCCTGTGCTTTTGGGTTGAAAAACACCCTGTTCATCCTCAAGCCACAATGTCACATTTTCATTTTTGGACAGTACCGAAGGATGTCCGGATATTTTTTTAATCACTTCCTGTTTGTGCATCTGTGACCAGTCCCAGAGATCACCGGCAGGTTCCTGGTTTGTACCAACAGTATGAGTAAACCGGCAATTGGCATCGATAGTCCATGATGTACCACAATGTGTACACGTGATGGAGTTGCCGCTCATCTTGAGGGTATCTTCACTTTTACAGCTATTGCAGATCCAGATAAAAAGTTCAAGTCCTTCTGCAAGATCATGTCCGGAGAATGGTATACTGAGGTTCTGTGGATCTTTGATATCATTGTGGGTGATGTAATTTTTTATAGTGTCAAAAACTTCATCAGATGACATGGAGTTGATCTGTTCTGCGGGAATGATTTTCAGTGTGATGAGAATCTGCCCCTTGCGTAAAGTCTTTGCCCACCATGGACGTGCAAGAAAATTGCCCTGAAATTTGATCAGAACCAGAGGACATTGCACTTTTTTTACTATTTTTTCGAGACCTTTATACAGGGGTTGTGTCTGGCCATCCCATGTTGTCTGTCCTTCAGGAAAGATAAATACCGGATACTTATCTTTGAGAGTTGACAGTGCTGCTTTCATCGCTTTAAAATCGGACGCACCTTTCTTTTTGGGAATAGCACCCATATTACGTAAATACCAGGCCGACATCGATTTCCCCCTGAACCCGTCATCATTTACCATATAGACAAGTGGAGTATTGCTGTAGACACCAACCAGCCAGGGATCAAAAAAAGTGCCATGATTGGCAACAGCAACAAATGGAGGTTTCGGAAAATATTCTGACTGAGCGGTAAGACGGAAATTGTAGTTTCGACGAACGAGGAAATGTACAAATGGTCTTGACAGAGCCTGCCAGAACAGTTGTCGATGTATCCTGCTGAGTAAATTCATATAAATACCTTCAAAAAAGGGGAATGATCTGCGTCTGTGGCAGAATTCACTTAAAAAGTGGTCTGAAATTGTGTTTTCGCAGATAAAATACATACGGACATCGAGATTTGCAGTAAAACTGTTGTAATGATTACCTGGAATTATTCTCGATCAGGTTTAAAAAAATTGTCGATAATTGGATAGCAATGTATAATAAACTGGGAATAACTTTAGATGTAGAAATGAGTGATGTATGGGAGAAGAGCAAAATATTTCATTCAATGATATGGCTTCAATTCTGAAAAATGTAACTGTTTTTTCGGGAGTGGATGAGAAAAGCCTTAGAATGATTTGTGACAGATGTGAGGTTCTGTCTTATGATTCCGGCACTATTATTATTGAGGAGAACACTCCTGCTACCGAAATATTCATTTTGTTAAAGGGCAGTGTGGCAATTGTGTTAGGGTTACCGGATGAACCATTTGAACTGTTACGATTTGGCTGTGGAAATTGTCTTGGTGAAGCATCAGTAATAGGAATCCAGAAACATAGTGCATCAGCGATTACGGTTGAAAGATCTACATTACTGGTACTCAGCCGGTCTGTACTGATGGAAGTTTTTGAAATTGATAAAGCACTGTTTTCTCTATTGATTCTGAATATTGCGCGCGAGCTTGCCCGGCGGCTTCATCACAGCAACGAGCTAATAATGAAATATCGCAAGGGTGAACTGATGATGGACACTTTTGATGCTCAGTGTATCTGCAGAAATTCATCAGGTCGTGATAATAATCCGGAGATGAAAGACGCCTCAGTACTGTAATTTTATTTAAAAAAATTAACTTATCATGGAAAAAGCAAAATGGTTGAGATATATTATATAGAAGTTGATTTCAAGGAACATCATCACACACTATTTTCCGGAGGAACACCTTGGAGATTACTGAGGTTAGGGTTACCCTAAAGAATGAAGAGCGGTTGAAGGCTTTTGTGACCATTACTTTTGATGACTGTTTTGTTATCAGAGGATTGCGGGTAATTAATGGTAGTAACGGTTTTTTCGTATCCATGCCCAGTAGACGAACACCCAAAGGCGCATTTCAGGATATTGCGCACCCCATAAATAACGAGATGAGGAAAAAAATTGAGAATGTGGTTCTCGATGCATTTGAGGCAGAACTAAATAATGGTGGCTCAGAGCTTTCACTGGTGACTGCTGATGCTGAAGCTGAAGAATTAATTGAGGAGAGCTGATCAGCTGCTTAATTGTACCCAAAATTACAAAATTAGTATCCAGCATAAAAAAACCTTTTTTATCATGAAGTCCTGATATATATTTGACGATTGCCGATTCTACTGGGGCGTCGACAAGTGGCAAGTCTCGAGGTTTTGGTCCTCGCATTCGGAGGTTCGAATCCTTCCGCCCCAGCTAAATTTTTTTGATACAGTTATACAATTATCGGATGAATCCGGAGGGAACTTATCCGGGGAGGATCTTACTTTGGAAATTATTAAACTGACTTCACGGCAGCGCTCAGGAACTGGCAAATCCTATACACATAAGGCTCGTGTTCAGGGATGGGTACCAGCAGTGTACTATGGGCATAACAGAAGTTCTCTTTCAATCGAAGTTGATGCAAAAGAGTTCGCTACACTTGTTAGAAAGAGAAAAACAACCAACCTGGTTGATCTTGGGTTGGGTAAATCTCAGGATGATTCCATAGCTGTTATCAAAGATATTCAGAGACATGTTCTTAAAAGCGAAACCTTCATTCATATCGATTTTCAGCATGTTGCCATGAATGAAAAAGTTACTGTTCGTGTTCCGCTTGAACTGTCAGGTATACCAGTTGGTGTAAAAGATAACCATGGGATTCTTGACCACCCGATTAAAACTGTTCATGTCGAATGTTTTCCAATGGATATTCCTGAGAAAGTCGTTGTTGATGTAACTACTCTTAATATCGGTAACTCGATCCATGTTCGTGATGTTGTGATTCCAAGTATTGCTATTAAGGAATCACCCGACGAAGTACTTGCAACAGTTACTCATCCAACTCGTGAATCGAGTGTTGAGGGTGCAGCTGAGGGTGAAGCTGCAGCTGCTGCTCCTGCTGCTGCAGGGAAAACTGCTGCTCCGGCAAAGGGTAAGAAATAACTGTTTTGAATGGGTTTTTTAACCTTTATTAAAAAATTCTTTTCCCGGACAACTCTTCCTGAAAAAACCAAATGGCTTTTTGTCGGGTTAGGTAATCCGGGGGAGAAGTATACATCTACCAGGCACAATATCGGGTTTCGAATTGCCGATGAATTTGGCAAATCACTTGAAAATCCAAAAGGGTTTCATTTGTGTGAAGCTGATTGCCTGATTTCCGGTGATGGTTCTATAGTGGTCGCAAAGCCAGCGACTTTCATGAATCGATCCGGTGATGCAGTACTGGGGTTAATGAACAGGTTTAAAGTACCTGTTGATTCAGTTGTAGTAATAGTTGATGATTTTAATATTGGCTGCGGAACTATAAGGCTCAGACGTGATGGTTCTCATGGCGGCCACAATGGACTTAAATCGATCTCGGCACTTTTAGGTGATAAATATCCCAGGCTTAGAATCGGTATAGGTCCGCTACCGCAGGGTGTTTCAGTAATCGATTTTGTCCTTGGTAACTTTACCGATACTGAGGAGAAACGTTTGAATGATGTATCACCAAGAGCAGTAGCAGCTCTCAAAGCGTTACTAACCGACAGTGTCGATACTGTCATGAGTAAATACAATAAATGAATCCTGCGCCCGGTCCGGCAATCGGGTGCCAAGACCATAGGAGGACAATGTGAAAAGGCCGTACGAAACAGTGGTAGTGTTCGATGGTACACTTCCTGATGAGACTGTTCAGAAAGAACAGAAAGCTCTCGAGGATATCATCAATCAAAATGCAACCATGGAACGAATCGATTCATGGGGAAAAAAGCAGCTTGCATACACAATCAAGAAAAAGAAAACTGGTGTTTATGTCGTTTTCAATTACGAGGGTGATGGCACAGTTGTCAATGCTCTTGAAAAACACATGAAGCTTGATGAAAACATTCTCCGTCATATGACATGCGTTAGAAATGTCAAGAATGATATTGCCCGAGCTGCAGTTGCAAGTCGTAAAGAACGCCCGGCAGCTGATGCTGCTGATGGTGATGATGACGATATAGCAGACATGGATGAATAACTGAGAGTGAAACAGGTATTTAAGGAGTAATCAAAAATATGAATAGTGCACCACGCAGAAGAACTAAAAAAGTTTGCTGGTTTGAACAGAATGGTGTTGAACCGGATTATAAAGATATCAAAATCATTGGCAGATATGTCACCGAACGTGGCAAAATTGTTCCACGCAGACTTTCTGGCGTTACAGCCAAGAATCAGAGAAAACTGGCAGTCGCAATTAAAAGAGCACGACATCTGGGAATGTTACCATTTGTCGCAGAAAACATTCGATAACTCAACGACTATTATATAGGAGTCTTTGTAATGGAAGTGGTTTTAATAAAAGATTATGAAGGTTTAGGCAAAGCCATGGATGTGGTTCCGGTTAAAGACGGATATGCCCGAAACTTTCTTTTACCGCGAGGTATTGCGGTTCAGGCAACAGAAGGCAACAGGAAAAAAGTTGCTGAAGCAAAACGGCTTGCAGAAAAACGCGAGCTGGTGAAACAGGGTGAAGCTAAAGAGCTTGCTGTCAAAATTGAACAGACTCCCTGCACAATTCCTGTTAAAGTTGGTGAGGAAGATAAAATTTACGGGTCAGTTTCAGCTCAGGAAATCGCTGAATTCCTTAAAAAGGAAGGATTCGATATCGAGAAGCGTCACGTTGATCTTGCTGAGCCAATAAAGCAGCTCGGTGTCTATACTGTAAAGATTGATCTTTATAAGAATGTAAGTGCAAATCTGAAGGTATGGGTAGTTAAAGAAGAATAAGACCGGTAAATTTAAAATTTTGAATATGATATGCCGGGCTTAGAAACTAAACCCGGCATATTTTTTATAAAGGAGGAATATATTATGGAGTTTAAAGGTTGTTATGTGGCGATTGTCACACCATTTACTCCTGAGGGTACAGTGAACGAACAGGCTCTCCGGGACCATGTAGAGTTTTTAATAAAAGGCGGTGTTGCAGGTATTGTACCCTGCGGTACTACCGGAGAATCGGCAACACTCTCCTGGGAAGAGCATAACAGGGTTGTAGACATCGTGATTGATCAGGCTGCAAAACGTGTACAGGTTATTGCCGGTGCCGGATCAAATAATACACGGGAATCAATCAATGCAGCAAAACATGCACAGGAGATGGGGGCTGATGCGATTCTCTGTATCACTCCATATTACAACAAACCCACGCAGGAAGGGTTGTACCAGCATTACAAAACAATCAATGATTCAATATCGATTCCGATCGTGGTGTACAATGTACCAGGAAGAACTGCGGTCAATCTCTTACCCGAAACGGTACTTCGACTGAGTGAACTTAAAAATGTTCTGGCAGTGAAAGAGGCCAGCGGCAATGTAGGTCAGATCTCTGAAATTCACCGCCTTTGTGGTAATAAAGTAGCGATATTGTCCGGAGATGATGCACTCACACTTCCAATTTTATCAGTTGGTGGCAAAGGGGTTATTTCGGTTGTTGCCAATATTGTTCCTGAGAAAATGGTTGCATTAATTAAAAATTATTTGAGCGGGAACTGTGCCGAAGCGTTGAAACTACATGAAGAGCTCTATCCTCTCAGTCAGTCGATGTTTATTGAAACTAATCCGGCGCCAGTTAAAACTGCCATGAATTGCATGGGTTTTCAGGCTGGTCCTGTACGTTTGCCGCTTGTTGGTTTAAGTGATCGCAATAAAGAGTCACTTATTGCCGTACTCAGTTCATGTAACATTAAAGTTCAGGGGTGACCTATGTCGCAGGATATAATTTTGGTCGGTGCTCTTGGCCGTATGGGAGCAGAGATTGCCTCCATTGTTCTTTCTGATGATGCGCTTAAATTGCGTGCCTGCATAGAATACAAGGGACACCCTCAAGCCGGAAATGATTACGGGGTTTGCATTGGTAAAGGTCCAATTGGAATAAAAGTCAGCGACTCGATTGAATCGGTTGATGTAGAGGGTGCTGTTCTTATCGATTTTTCATCACTGCAATCAACTATCCCGACACTGCGCGCTATTGAAGGAAAAAAGTGTGGTATCATTGTAGGAACAACCGGGCTTGGGGAACAGCACCGGGAAGTAATTCGTGAAGTTGCGAAGAGTAATCCGGTAATTGCCAGTCCGAATATGAGCCTTGGGGTGAATTTACTTTTCTCTTTAACTCGTCTTGTTGCCGAAAGATTAAAGGACACCTTTGATATCGAAATTATTGAAGCACACCATCGCTTCAAGAAGGATGCACCGAGTGGTACGGCTCGTCGGCTTGGAGAGATCGTAGCAGATGTGCTTGATCAGAGTTATGATGAGTGCATTAAAGATGGTAGAGCCGGCATCAGTGAGTCAATCAGGTCGCAAACTGAAGTTGGAATGCATGCTGTTCGCGGTGGTGATATCGTTGGTGATCATACCGTTCTTTTCGCCGGAATTGGTGAGCGCTTAGAGTTGCGACATATGGCTCACAGCCGGAGTACATTTGCCCGGGGCGCAGTAGCTACTGCAAAATGGCTTGCATCAAAAGCACCGGGTTTATATTCTATGAATGATGTTCTTGGATTATAATTATTTTTTTGTTTGGGAGCATGTATGAAGGTACTGTCTATTGCTGTAATTCTGTTTTTTTCAATCACTTTTGCTGAGAACGCAACTTCTCAAGATCAGACAAAGGGTAGTGGTGAAAAACCAGTCATTGTGTCAGATGATGAGGAGTTGATCATTGGTGATGATGAAGATATTCAGAAGGCCACCAGGCAGGAAGCGGCTAATCAGGATACAACAAAACATTCAGTTGTCCCTGCCAGGCCTGCAACATCAGCTGATTCTGCAACTTCGACAGGTGCAGCAACGACTGCAACGTCTGCACCCCCCGCTGCATCTGCAATATCAGGAACTCAGAACACAAGTGATAAAGTTGATGATGAACTGAAGCTTGATGGGGAAGAGGAAAATATTCTTGAACCGGTAAAGCAGGAGATTGTTGCTACAGATACAGGTGCCAATAAAGGAGCAATCAGTGTTGATCAGGCTCAGGTTTCTGATTCTACTGCAGCTATTCAATCTGCAGATTCTTCAGGTTCGACTCCTGGCGTGCGTGGCAGAGGATACACTCCGCCTGTAGAAACCGCTTTTGTCAAAAAAAATGCAGATCCTCAGACTGTAGGTGAAACAGGATCAATCAATTTCGCACGTAACCTGAAGGAATATCGCTCTCCTAAACTGGCGATGCTCATGTCTTTAATTATTCCTGGATCGGGCCAGGTGTATGCGGCTCATCATTCGTGGAAAGCTGCGATTTATGGTGCTGTTGAAGTCGGGATGATTGCGACAAGTGCAGTGATACGTTCAAAAGGGATTCAAAAAGAGAAAGCTGCACACAAATATGCAGATCAGCATTATGATATGGAAAAGTTTGAGAAATATAAAACAGCTCTCAAAAACAATGTGGATTCTGCTACATATTACAACATTTTTTATGATTCTGACAAATCATTTCCTGATGAAGGAAAAATGAAAAATGAGGATTATTATCGCAAAATTGGAGAAGATGATCAACCATTTGTAAATGGGTGGGATGACGCATTGCCTGGATTTACTGAAAATCTTGAAGTAGTAGATAAAAGGTACAGTTCTGTTGCAGATAGCGCTTACCTGGTCTATCTGATAGGTACTGATACAACTAAAGGTTACTATGGTTTTTCCAATAATCAGAAAATTTATAGTTCCATGATTTCAAAATCGGGTGGCTATTATCGAAAGTCAGGAATAGTGCTTGCATTCATGTTATTTAACCATCTTGTCAGCGCAATTGATGCTGGACTCACAGCGAAAGCACATAATGATTTACTGCTTAGCAAAAAAAGTGTGTGGAACCATATCGGGTTGGAACAGATCTGTTTATCGGATGGAAGAAATATGGCTCCGGGATATGCTTTGAAAGTCAGGTTTTAAATGAAAATTTCTGCTTTTATATTACCGATAGTGCTGACTCTGACTGTTCAGGTCTGGGGACAGATAACGGTGGAATCAATCTCAACTGACACAATCGATCTTTTTTCAAATGCTAAGGAGCAAAAAAATCAGCCGTCTTCCGGTGCTGCAATGGCGCTTTCGCTGCTTGCCCCCGGGTTGGGACATCAGTACACCGACAGAGCTTCATCTGCACTTGCATATTTGACTGTTGATGTACTATCACTTGCAGGAATAATCTTCTTTGAACGCTATTCCCGTCAGTTTGAGTCAAATGCCCGAGGATTTGCTGCTTTGTATGCTGATGCCGATGCCAGTATTAAAAGTGAGAAATTCTGGCAATATGTTGCAGCATTTAACAGTTCAATAGAGTACAACAATACAGCACGTCTTGCGAGATTGGAAAAGGATGAATATTACAATCAAGAGAACTACCAGTGGAAATGGGCATCTGAAGATCTGAGAAAAGAGTTCAACTCCCGCAGAAATAGTGCACGGAAACTGCATATTGCATCTGCTTTCTGTATCGGGGCAATGGTTCTTGACAGAGTAATTGCATTTGTTGATGTACGTGCCGCTACCAGGTATCGCCTTACAAGAGTTCAAACCTCCTTTTCAATTGATCCAATCAATTCGCAATCCTCTGTAATGCTCAGTAGCGAGTTCTGAGGAGCTGCAAACCAGTTTCTCAGTTTTTCTGGCATTTCTATCTTGATTTTTTTATACTATTAGAGATAGAATTGTAAAATAGTCAGAAATTTGCTGTATGCAGGTATCCAGGTGGTACCCTGGCTCATGTACAAACCTCACAAGAAAGGTCAAGGAACCAGATGCGCTGTCCGTTCTGCAGTCACGGTGAAGACAAAGTTGTTGATTCGCGTTCGAGTAAAGAAGGACGTGCGGTTCGTCGCAGACGTGAGTGCCTTCGATGCAGTCAGCGATTTACAACGTATGAATATATTGAAAATGTATCTTTGACAATTGTTAAAAATGACCAGCGTCGGGAACCCTATGATCGTCAGAAACTGATGCAGGGGATTGTTGCTGCCTGCAAAAAACGGCCGGTCAGTGTAAAGAAACTTGAAAGCATTGTAGACAAAATAGAGAATGCTATAGAAAAATCCGGCAGAATAGAGGTACCCAGTTCAGAGATAGGGACATATGTCATGTCTGAATTGTACGAACTCGATGAAGTCGCCTATGTACGATTTGCGTCTGTGTACCGGAAATTCAAGGATATCAGCGAATTTATTTCTGAGGTAAAAGAGATAGAGTCGAAGACGGATGTGAAGTAGGGTAGGCGGAAGACGGTGGTCTGAAGACGGTGGGTGGCTTTACAAAAAAGTAGCGATATGTAAATTGTGTTTTTTAATGGGAGAAATGCGAAGCTGGTGAACTGCTTCGCATTTCTATTTAATATGCATTATCCCGAAGTGAAACCGGGGGGGCCAGGATTTCAGATAGAATAATCCCTTCACGGATTTTTTCTATTGAAAGGTCCAGAGTGGGTGCGACCTGTTCCGAAGCCTCGATACTATACGCTGAGTTGGCTTCGTTCCCGTACCATTTTTTCTTTTCAAATCTCGGTTGTTGAGATAACGATTCTTCTAATGAGATTGAAGCTTCAGGTTGCTGCTGGTCAGTGCGTTCCTGTTTTTCAGTACCGGTATCTTCATAGCGCATCCCTTCTTCATCCTGCTCAGGTTCGGTATTCTCCGGTAATGATTCACTGAATATCGTTTCAAGCTTTTTCTTCAGATCATCAAAGGTCGGTTTCGGTTGTACGGTTTGTTCCGGTTTCCGGTATTCAGGGCCGGTCCCGGATGAACCCGGGACACGTTGTTGCTGTTTTTTCTTTTTCCTCTGGTTCTGGGTAAATATCGAGACTATTACCCAGAAAATGAACACCAGAACCGGTATGATTTTATCTAATGAATCAAACAAATCCATGCAATACCTTCAATAGTTAGATTTTTTCTTTATCCTGGTTCTTTTGTGGATTACCAAGTGATTCGCGCATCTGCGTATCAGCTACGACATTTTTCATTTTGTAGTAGTCCATTACTCCAAGGTGACCATTTTTGAACGCATCAGAGATTGCCAGCGGAATCTGTGCCTCTGCTTCAACAACTTTTGCACGCATCTCCTGCACCTTTGCTTTCATCTCCTGTTCAGCGGCAATAGCCATTGCTCTTCTCTCTTCAGCCTTTGCCTGTGCGATCTTTTTGTCTGCTTCAGCACGGTCTGTTTCGAGCTCGGCACCGATATTTTTGCCAACATCAACATCAGCAATATCGATTGAGAGAATTTCAAATGCAGTACCGGCATCAAGTCCTTTTTCAAGAACACGCTTTGAAATTGAATCGGGATTTTCGAGCACCTGTTTATGATTAACTGCAGAACCGATTGTTGTAACAATACCTTCACCAACGCGAGCAAGCACAGTCTCTTCACCGGCACCACCAACGAGACGGTCGATATTTGCCCGCACAGTGACACGGGTGATTGCGGTAAGCTGGATACCATCTTTTGCGACAGCTGCAACCCGGGGTGTTTCAATAACTTTCGGATTGACACTCATCTGTACAGCTTCAAGAACATTTCGTCCTGCAAGGTCAATGGCTGCGGCACGTTTGAAAACAAGCGGAATGTTAGCTTTGTCAGCTGCAATAAGCGCCTGGATAACCCGAAGCACATTTCCACCTGCCAGATAGTGAGATTCCAGCTCGTCGGTAGTGATCTGAAGCCCGGTTTTGATTGCCATAATGTTTGCTTCAACGATCAATTTAGGCGGAACTTTTCTGAAACGCATAAACACTATGTTGAACAGACCTACAGGTGCACCGCTTATAAGAGCCTGCATCCATAATGATAGTGATGAGCCGACAAAAAAGAGGAAGATCAGTGCTGCGACTGCAAGTATTATTAGAAGAACGGTATTCATCAGTGGGTCCTTTCCGGGTTTTCCCTGAATAGTTATTGGTTCTTATCTGACTTACATTTTTTTACTACTATACGATTACCATCTACAACCGTGACTTCAATTGCGGATCCCTTTTCAATATACTCTCCGGTACTGACAACATCATAGCGTTGCCCTTCGAGTGTTGCTGTTCCGGAAGGGCGAAGGTCGGTAATGGCGGAGCCGGTAGTTCCGATCAGATCAGTGAGTTCCTGCGGTTGAACGTTTGCACCATCTTTACTGCTCAAGGTTTTCCGAAGTGTAACCGGAAGAAACGCGAGGAGTTTGATTTCAACTATAACAAGTACAGGAATGAGAAGAAGGTCAAAAACGACAAAGATATATCCAGCTGCGGCTGAAACATCTGTAAATACAATGTAAAGTGAGTACCCGAATATGGCCAGTGATGTGATTGTTAATATGCCAAACGAGGGGAGAATAAATTCTGCAATAATGACAAGTATGCCGATTAACTGAAGTACTATTGGCCAGAGAATATTACCCATAATTACACACTATTCCTTTTAACTATGATTTTATTACCCGAGACCTGATTGACAACAACTGGTGAATCCTTATCGATAAAATCACCCTCAGAAATAACATCCCAGGTTTCACCATTGATCTCCGCTTTTCCCGCAGGACGAAGACTGGAAGTGGCTATGCCGCTGTCTCCCAGATGAGGTAACTGTTTCTGTGTGTCTACAGATGTCGCATCTTTGAGATTCATTTGAAGATAGGGCCCATTAACAAGTGTGCCAATTTTCGGGAACAGATATTTAAAAAAGATTATAATAAGAAACAGTGAACCTACGGTACTTCCGGTAATCATAAGAAGGTTCTTAATCAATCTGTCTGATTCCCACGGAAGTTCCGGGTTGGGGATGACAAAATCCTGAAATGAGAGGAGTACTCCCACCAGTAAAAAGAATATACCTGCAAAACCTGCTATTCCAAATCCTGGTAAAACAAAAATTTCTATAGCAAGCAGTACAAGCCCTATTCCGATTAACAGCAGTTCAGTGTAATCTGCAAGGCCGACCATAAATTGAGCAAAAAATACAATCGCAAGACAGGTAATACCTATTATTCCCGGAATGCCGAAGCCAGGTGTTCGCATCTCTATGTAAAGTGCTGCAAACCCGATCATGAGAAGTACCGGAGCTATTGTCCCTATGATTCTGACAAATGCTTCAGACCAGCTTTCTTCAAAACGGACTACATGTGCTTTTGCCAGCTTCAAGGCTTCAAGCAGGGATTCAAAATTATCGACACTCTTTTTTGAGAACCCCAGCCGTTTTGCTTCAACATCATCCATGGTAAGAAGCTCACCTTTTTTGACAATTACTTTTGAAGATACGATGTTCTTTTTATCTTTTGGAGAAAGTTCTGCAAGTTCCGTAGAGTCAAGGTATCGTACAGTATCCTTAAATGTTACCTCGCTGACCGAAATGCCTTCACTTACCATTGATTCGGTCAGTCGCTCCGGATAACCGTTACGCTTAGCCAGTGTTCTGAATTTCGCTCTGATAGGGGACTGGAACTTCTCACCAAGCATCTTGGGGCCACTGTTATCGTATGTCAGTGGTGCGACGTCCCCGATAGTGGTATTGTTTTTCATGTACAGTTTTGAACATGATAATGCGATCAGTGTACCTGCTGAAATAGCTTTTGTTTTGATATAGGCTATTGTGGGAACTTTAACATTCAACATTGTATCGACAATCTGAAATGCTGCGTCTACCTGGCCTCCGTAGGTATCAATTTCAAGAATTACTACCCGATTGGGGTGCTCTTTTGCCGCATCTCTGAGAGAACGACTGATAAATGCAGCCATCCCCTGATCGACAGTTCCTTTGATTGGAATGATAATGACTGTTGGAGTGCTGCCGCTATCAACTGATGCGTATATGGCTGAATCGGGCAGTATCAGTGAAATGAGAAATGAAAAAACTACAACCGACTTTTTGAAAATAATCTTCATAGTATGAATCCGGTAAAGTGTTCTAATGATAAAATTCATTCCTGCGCAGACATATGTCAAATTTAGGCACGTTTTTAGCTCGGTTTTTTTTCAGGAACAGATTATTTACTATTTTTCGATCAAAACAACTGATCGTTGGCGACACATTGTTTTTACCGAATTTTAATGATATAATAGATCAGATATTGTTTAATATTTAAATGTTTGATTTTATAATATATATGGTAATATATTGAAATTTAAAATATCGAATGAAACCACTCATAAAAAGTAGTACTGAAAAAAAGTATAATTTTTTTTGAGTTTGGATAGTTCGAAATTGTATTTTATATGAGCGATTGTTTTAAAGATTTTATTAAAACGATTAAATAAAAAATACAAGTTGAATTAAACTTATTATTAAAACGGTTAAATATCATGTCAACAAGAACTGAGACCTTATATTTCAGGGATATTAATCGTTATCGCGTTCTTACCGACAGTGAGGAGCGTGAGCTTGTAGTTCGTGTTCAACAGAATGAAGAAGGTGCGGTCGATACACTGATAACCTCCAATCTTCGGTTTGTTGTGAGTGTTGCGCGTCGTTATCGCGGAAGAGGTTTGAGTTACCTTGAACTCATTAATGAAGGTAACATGGGACTTTTGAAAGCTGCGAAACGGTTCGATCTGAACATGAATGTGAAATTTATTTCGTACGCAGTCTGGTGGATCAGGCAATCAATTCAGAAAGCATTGTTTGAACAGGCTGGAACTGTTCGTATACCTCCCAATAAAATAGCACTCATCAACAAATTCAAGCAGGCGATGGATCGCAACTGTGGTGATTTTGCAGAAACGATCACGATGGAAGGATTTGCGGGGCACGAAGCAGAAATTGTTGAAATAATGGAAAAGCTTCGTGGTATCTCTTTAGATGCTCCGGTTGCCGGCAGTAATCCCGATGAAGATTCCTGCAAGACTCTTCAGGACGTTTTGGGTGAAGATCCTGAGCAGGATGGAGAGAGCGAACGCCGGGAGCTTGGATCGGTTCTCGACGGGGTTCTGCAGAATATCACCAGCCGCGAAGAACGGATACTGCGCATGTATTACGTATTGAACTTTTCCCGACAATTCACCCTTGAAGAGATCGGTAAAGA
>JBNKZD010000079.1:0-18409 GCA_050301235.1 Chitinispirillaceae bacterium | reverse complement strand
AAATACTGGGGATTTTGAGACTGAAATGTGCGTATACTGGTTAAAAGGTAATGCATATGTAAATACATTTTCGTTTTAGGGCATTGGTGTCAAGAAAAATTACCCCTGAAAATGGTCAATTTAGAACAGAAACTAATTACCTCACTTTTTACTTTTACCGCTGGTAATGAAAGGAAAGGTTTTATTTTAGGGGTCGGTTCTGGAATTGGATTACGTTTTACAAAAACTGTTTTGAAAGAAGACAAAAAAAAATATGAAGGCGGTTTTCATTTATATAAAGCATTATTACTAGACTTAAAAATCGGTACTAACATTAAAAATCAATGTGATTTATATCTAACATGTAAAACGGATTGTATTTATCCATATTCAGTTTTTATAATAAACACTGCAAATTCCCTGGGGTTTTCATATTATTTTAAAAACACATCTCCATCAATTTTTCTAAATGCCACCAGTGGTTTCTCGTTATGGTCATATCCATTCAACTCTGAGTGGAATGACAGGTATAGTGGAATAGGGTTTGTCGTGTCAGGTGGTCTCGGATATGAATTCAGAAAACATTTATCTTTGTTACTGGAATACCAGTATTCTCGCAATAGAAATAAAGAACAGCTAAAATTTATGCAAATAACATCATCCGGATACGATGTGTTGAGTAGTGATTTTAATGTTCTAACATTTTACACTACACATTCTATAAGGATTACAATCCAATATTTACTTTATTAAGAGTGAAATTATGTTTAAAAAGGTAGTACACCCATTTTTGTTACTTTTTTTATTAGGTTGTTTTAATTATCCGACAGAATTAAATGGGCAAAAACCATTGGATTGTTTTAATCCCACAGAACCTAAAAATTTTAGTTTGGATTCTAATCTTTTTATAATGGTAATGGAAATATACAATTATGATGGTGAACTAGTAAATTATGGTGAAAGTGGTAATTACGTATCTTCCTCGGTCAAAATAGATTTAGGATCAAGTCCAACTATTTATTGGAATGGTGCAAACTCAACTGGAAAAAAGGTGGATCCAGGCAAGTATACTGTTAAAGTCAGCCAATTTTATCAAAACGTGCAAAAGTGTGGCTGCACTGATGTTGTTCAAAAATAGGTATCCATAGCAGGTATCTAAGCAGACAATAACAACACGAATTTTAATAGTCAAATCTTCGCTAAGAATTCAAACCGTCTGATAAAGGAATTAAATAAAAATGACAAAAAAAATAACTCACTCTCTTATTTCCGCAATACTGCTTATACTCAGCCTCTCACTCCCCGCAAAATCAGAACAACCAGATCCAAAGCAAAAACAATCATCAGGTATGACAATTTCTAAATCAGAAAGAGTAATAGAAAAACCGGAATATAACGATATTTTCAAAAAACACGGTGTCGTAGGCTCCTTTTTGCTCTTTGATTCCCTGAACCAGACATTTACAGCGGTTAATTATGAGCGTACGCTTAAAGGGTTTACACCGGCATCAACCTTCAAAATTCCCAATGCACTCATATTCCTTGAAACCGGTGTGGTAACGGATCAGAATACACCGGTGATAAAATGGGATGGGACCAGATACGACTGGCCCGGCTGGAATGAGGATCAGACGCTTCGGTCGGCGATAAAGTATTCTGTTGTCTGGTTTTTCCAGGAGAATGCCCGGAAAGTCGGCAAGGAGAGAATGCAGAAGTATGTCAATCTATTTGACTATGGCAATAAAGATATCTCAAAAGGGGTTGATGTATTCTGGCTGGAAGAGGGGATGAAAATCTCTCAGATGGAGCAGATAAACTTTTTGAGAAAATTTTACAGCTACGCATTACCTATTCAAAAAAGAAACATAGATATTGTCAAAGAGATAATTGAGCTTGAGAAAACAGATAGCTACCGGTTATGTGGAAAAACCGGCCTTGCCGTGCGTGCTTCCCATAAAGTTGGGTGGCTGATTGGCTATGTGGAAACAAAAGGAAATGTCTACTTCTTTGCAACAAATATCGAGCAGAAGGATCCATCTGATACGTTTGGAGCGGCGAGGATGGAGATAACGATGGCGATTTTGAAGGCGCTTGGGGTTATATAATATGTTAATGTTCCGGATAGTTCAATAAAAGGATTAATGTATGTCAATGGGGGAAGTTTCCCCCTCGCTACAGCCCGATCGTTTCGACTCCGCTCAACGACCGGCCTTTGAGCGGAGCCGAAATGCGCAATGATTGCAATTACACCGTGAAAAGCTTCAATATTTGATAATTGTTACTCTTTAGAGATTGCAGAAACATGCTAAACTGCGTTAGTTCGGACGGCGGGAAATGCCCGTAATGGTAATGCAGGGCATTTGTGTTTTTAGACCCAGGTGGTTCCTCCACCGCAGGGATAAAAATACCGCACTTCGACTCCGCTCAGTGACCTGTGAAGTGTAGTCCAGAGGAGGAACGACCCGATAGGGGAACGCCCAGATTACTTTTTATTGTCCTTAATTGCATTCGCAATCTCTTTCATAATAGCAATCCCATTCTCTCTGGTGACAATCGTTCCGGTGACGATAATGTCAGCACCGGCTTTCAGCTTTTCCTGGGCAGTAGCTGCATCACGGATACCACCACCAACGATTACAGGAATGTCAACCCATTTCTTAACCTTGGCAATCAGCTCCGGGGGGACTGAAAGTGTCGCACCGCTTCCGGCTTCGAGATAGACGAGTTTCATTCCCATGTATTGAGCCGCAAGCGCGTGGGCTGCTGCGATTCCGGGCTTATTACGGGGCAGGGGACGGGTATTGCTCATGAATTCGACGGAACTTACTGCTCCTGATTCGACAAGCATATAGGCGGTTGCAATCGGTTCGATACCGGTTTCTCTGATAATTGGAGCAGCCTTGACATGTTCACCGATAAGATTTGTAGGGTTTCTTCCTGAGATAAGTGACAGGTAGAGAAGTGCGTCTGCATGGCGCGAGAGTTGTGTCGAATCGCCGGGGAACAGAAGGACCGGAATCGACACTGCTTTTTTTATGGTTGCGACAAATGCATCAAAGTGATTACTGTAGAGAAGGCTGCCGCCGATAAGAAGAGCATCTGCTCCGCAGAGCTCCGACTCTTCAGCAACCTCCCGGGCTTCATCAAGTGTGTAGTCATCAGGGTCCAGAAGCACCCAGTAGCATTTTTCTCCGGAATTGACTTTACTGTAAACGGTATCGATAATTTTTGTGTTCATGAAGAATTATCCGGCTTTCGATTGCAGAAGTGTTTTTACTGCAGCAAGTGCTTCATCAAGTTTTGTACTGTCTTTTCCACCAGCCTGTGCGCGGAATGGGCTGCCGCCGCCACCACCACCGGCTTTCTGTGCAGCAAGTTTCACCATGTCACCACAGTGAACGCCGTGCGCTTTAATCGCATCATTTCCCGCACCGGCAGCAAACAGGACCTTGTCTTCGACAACTGCGCCGATACATACTGCCATAGAGCCAAGATTGCGGTTTTTTATCTCATCTGAAATAGTGTTGGCGATACTGGTGAAAGAATCTTTATCTGCTGTACCAAGGTTTTTGACTACCCATGAGAATTTACCACCGCTCTTTGTTGCTTCATCGAAGAGGCTATTGACAAGCCCGGCTGATTTTGCAGCAGAGAGTTCCTTGATCTGAAGTTCCTGCTGCTTGATTGTGTCAAGAAGTGCCGTAACCCGATCGACCAGTTTGTCTTCACCGGTTTTAAGAATTCCGCTGAGCTGGCCGAGAATTGATTCCTTTTTGAGCAGGTACTGATGAGTACCGGTGCCGGTCACCGCTTCAATACGGCGGACGCCTGCACTGATACTGGTTTCTACCGTAATGTGCATCAGGCCGATTTCACCGCTGCTCTTTACGTGTGTTCCTCCGCAGAGTTCCTTACTTACAGGACCGACCGAGACAACACGAACCTTATCACCATATTTTTCGCCAAACAATGCGGTTGCACCTTCAGCTTTTGCAGTGGCAACATCTTTTATATCTGTTGTTACAGGCATATCGGCAAGAATCCATTTGTTTACAAGTGTTTCTACCGCGATGATTTCATCATTGGTTAATGCTTTGAAATGAGTAAAATCAAAACGCAAGCCTGATGGCTCAACTTTGGAACCAGACTGCTGAACATGATCACCCAGAACCGAACGGAGTGCTGCCTGAAGAAGATGTGTTGCAGTGTGGTTACGACGGATTGATTCGCGCAGTAATGAGTTGATCTGTGCTTTGAGTGGCTTTGACAGAAGCTCTTTTGTCAGAGGAATTGCACTTGTGCAGCGATGAATAACCAGATCGTTCCATTTGATTGTGTCCTGAACAGTGATAACGGTTCCATCTGCAGTGGTAAGTGTTCCGGTATCGCCGATCTGACCACCGGTTTCCGCATAGAATGGTGTTTTGTCCAGCAGACAGAAATATACCGCGTTGCCTTCATCGGTAACCGCCATTTTGTATCTGCAAACATTGATTTCAGCATTATCGTTATCGTAGCCGAGAAACTCTGTACCTGAAGTGGCCTTGAGTTCAGTCCAGCCTTCAGGAGTGAGACCATCATCAGTCTTGCGCGCTTCACGTGCACGCACTTTCTGCTGGTCCATCAGTTTCTGATAACCGGCTTCATCGATAGTGAGCTGTTTCTCCTCCGCCATCAGACGGGTGAGGTCCATGGGGAAACCGTAGGTGTCGTAGAGTGTAAAGACATCCTGACCACTGAGCGTTGTTTCTTTTTTATTAAGACAGTTTTTGACCATGTGATTGAATTTGTCGATACCCTGTTCCAGTGTTGCGCCAAACCGTTCCTCTTCAGAGCGGATAACCTCTTCGACAAACGCCTGGCGCTGTGTTATTTCCGGGAATGCATCACCCATCTCCTGTATGACAACTGCAACGAGCTTGTAAAGGAATGGCTCTTTGAACCCCAGCTCGCGACCGAAGCGGTACGCGCGTCGCAGCAGGCGGCGTAATACATAGCCGCGTCCTTCGTTGGAGGGGAATGCGCCATCGGTGATTGCAAACACCAGCGAACGGATATGATCGGCGATAACCCGGTGGGGGGTTCCTTCTAGCCCGGGGTTATAGGCTTTTCCGCTCATCGATACTGTCGTTTTTATTATCGCCTGAAAAATATCGGTATCATAATTGGATTCCACACCCTGAATAACACCGACGATGCGTTCAAACCCCATACCGGTGTCAACGTGTTTAGCGGGCAGGGGAGTGAGCGTTCCGTTTTTCTCGCGGTTATACTGCATGAAAACAAGATTCCACAATTCACGATAACGTGCATTGGGACCATTGACACCTTCAATAGGGTCAGCATAGGTTGCTTCACGGGTTGCAGCATCACCAATATCGTAATGGATTTCGGAGCATGGGCCGCATGGACCGGTTTCACCCATCTCCCAGAAATTGCTTTTGTCCCCGAATTTCATGATCCGGTTGTGTGGGATGTCCGTTTCGGTTTTCCAGTACTCTATCGCTTCCTCATCTGAGTGGTGTACTGTCACAAAGAGCCGGTCTTTAGGGATTCCCCAGACACGTGTGAGCAGATCCCATGCCCAGCGGATCGCTTCCTTTTTGTAATAGTCACCAAATGACCAGTTGCCGAGCATCTCAAAGAAGGTATGGTGGTAGTGATCCCGTCCGACCTCCTCGAGGTCGTTATGTTTTCCGGAAACGCGCATGCATTTCTGCGAATTTGCGGCACGACGAAGTCCGCGGGGATTATCGCCAAGAAAAATTGACTTGAACTGGTTCATTCCTGCATTGGTAAATAGCAGTGTGGGATCATCCTGCGGCACTACCGGAGCGGTAGGAATAAACTGGTGATCATGACTTTTAAAAAAATCGATAAACTCTTTACGGATCTCTCTTGACGATTTCATAGTACGGTAATTTTTTTCTTCTTAAAAAACGGTTAATGTGAATAGTTGCGGACAGTAGACGGGTCGATAATGAAAATTTTGACTTAAATGCATTTGTCGCATATTTCGCGTTCCCCCATCCGCCTTCGGCACGTTAGCTTCGCTGCTACTTCGTGGTCCCCCGTTAACGGGGGAAGGATGGGATAGGGGCGTGGAATATGCGAATTTTGCAATTATCACAAATGTTAATCATTTCAACCATCCACTGTATAGTATTTTACGCTTCAATCTCTTTCGGAGCTTCTTCTGCGGCTCCGGTATCTGCTGCTGCCGCACGGCGTAATGCGCCTTTCTCGCGGACTTTCTTTTCGATAGTCTCGAGAATGTCACGGTTCTCCAGGAGGAAATCACGTGCTCTTTCGCGCCCCTGACCGATACGTTCACCCTGATAGGAGAACCAGGAACCGCTTTTATCGACAATTTCCATCGATGCAGCAAGATCCAGCACATCCCCTTCAAATGAGATACCGCGACCGTAAAGAATGTCAAATTCAGCTTCACGGAATGGTGGTGCTACCTTATTTTTGACAACTTTTGCCCGGGTACGGTTACCGATGACTTCATCGCCATCTTTGAGTGCTGCCGTACGGCGGATGTCGATTCTGACCGATGAGTAGAATTTAAGTGCATTTCCACCGGTCGTTGTTTCGGGGTTGCCAAACATTACACCGATTTTCATTCGCAGCTGGTTGATAAAAATCAGACAGGTTTTTGAACGTGAAATAATACCGGTAAGTTTTCTTAATGCTTGGGACATGAGTCGCGCCTGAAGACCCATATGGCTGTCACCCATATCGCCTTCTATTTCAGCTGCAGGAACAAGAGCCGCGACGCTGTCAACAACAATGATATCGATAGCACCGCTGCGTACAAGTGTATCTGCAATCTCGAGAGCCTGTTCACCGGTATCGGGCTGCGATACCAGGAGGTTATCAATATCAACACCAAGACTTTTAGCATAAGCAGCATCAAAGGCATATTCAGCATCGATCAGAACGGCGATACCGCCTTTTTTCTGTGCGTTGGCTATTGCATGGAGTGCCAGGGTGGTTTTTCCGGATGATTCAGGACCATAAATCTCAACGATTCTTCCTTTGGGAAACCCACCCACACCAAGAGCAATGTCCAGTGAAAGTGATCCGGATGATATAACCGGAACATCTATCTCAAGGCTTGATGTACCAAGCTTCATGATAGATCCTTTTCCATGAGCTTTCTCAATCTGGCTGACAGCCTGCTCCAGCGCAGCGTTTCTACCTTTGTTTTCTTCTTCGATAACAGCACTTTTCCTGGCCATGAAGCATCCTTCCGTAAGTGGCACCTGATAATAATGTAAATAGTAAATAAAGATACGATTTGGCATAGGGTAGATGGAAGCAGAACAATTCGTTTTTCACATCTTTCCCCCTTCGCATATCTTACATTCTCCCCCTCTCGCCTCTCACCCCATCCCTCTCTCCACGATGTGGAGAAAGGGGGCATCCGCAATATTTCGCCTTCGCAGTATCAACCCCTCAGTCACGATGCTATCGTGACAGCTCCCCTATCATGGGAGCCTTTTTTGATGAGACTATGCTGTTTTTGTGCGATTTTTTGCATTCCCCCTCTCCATTCACCAATGGAGAGGGGGGCAGGGGGTGAGGCGAGGAGAAGGATTGAGAGTATCGCGATATCTCAAATTTCCCCCTCGCCTCTCACCTCATCCCTCTCTCCCCGTTGTGGAGAAAGGGAGTATCCGCAATATTTCGCCTTCGCAGTATTAACCCCTCAGTCACGATGCTATCGTGACAGCTCCCCTATCATGGGAGCCTTTTTTGATGAGACTATGCTGTTTTTGTGCGATTTTTTGCATTCCCCCTCTCCATTCACCAATGGAGAGGGGGCAGGGGGGTGAGGCGAGGAGAAACATTGAGAGGACCGCGATCTCTCCCTTCCGACGACGCCAAAGGCCACTAGGTGAGGGCACACAAAAGTTGGTCGTCACAACTAACGGTCTGGGCCCCACCAAATCGCCTTTGGCGTCCATATAAAAAAAGTTACTAAGGGGTCAGTGATTGAGTGACTGAGTAATGATGAAGAGACAATGGGACAAAGGGTCATAGGGACAAAGAGACGAAGGGAAAGAGGGAAAGAAGAAAACAGCACAAAACCCACAAAGGACACGAAAAAAAAGAGATGATAGGTGATTAGTAATTAGTAGAAAAAAGTGACCAATACCACATTATCAGGAAAAGCAGGAAAGAAATTCTGTTTTCTGATTCGCATAATTTCAATTCAAATAGTATTTTAACTGCTTTAATACTTTAAAAAGTGATGTTTTCAGGTTGAAGCAAAAAGTATTTCTTGGACAACATGCCCTGTATTCTTCACTGGGCACCACAGAGGAAACACTCAATTCTCTGATTGATGGGAAAAGTGGGATTGTTGAAGGTCCTTTATTTGGTTTGCCAGTTTCTTCTGCACCATTTCCGGATCTGAATTTCAGATCTCTGGAGTATGCTGTCCTCAATTTGTGGGACTCAATCAAAACCGAACCGATCGATCTGGCTTCAACTGTTTTTATCTATTGCGCTGCAAAAGGTGATATCCGAACTATTGATATTGGGCCGAGTGGTCACGATTACCCATCACCGCTGCTTGAGTTGCAGGCGCAACAAATTACAAAAGTTCTCGGTATCAAACCGGCACGAACCATTTCGATTTCCAATGCATGTGCATCAGGTGCCGCTGGGGTCGAGGTCGCGAAAGAGTACCTTGAACGGGGGATGTTTTCATCAGCGATACTTTTTGGATTTGACAGCATATCAGAATTTGTGGCAACCGGGTTTAATGCTCTTGGCGCACTGAGCTCACAGCGCGCCCGACCGTTTGACAGTGCACGGAATGGTTTGACTCTTGGCGAAGGTGTTGCAATCGCGATATTACATGCTGATCCAAAGCGCAGGTGTGATGCTGAAGTAGTCGGGGCTGGAAGTTCCAATGATGCCAACCACCGGACGGGTCCATCAAGAACGGGTGATGGGTTATTCCGTGCCGTAGTTGCTGCAGTGAATGATGCCGGATGTCAGCAGTTAAAAATTGGAGCGGTAAAATGTCATGGAACAGCAACTCCCTTCAATGATGCTATGGAAGCGAAAGCGATTAAAAGTTTTTTTTGTGATGATATACCACCCTGTTTTTCGCTCAAGGGCGCGCTTGGTCATACCAGTGGCGGTGGATCTCTGATGGAATTGTTGATTTCTGTGCACCTGCTGAAAAAAAGGATTGCTCCGCCGACTGCAGGTTTCAGTAGCCTGGGTGTTGAAGAACCAATCCCGGTATCTTCAAGCCGACAACAAATTAACGGTGATTCGATACTGTGCCTGTCGGCAGGGTTTGGTGGCTTAAACAGTGCTGTTATTATTAAGGATATAGTATGAACATCCGGAATTTGGCTATCACAGGATTTGGGTTACTGGATGGTTCAGGGTACCACTCTCTTAAGGGCAGTTTTCAATGGGAGAGCGATCAGAATGGGCCGGGTGATATAAAAAGGTCGCAGGTTCTTTCTAAAATGTACCTGGGTTTCGGGAAGTTGAATCTTCCGGATCGTCTGGCGTTTGCAGCAGCTGCTTTAGCGCTTCCGGCACAGTTTGATGGGCTTGCGACAGGGATAACTATCGGTATTCCCTATGGGTCGCTCAGCACTGATCTTGCGTACATGGATTCAGTTCGAAGTGGTACACCGAGTCCGGCGCTCTTTTCAGCAACACTGCCATCATCATCGATTACCGATATTGCAATCTATTTTGGTATCAAAGGTCCCGATAGAGTTTTTACCGGGGTTACAACACCGGCCCTGTATGCACTGGAATCTGCCGGGATGATGATTCAAAACAGAAAATGCAACAATGCTCTTGTTATTGGTGTCTGGGAAACAGATAATGTATCACAGTGTAGTGCTGCTGCTTTTTTTCTTGGTGATGAGCAGCGAAATCCTGATGTGGTAAGAATCAGTCTGAGTGATTTTGATGCTACCATGATGGAAATGTTGCAATTTAATGATGAAAAAGAGATTTTCTCCATGATAGGGAAATCATTGCTCAATAGAAACCAATGCCGGATCAGAGGAATAGAATCCGGCTGGAATGGTCAGATTTCACTGACAGAAGGGATTGAACAGGAAAATGGATGAACTGCTCAACGAATTACGTGTAAAGCTTATTGCAGCACTAAAATTGTCTGACATTAAACCTGAAGAGATCGATGTCGATGCACCGCTTATTGGTGAAGGGCTTGGGCTTGATTCAATCGATACGCTCGAACTGCTGGTACTTCTGGAAAAGGAGTACGGAGTAACTGTTCCTGATGTCAATACCGGACGGAGCGTTTTTGCATCTGTGCGTGCTCTTGCAGAATATATCGTAAAAAATCGTAACTGATCTGATTGGATACACATGCTTAAAGAACCAGTACTGATTGCCGGAATGGGTGCTGTTTCTGCATCCGGATGTGGCGTTGCCCCTTTGTTCGAAGCTGTTGCTGCGGGTAAAGATGGACTTAAACCGTTGACATCAATAGATTCTCTTCTGAAGGTTACACCGCTGTGTGCTGAGATCACGTTTGCTCATGAGTACTTTGAGCGGTATTACCGGACGCTTGCACTTGCGTTGATTGCTGTTGATGAAGCAATGAGTTGTCTTGAAAGCCGTGAGGGGTTGCGCATAGGGGTGGTTACTGCGACAACCGTCGGTGGAATCTGTACTACTGAACGGGTGTACAAACAGATTCGGACAAACCCCGAGGAGCTGCCGGCACTTGTTCCGCAGCTTGCAGTTCATGAACCATCAGTACTTTCTGCAAAGATATGTGAATATTGTAAAGGAGTCGGTTTTCATACGCTTTCGACAGCCTGTTCGACCGGACTGCATGTCCTTGGCGTCGGGAAAAGATTTATTGAACAGGGTGTTTATGATGCATGTTTAGTGGTTGGTGCCGATCCGCTGTCACTTTTGACAATTCGCGGTTTTGCCAGCCTCACGCTGCTTGACCCAATGGGGTGTCGGCCGTTCGATAAGGAGCGTGCCGGGATCAGTCTTGGTGAGGGAGCTGCTGCTATGCTGCTTATTCCTGAGGGTCTGGCTGAAAGATGTGTACGTAAACCATTTGCATCGGTTGCAGGGTGGGGAGCATCAGCTGACTGTTTCCATATGACCGCACCACATCCACAGGGTGATGGTGCCCGAAGAGCCGTTACAGCAGCTCTTAAAGAGTCCGGATTATCTACTGACAGCATTAATCTGATAGCAGCTCACGGAACCGGGACTCCCGATAATGATAAAGCTGAGATTGCGGCGATGAATACACTTTTCGATCCTTTGCCACCATTTTTCTCGGTAAAGAGAACAACCGGTCATACCCTTGCAGCATCGGGGCTTTTAGAAGCTGTCTGTGCGGTAAAGGCGATCGAGACACAGCGTGCACCAAAGACTGCCGGATTTACCACTATTGATGAGCAGATTGGTGCTGCTCCCGACAGCGCAGTCGCTGGAAAAATCACCAATGTCCTTAAAAATTCATTCGGGTTTGGTGGTAATAACGCAGCGGTAATTTTTTCCGGATGGGGGAATTGATAATGAGTATATGGTTTTCAATACGTTCATCCGGGATAGTTATCCCCAGTGAAGATCCCTCCTGGAACTCGACAATTCCTGCTGCAATGAAACGTAAAGATCCCCGGATCTGGCAGCTGGCATATATCGCAACGCAGCGGGCGTTGAGTAGCTCGACATTGCAGTGCAAATCGATCATTTCGGGAACCGCACTTGGCGCTCTTGATGAAACAAAGAATTTCCTCGATGGCATCTATGGTGAAGGGTTTGGATCACCCCGCAATTTTATCGCATCGGTACATAACAGCATGGCCGGTAAACTTGCGCTCGATTTTAAAATTGAAGGACCAAACCTTACCGTTTGTGATGGGCATAACTCGATGGCTTCAGCTCTGGGGATAGCATCATTGCTTGAAGATCATGAATTTCCTGCATTGCTTTTGCTTATTGATGAAAATATCACGTTTTTCGATACTATCGGCGATCACATCTCTCCTGAATGCAAACCATATATCAACAAAGGGTGGAAAGATGCAGCAGTCGCGCTTGTTATCGACAAAAGGCTCGACTCGTCATCACCGATGATCCGTGGCTTCGGGCCGGTATTGACAGCTGATGGAGCTCCGCAGGAGCTGTGCAGATCTTTTGCCGAAGGTGCAATTGAAGATTTCACGCAGTGTGAAATGCAGTTTGCTGCAAGTACATCATCATTTATTCAGCCGGCAATGCAGCTGCACAACTGCTACAGTTCAAAAAGCTCAAAACACCTTGTTGTCGGATCGTATTCTCCGGTAAGCAAAGGGACTGCGGTGGTGGAATATCTGTTCTGATTCAAAAGGAAGAACTGGTTAGTGGAATTTTACCATCAAGACGCTATAGTATACTAATTTCGCAAATCGCCTCTCTCTCCAGCCCTCTCTCCACTCGTGGAGAAAGGGGGTAGCTGCAAAATTTGCTCTTCTTCCCCCTCTCCTTTCACTAATGGAGAGGGGGCCAGGCGTTGCACTGAGCGTAGTCGAAGTGGGGTGAGGCGAGGGCGGAATGTGAACCAAGATTGGAAGAACTGATGAAAAAAGATACCAGATGGCTTATCTCATTTATTCTTTCGATACTCCTTCTTATTTTTCTGCCCTGGTTTAAACTGCTGTTTCTTATTCTCGCCTTTTTTCATATCCCGGCATTTATTTATGGTATAATCGAAATTCAGAACTGTTTTTTCTGCCATGCACACTGTCACAATAAGAAGAAGCTGCAGGAGTGCGCACTGACCTTTGATGATGGACCTGATCTATCATTTACCCCGAAAATTCTTGATCTTCTGGACAAGTACAATTTCAAATCGACATTTTTCGTTGTTGCAAAAAAAGCACAGGCGAATCCCGAAATTGTAAGGGAGTGTCTCAAGCGCGGGCACTGTATTGCCTGTCATGATCTAGATCACAAGGTAACCTCCAATTTTCGTATGTACAAAGGTATGTTGCGCGAAATTGGTGAGGCACAGAATATAATAGGGGAGATAATCGGCAAAAAGCCCCGTTTTTACCGGCCACCGGTTGGATTGACCAATCCGCATCTCAGAGGTGCCTTGCGGGATCTTGACATGGAGTGCATCGGCTGGAGCGGAAGTGTCCGTGATGGCGGCAACAGGTTTCCAAAAACATTTACCCATCTTCCGGAGCTGGCGCGGCCTGGTTCGGTGATTTTACTTCACGATACGCTGCCTGTAAATAATACCTCAGGAGAATATCTGGAACATCTTGAGAAATTATTCATTCGTATGCAGGAGAAAGGGCTTCGGACTGTTACCGTTGATTCTCTTTTTGATATGAGAGCTTATCGGGAATAGAATATCGGGTTTGCATTTGGTTAGCGTTTGCAGCTTTTATTTTGATAAACGATCAAGCACCGCAGAATTCGCAATCGCCTCTCTCCCCAGCCCTCTCTCCACCTTGTGGAGAAAGGGAGCAAGAAACTGCGATCTATTCTTCTTCCCCCTCTCCATTCACTAATGGAGAGGGGGCCAGGGGGTGAGGCGATATGCGAATCGCTGAGAATATTTACTTCTTCAACAACAACTCATCTCTGACCGGTACAAAGAAGGATGCTGCATTGATCAATGTTATTGACGTGAGCTCCGGGACTCCGTATACTTCAGAAACGGTACCAAATTTGGTTCTGAGAGTGGTAAGAAGAATATCAAAATCACCATCTCCTGAAGCTAAAACAACGATGTCACTTTTTGGCGCATATTCAAGCATATCCAGAGTTATACCAACATCCCAGTCAGCTTTCGCAGATCCATCCAGGCGTTGCAGAAATGGTTTTAATTTAACCTCAAAACCAATCCCCCGCAAAATGTTCTGAAATTGCTTTTGTTTCGGGTCATTTTTATCAACAGCATAGGCAAATGCTTTAACCACTTCTCTACCTGATGTAACAGTACTCCAGAATCTGTTATAATCAAAATGGGCATTATAAGCTTGTTTTGTCGTATAATAAATGTTCTGTACATCTACAAACACGCTGACTTTTTTCATACTGTTTATTGACCTTCTGAAAAGCCGTATTTTCCCATAATTTTCTCAAACTTTGCTTTAAATTTCGGGTTAAGGCTGTTTCGGCATGTTACAAGTACATCACCAAACACTTCAGATTTTATAATATCAACAGTAACATCCTGAAAAATCATTTCAAAAAGTGCTTTTGTATTGTGTTCATCAAAAACGTGGCAGTGAATTCCCGGATACGAGGGCTTTTTAGCGCCGCGTACACTGTCCCATTTCAGTGCTGACTGGTGATGCTCTTCTGCATGAATCCGACAATCATCAGGAGTGGTCATAGAAGTAAAATCTTCAATTATATGCTCAAGGGAGGTCGGTTTTCTATGTTGATCGAAAGTAAATTTGTAATACGGTATGGCATGGAAATGATACCCGTCCTGCTTAACTAAAAAATGCATGTTAAGAAGAAACAATATCGGGTTATGTGAATGCTCAATTACATTGGAGGAAAGAATACCATCAAAGCGGCCGGGCAGTTTTTTTTGTGAAATTGTCTGATGCACATCAAAAAAATAAGTTTTTCTGTCACGAACTGCATGATAACCCTTCCTCCAGAACCGGACTTCCTGCTCCAGAAGATCGTATCCGTAGCGTAATCTGCCAATAAGAGACTTGCTGCGTTTGTTTGAAACCCGGTTTTCAATGTTAATGTCTTCAACCGTACAATTTTTGTAATTAAAAACCTGTTCGACTTTTCCACCCACACGGGCGAGGTGTCCACGAAGATTATCTTTGAGTATTTGTTCAATTGATGAATTTAATAATAAAGTCATTATTGGCACACACCTTTTTTAACCACAAAAATATCTAATCTATAAGAAAAAGAAAACCAGATTTTTACTTTTTTTTTGAAATGTGGTGATTCGTTGACCGTACGTTGGCATTTTGACGGTGTATCAAAATTATCAATCCTTTTGTGTTATGATGGAGGGGAACCCTATACAATATATAAAAATTTAATCGATAATGATGGTGAATAAGTCATAGACGTTTCAGCAAATGCAATTTCGTCAAATAATTGTAAGGTAGAATGTCGCCGGAAAGGTTGTTTATTCAAAGACTGTTTCATTTGATGGAAACAATCTTATCAACGAAATTATACCTTCAGACAGGATAATGCATGGATGCTATATCATTCAAGTAGATGTTGGAACAGAAAAGCTAACCGAAAGAATAGTTATCGCTAACCAATGAAACTGAATGTAAAAAATGGTCATTTCATTTTCAGAAAAGCGTATGTATATTTTATCTTTTACGGAGGTCATGAAATGGTCGTAACTACAGTTCTTGTTAAGGTAAAACCAGAGTACATATCGAGCTTTATTGAAGAAACTATCAAAAATCATCAAAACTCAATTAAGGAGCCGGGCAATAAACGATTTGACGTGCTGCAGAGTTCAGATGATCCTGCAGATTTTCTGCTGTATGAAGCATACGAGACTACTGAAGATGCAGCGGCGCATAAAAAAACTGCCCATTATGAAGCGTGGAGAGATGCTGTTGCACCAATGATGGAAACCCCACGCCGTGGCATTCCATACAAATCAATCCGCCCATAAGGTATTAAATAATATGGAATTTAATATGCCGTTTATCTTCCAGCGGTCGCCGAAAATCATTTTTGGTGCCGGTGAGATAAAGAAGATTGGTTCGCTTACTTCTGAGTTCGGTAACAACATTCTGATTGTTCGAGGTAGGGGGTCACTTGTTAAAAGTCCTGCATGGAAAACTATACAGGATTCTTTAAGTACGTCGGTGGTCTCATTTGTCGAGTGTGTAATTGATGGGGAACCTTCACCACAATCAATTGATAATGCGGTAGAACAATTTTCCACAAAAAAACCTGACTGTGTGGTTGCAATTGGAGGTGGAAGTGTTATCGATGCAGGAAAAGCGATTTCTGCAATGTTGATATGTCAGGAACCGGTGAGACAGTTTCTGGAAATTGTCGGAAGGCGAAAACCTGATGGTCGAAAAGTACCTTTGATTGCAATCCCTACAACATCCGGAACGGGAAGTGAAGCAACTGCAAATGCCGTATTAAGTACAGTTGGAAATAACGGTTTCAAAAGGTCCCTCCGTCATGAAAACTATATCCCTGATATTGCGCTTGTCGATCCTGAACTGACATTATCGTGTCCTCGCGCAATAACTGCTGCGTGTGGAATGGATGCACTTACACAACTACTTGAATCGTATGTTTCGACAAAGGCGAGTATTATGACCGATGCATTATGTGAAAGTGCTCTGCCGCTTGTTGGGAAATACCTCGTCAATGCAGTGGAACATGGCGATACCGATATTGCTGCACGCAAAGGGATGGCGTATGCATCGTTGTGCTCGGGAATCGCTCTTGCAAATGCAGGGCTGGGTGTCGTTCACGGCCTCGCTGCGCTGATCGGAGCATTGTTTCCGGTTCCGCACGGAGTAGTCTGCGGAACGCTTCTGGTCGGATCGGTACGATCAAATGTCGAAAAATTAAAGACAATGCCTTCTGGATCTCCCGCAATTAAAAAGTATGCCCGTGCTTCATCATTGCTTTCCGGTTCAGTATATCGGGATGATACTACTGCGATTAATGGTCTTATTGATTATTTAAAAAATATCTCAAAACACCTCGCAATGCCACATCTGGGAATTTATGGAATTACTGAGCATGATGTGGACAGGTTTCTAACTGAGAATGTTAATAAGAACAATCCGGTACAACTGACAAATGCTGAAATCCAACTGCTACTGCTGGAGAGAATTCAGGTATAGGATGGTTGTTCGGGATAAAATTAAGATATTATTTTATTCTCACAAAGAAAAACATCATAATTCCTCGGATATCCTCTGCACCGGTATGTAATCTTCTTCACCTGATTGGGTTCGCTTGTTTCGGTAGTGGTCACATGTGATGAATCTACTATCAAAAGTTAAATAACTGTATCTTACTCAAACGAGCGGTTTTGAAAGTATTGATGGGGAAAGACCTGAGTAGTAATAAAAAAATGTTGCTATTAATAAAAAGCCACAATATAATGAAATATCCACAAAATGTCTCAAAATTACTCTGGAGGATAAACAATGCTACCCTTCACATGACACGTGGTAATAATGCCGTTGCTTAATTTGTCGAAAAAAATACTGATCTGTCATAAAATTACGGGAGAATATCAAATGAGTGTCATATTTGAAAAACCTGGTTATCTTACTGTAACACATAATTCCGAAAAGAATTATATAATGTTCGATTGGACAAATTTCTGCATTTCTCTGGAAGATATAAAAGAGGCTCATAAAAAAGCATTGGATGCTGCCAAAATGCAAAGATGTTACAATTATATCGCTGAAACGTCTAGAGTTAAAAATGCATTGTCGCAGGATGTGCTAACGTGGTTTGGAACATGGGTCCCTGTATTGAGTAACTATGGCTTAAAAGCGATTATAACCGTAATTCCAGCGAGTGCAGTTGCATCACTCAGCACTACAAGTTGGCAGAAAAATGTTGTTGGAGGCATTTCAATGGTTAATGTTAAAACGTTATCTGAAGCAGAAGCTGCTTTAAATCAATGATGATCCGGTTCATTGTCTGTATCGCTGGTTTTTGCACCTCGGTAACAGGTAATAGCTGCCCGGGTCCGCAAATACCGATACACATTTCTATTGTTGTTTTATTGCCATCGAAACCATAATTGTAGCCGCCAGACCGTGTTGTTCCCACTGGGACGGAACGGGGATGGGCATAAAACACCAGTAGTACATAGGAAAAAATAAATGTAACAGTATGATAACGCTTTTCAGATACATCAGGGGAGAATTGCGTGATGAAATGCCTTTTGAATGAAAATATTCTTCAGCACGCCGATGAAGCTCTTTTTGAAACGCGAGATCTTTTCCAAATTTCAACTGAAAACAGCTTTTGGATCTGACACTTTGCGGTTCGTTGTATCAGTATTGGTCCTTACGATTATTTGCAGAAAAACGGAAAGTAACAAGCTGTTCAGATTGATTTTATGGCAAAAAACAGGCCTGTTCATCTAATAACGCTCTCTTTTATGGATTATATTTTTTAGTCGTTTAGCGCAATAGTTCTCTAAATGATTTTTTTGACTTCGGTGTAATCCAATTTTCCTAATCAGGTCATCCGGCAGTCCCATCGTCATTTTCATTATGGATGCTTAAGAGGGATTTGGCTTACAGGATTATGTTATGTCGCAATTTTTCCCACATGATTTTTTTTATACTTCTTTATTCGATATTTTTTAATTTTCTTCATTTCGCATGTCCCTCAGATCCCCCCATCGCTTTGTTTCACTGTCATCCCAACCTTGACTCCTCCAGTA
>JBNKZD010000078.1:0-5770 GCA_050301235.1 Chitinispirillaceae bacterium | reverse complement strand
ACTTATAATGTGTTTTTAAGTATTGTTAGATAATTTTAATTACGATGTCAAGATCTAAATCAACAGCCCTGTATACATTGATCCAAACCATGAAGCCGGCAGAACGGAGATATTTCAATGTGTGGGCATCCAGAAGCGGATCTTCAGAAAAGAAATTCATTCAGTTATTCAATGGCCTCTGCGAGCAGGAAGAATATGATGAGGATGCACTGCTGGCATCTATTCCGGAAATTTCCTCATCACAGATTTCCAACATGAAAGCGCATCTTTATCAGCGTGTGCTGCAGAGTATGCGACAGTACAGTCAATCCCATTCCATAGAAATTCAGATCCGGGAAATGATTGATCATGTTCATATCCTGTATGATCGCGGATTATTTGATCAGTGTGTTCAAATTTTAAAGAAAGCCCGTAAAAAGGTTGGCAGAATTGATAACCTGGAGCTACAGCTGGAAATTCTCAAATGGGAAAAGAATATACTTACGCAAACGGTTACAGCCGGAAATGAACAACGTGTAAATCGTATTGTAAAGGAAGTTCAGCAGGTAAATGAACGGATCAATAATGTAAATAAGTTCACTAACCTGGCAGCCAGGCTCAATGCGATCTATTACCGTATCGGCTTTATCCGGAACCAAAGTGACTACCATCACATTCAGCGGCTTTTTGAAAATGAGCTTCCAACTTTCCAGGAGGAGGATCTTTCCCTCACAGAAAAACTAAGCCTGTATCAGTTGTTATCAGGCTACTATTCATTCATACAGGATTTCGACAGTGGTTTGAAATATGCGCGCAAATGGCTTGCCTTGTTTGACCAGCACAGGGAGATGCGTTATTCCAGGACCAATGATTACCTGAGCGCCATCAACACCCTCATGATCGCTCACCACAAGATGTACAATTATGACGAGTTTGTTGAAACCAGCAGGCGACTGAGGGATATACGTCATTACCCCCGGCACACGATGAATGAAAATATCAGGATGCGTTTGTACAAATACACCTATGTTCATGAATTTAACAGGATCTTCATGCTGGGAGATTTCAGACATGGTGTATCACTCATTGAAAAGATCGAACCGCTGCTGGAGCCATTTATCAGGCAACTGGATAACCATTCTCGCATTATACTATTTTATAAGGTGGCATGCCTTTATTTTGGCGATCAGAAATACAGCTCCTGTATCCGCTGGCTCAACCGCATTTTCACACTGGAGAATATTGATCTGCGGGAGGATATACATTCCTTTGCAAGGATACTCAGCCTGATCAGCCATTACGAACTGGGGAATACAGATGTAATAGATTACTATATCCGTTCGACATACCGTTTCCTGCTGCGAAAAAAGGATCTTTACTCCTTTCAAAAATACATTCTCAGCTTCCTGAAAAAGCTTAATGCACACCTGTCTGAAAAAGAACTCATGCGGGCGTTCAATGAGTTGCGTGATCAACTTGTGCCACTGCAGAACAATCCATATGAACGCAGGGCGTTTATGTATTTTGATATTATTTCCTGGCTTGAATCTAAAAAAAGCAAGCAGAAGGTCGGGGAGATTATTAATAAAAAAGCGCTTCGGCGAATTGAGTTACAGCGGAATGCTGCTTAAAGAAGTCCCATCTGATGCGCCAGGTAAATCAGGTTTGGTGTATTTCTGGCCTCAAGTTTTCGGATCATATTCTTCCGATGGGTTTCAACCGTATGTACACTCAAATGCAATTTATCCGCAATCTGCGAATTACGGAGTCCCATGGCAACCTCGCGAAGAACAGCGATTTCAGAGACTGAAAGGATGTTTTCAAAATTCCGGATTTCCGGATTCTCAAATGTTTGGGAAAGCGGACCGTTGATATCACCCGTCATATTGATGAGCTTGCTGAAGTCATTCAACTCAATGATACCCAGGGCATGTGTTACTGCGCCATTCCGATCCTTGTTGGCGATATAGTTATTTCGTATCACAGAAACCGGTCTGTGCTTTCGCATTATTCGGAAGGAAGCCCTCACGCGGTTGCCAAACGGTTTCAGTTGCTCAACATGGGCAAATGTCCATTTCATGGCGGCAGTTGTAAATTCAACTACCTTATGAACATCCTTTCTTGAAATCTCCTCATAAAAATCACTCAGCTGTTTGTAATCCCCCGCCGTACGGTTGAAAATCCTGCTCACATCTCCCTTAACCCATTCAATATTGCTGGTCTTGCAATTCACCAGGTATACCAGTCGGCCCGGCAAACCCTGAAAATGTTCTTCACTCAGGTGTGACGGCATTTCATTCCCGGGATTGGAAAATTGCTGCTCCTGCTGAAGACGAAGCATTGACTCTAGTGAGCCATCAAATGAATTTCGAGATTTTCTTGAATTCATAATAATGTATCAACGAATTTGAACCGTCAATCTTATTTAAAATTGTAACTTAAGTTACTTTACTAATACATTAAAGAAGTAATTTAGTTCAAAAATTAAACCCCATGAGAAGCAGATTTGTATTAATTCTTTTACCACTGGTGTTATTCTTCAGCTGTAAATCCGAATCTGAAGACCTTTATATACAGGTAATGGCGGTCCATGATGAAGTTATGCCAAAGATGGATGATATTATGAAGGAAAAATCCAGGATTCAGGACCTGATCAACGAATCTTCCGATTCAGCAAGGGTTCAGGCCCTCGAAGCAGTGATTGTAAGGCTGAATGACGCCGATGAATCAATGATGCAATGGATGCGTTCCTTCGACCGTGATAAGTTTGCAGATGACCCGGAAGCCCAAATTGACTATTATAAAGAGGAGCTTATTCGCATCAATGAGGTAAAGGATACAATGTTGGGGGCAATAAATGAGAGCAAGGAGATAAAATAGATGCAATTTTACCTCAAACAGGGTGTATTTTTACCCTACCATTACAAAATACCATATACCCAAGTAATATTTGGGTATTTTTTTTAAACAATTTCAACATATTTTTGTTTTTCACCGCAATTATTTCAATCTGAAATTATTCTCAAAAAATTGTCAATTTTTTACAAAGCGGGTTCTTTTTACACCCGAAAATAAAAAATCATCACATATATTGATTATACAATGGTCCTATACCACCCTATTGGTGAAATAAATTGTAATTTTTTCAAAAATAGGGCTGTTTTTTTATCCCCTATAATTTCTTTATCTCTCAAAACATTATTTTCTTGCCCGCTGATTCAGGCATATTAAATTCTGCCTAAGACCACTAACAAGAAATTTAATATTATGAGAGAACTATTTACACTCGATCTAAGTGTACAATTATCCGGCATCCTGGGAGATGCAGGTACAGCCGCCGTTCTGGAAACGGCAGAGGTGAGTCAGACCGTCAGTGAAGGAGCACAAGCCCTGTTCACAGCGAATAACGTCTGGATGATGCTGGCCACCGCACTGGTATTTATCATGCACCTCGGATTTGCCGGCGTGGAAGCCGGGTTTACCCAGGCTAAAAATACCGTAAACGTACTTTTCAAAAACACCCTGACACCGGTTATCGGGATTCTCACCTATTATCTCATCGGATTCAGCCTGATGTATCCTGGCTTTGAGGAGCCGGGCTGGTTTGGGTTTGGCGGATTTCCGTTAAGCCTTCCGGAGAATGGACTTACCGTAGACTATGCATCCGGCGGTTATACCTACTGGACGGATTTTCTGTTCCAGGCCATGTTTGCCGCCACCGCCGCGACCATTGTTTCAGGTGCGGTAGCAGAACGCATTAAAATTTCGGCATACCTGATCTTCACCATTATATTCGTTGGGGTGGTATATCCGATCATTGGAAGCTGGAAATGGGGTGCAGGCGCACTTGGTGCCGATGGCTTCTACGATTTTGCGGGTTCCACGCTGGTTCATTCCGTTGGCGGATGGGGCGCACTTGCCGGAATCATGATCATCGGGCCGCGTCTTGGCAAATATGTGAATGGTAAAGTGATCGACAAGCCCGGTTCCAGTGTTCCACTGGCTGTAATTGGAGTATTTCTCCTTTGGTTCGGCTGGTTCGGTTTCAATGGGGGCTCGGTACTCAGTGCAGATCCGGGTATTGTATCCTATGTGCTGGTAACCACCTGTTTGGCGGCATGTACCGGCGCACTGGGCGGGTTCATCACCGGTTATGTTGTATTCAAAAGACTTGACCTTGGCATGGTGCTTAACGGAATCCTGGCTGGTCTCGTGGGGATTACCGCAGGAGCCGATGTAATCAGCCCGGGATGGGCCTGTTTCGTCGGATTAGTCGCAGGTGTACTGGTTGTGCTATCTGCTATCACCCTGGATAAATTCAAACTGGATGATTGCGTGGGTGCCGTGTCAGTACACCTCACCTGTGGAATCTGGGGAACCCTTGCGGTTGGAATCTTCGGTGTTGATGGCGACGGGAACGGCATGCCATTCTGGCCTCAGCTTAAAGGCGTGCTGATATGTGGCGCCGCCGCTTTTATTTCAGCCTATATCATTTTTACGATTCTAAAATATACGATCGGAATTCGTGTATCTGAACAGCATGAACGTGAAGGACTTGATTCCCATGAACACGGCATCCGCGGATATACGATCACTTACGATCAGTAACATATAAAAATAAGGCTCACCGGAGCTGCTGCAACATATTCCGGTGAGCCACCAGTTAACTCTTCATTAACCTTAATTCAAAATTACATGAAAAATGTACATTTACTACTCACCCTATGCCTGACTTTTTCTGTTCTAATCTCTTTCAGTCAGGAGAAAAAAGACTCGCTCACAATTTCCGGTTCAGTTGATACCTATTACACCTACGACTTTTCCGGACAGGATAATATCGGAACCTCATTCGCCGATGATCGCAACTCAGTTTCAATCGGTATGGTGGATGTGGCGCTCAGCCAGACATTGGGCAAAGCCAGCTTTGTCGGTGAAATATCTTTCGGACCCAGAAGTTTTAAATCAATTCCACTGTTCGACCTGGGCGACGAAGAAAAAGCAATCGTCGGTATCCAGAACCTGTATGTGAGCTATGCCTTCAATGACGTTTTTGCGTTGACTGCAGGCTATATGGGAACCTTTGTTGGATACGAGGTGATTTCACCGGTTGGAAACTTCAACTATTCCACATCCTACCTCTTCACCAATGGCCCATTCCAAAACTCCGGTCTGAAAGCAGACATTACCATCAGTGATAATTTCGCGATCATGGTTGGAATTTTTAATGACTGGAATGTTTATTCCGATGAAAATGGCGTAAGCGATTTCGGAGCGCAGATCTTTATTCAGCCGGTCGAAGGATGGTCTGTTTATCTGAATATGGTGACTGGATCCCCTTCCGGAACAATATTCGATCTCACAACCGGATTTCAGATCAGCGATAAATTCTATCTCGGTCTGAACGCGGCAGATTATTCAGTATCAGGTGAAGAAAAGGGCGGCTATACAGGCGTTGCCCTGTATCCTCAGCTTTCAATAAGTGAAGCATTTTCGATCGGTCTGCGGGAAGAGTTTTTCTCCTACAAGGAAGCGACAACCGAATCAGGAACTGTAATCTCAGAATCTGAAAATGTGTTCGCAAGCACTATAACTGCCAATTACTCCTATAAAAATTTCAGATTTATCGGCGAAGTCCGTCTGGATAATGTTTCCTATGACGCCTTTATGGATTCAAATGAAGCAGCAGCATCCCAGGCTTCACAGATTACACTTGCAGCGGTTTACGGATTTTAGGAATTTAATTTACCCTAATTCATTATATAACTATAGTATTTTAGCTAATCAGGTTATT
>JBNKZD010000077.1:0-20521 GCA_050301235.1 Chitinispirillaceae bacterium | reverse complement strand
CTGAAACTGGAACCGGGCTTGGACTTGCGATATGTAGGCAGTATGTAGACTTGATGGGAGGGCATATTGATGTTATCAGTGAGAAAGGTAAAGGATCGTTATTCTTTTTTGAAATACCGGTAAAAGAGCTGCTTTTAGAGGAGAAAGCCATCACACCTGAACTTGGTCGTGTTATCGGTATAGAGAAGGGACAGCCGCGGTATCGAATACTCATTGCAGAAGATCAACTTGAGAACCGTATTTTGCTTCACAAGACACTTGAACCGTTTAGCTTTGACATCAGGGAAGCAGCGAATGGCCAAGAAGCAGTCGAGATATTTGAGAGATGGCATCCTGATCTGATTTGGATGGATATTCGCATGCCGGTAATGGATGGGTTGGAAGCGACCCATCGGATAAAATCAACCGATGCTGGTTCACAAACAAAAATTATCGCTATTACCGCACAAGCGCTGGAAGAGGATAGAATAAAAATCATGCATGCCGGCTGTGATGATTTTATCCGAAAGCCATACCGTAACAGAGAGATATTCGATGCATTGTCCAGACATCTGGGCTTACGGTTCGTTTATGAAGAGAAGCCTGTAGCACCCTCTAAAAAACCTGAGTTGGAATTAATTCCGGAACAGTTGGCAAAAGTGCCCTCAGAACTGATCAAAAAATTACATCTGGCAGTAATTGGATTGGATCCCGAACCTATTCAGGAGTTAACGAATGAGATCGCGTATTATGATCAAGCCGTTGGTGGGGCACTTCAAAGGTTAGCGAATAGGTTTGATTATGATAGACTGCTTCAAATTTTAGATGAATATGCAAAGAAAACGTAAGAATCTGGATGAATACGATCAGCCGGCTTGAGGGGAAAGTTCTGGACACAGGGAAATGTGGGCAATGAAGTTGCGTTTTACTTTACATTAATAAATACTATTCGTAAGAGAGGGGCTGAATTGTTTCAATAACGGACAAGATACGGTAGTCGCACCGATTTCCGTTGACAACAATCACCTGGGTAAAACAAGTATCACCTATCTTTGGAAAACTATTTGCTGCGTTAATTGACTATTTAACAGGGCCTGAGATCGTTTGTGGCTAAAAGCAGAGTAGTGGAGATGAAAAATGATTTTAAAGCAGATAGTTCCGCATACATTTTCGAGAATTCTCATTGCTTCAGTTGTCCTGATATTGTTCACCTACTCTATGCCGTGTACACAAACTCAGACATCAGGGCAGCCGCCTCTCGATCCTTCCAAACTAATTTTTGAAATCGTATCTGGTGATTACGGCAACATCTATAATGTTATCCAGGACAAAGATGGCTTTTTGTGGCTGGCAGGAATCGATGGAGCCATAAAATATGATGGCTATAAGTCTGAAAAAATCTATTCCGGCGAAACGGTTACAGCCTTGTTCCAGGATTCTGAAGGGCTGATCTGGATGGTCATCGTATCCGGAGTAGCCGTATATTATAAAAAGACGGCAAAGACTATCAAATATATTCCCAGCCCCAATGAACCAAATGCATTAAGTGGAGAATCCTATATAGCATTTCAGAAAACACAACTTTTTGCTGAAGACAGGGATGGTTTTATCTGGATAGCCACCGTGAATGGATTGAACAAATTTGATAAAAAAAACGCTATCGGGCAGGAGAAGGGGCAGCCACGGTATCGGTTACTTATTGCAGAAGACCAACTTGAAAACCGCATTTTGCTTCACAAGATACTTGAACCGTTTGATTTTGACAGAAGGAAGACGACTAATGGAAAAGAGGCTGTTGAGCTATTTGAACAGTGGCATCCAGATCTGATCTGGATGGGACATCCGAATGCCTGTTATGGATGGATTGGAAGCGACCCGTCGGATAAGGTCAAGAGAAGATGGCGCACAAACAAAAATCATTGCTATTACCGCGCAGGAACTGGAAGAGGATAGAATGAGAATCATGCATACCGGGTGTGATGATTTTGTCCGAAAACCTTATCGGGAAAGGGAATTATTCGATATGCTTTCAAGACATCTGGGATTGCGATTCGTTTATGAAGAGAAGCTTGTGGAACCATCTGTGGAACCTGAACTTAAATTACAGCCTGAACAGTTGAAAGCATTACCACCAGAGCTCATTCAGCAATTGCATCAAGCTACAATCGAACTTGATCCGGAACAAACATTATCTCTGATTGAGCAGATTGCTGCAAGGGAGCCTGTTGCAGGCAGAGCATTACGAGCAATGGCGGAAAAGGACGATTTCGAAGGGTTATTAAAAATTTTAGATGAATACAAGAAATCAGGCGGAGAAACTTGATGAATGATAGTGGATCTGAAAGGGATGAATGTGCAAAGAAGTAGGAGTGTTTTTTAAGGGGGGAATAGGTGGTGATTTGATTTTTTTGTTTGGATTTTGTAACCACTAAACGTCAAAACATTATGAAAAAATGAATTCTTTTGGAAGAGTGTTTGCATTCTGAATGTTATTGATATTTTTATTTCTCAAGATATGTTGTTCCGCTACGACATCTTATCTAAGCATTAATTTTAAAAAAATTATGGCAAAACGGATATATAAAGGATGGTAATGGAACAGCGTAAGTTTGTTATACCTGAATTTGTTTTGGGAGAAGGAGCATTGAACCTCGTTGGTCAATATGCTGGAAATTTGGGAGCACAAAAGGTATTTCTCGTAACTGACCCAGGAGTTATCAATTCAGGATGGGCCAAAAAAGTTCAGATGAATTTAAATAACGCTGGTATCAATAGTGTGCTATTTTCCGATATCACACCAAATCCCAGGGATAGTGAAGTGATGGCAGGTGTGGAGAAATATTATAATGAGCAGTGTGACATCATTGTCGTAGTTGGTGGTGGAAGCCCTATCGATTGCGCAAAGGGAATAGGTATTGTTGCAAGTAATAATGAACACATCATTGAATTTGAAGGCGTAGATAAAATAGTATTTCCAATCCCGCCTCTAATCTGTATTCCGACCACAGCAGGATCATCTGCAGACATTTCCCAATTTGCAATTATTACCGATACTACCCGGAAATTAAAAATTGCAATTATCAGCAAAGCAATTGTTCCAGATGTTTCACTGATTGACCCATCTACAACAATCACCCTGCCGACAAATATTACAACCTACTCAGGCATGGATGCGTTTGTCCATGGAATAGAGTCTTTCGTTTCAAATGCAAACTCATCAATATCAGATATGCATGCTTTGGAAGCGATACGATTAGTGCGAAATAATCTTAAAAATGCAATCGAGTACCCTTTTGATATGAATTTCCGGAATTCAATGATGCTGGGGAGTCTACTTGCGGGAATAGCATTTTCAAATGCAAGTCTGGGGCTTGTACACGCTATGGCACACAGTATTGGCGGATATTATGACCTGATTCATGGTCTGTGCAATGGCGTTTTGCTTGATAATGTTGTCGAATTCAACTTCGAAAGTGCATCAGAACGTTATTTCTTAATAGCCAGTTCCTTAGGGTTAGATCTTTCTGGTCTTTCTGATAATCAGAAGAGGAAAAGAATTATCGATGATTTGAATGCATTTAAAAAGGATATCGGAATAACAGATACATTGAGCGAATTGGGGGTTAAAATAAATGATATACCTTTATTAGCGCAGAATGCGATGTCTGATCCCTGCCTGGTAACAAATCCAAGAGAAGTATCACTAAATAATATTGAAAATATTTATGAGCAATCGCTCTGATTTTTCTTCAAATAATAATAAATACCGTAGAGAGCAGATTATCGGTTTGGGTGAAAAATCTCTAAAAAAAAATTATTATCCTGAACTGTTGAAACAGATTGACGAATTAAAAGTAAGTGAGACGAAATACCGGCGAATCGTAGATACTTCGTATGAAGGTATTTGGGTTATCGGAGAAAATTTAAAAACAACATTTGTAAATCAACGAATGGCTGATATGCTCGGGGTTAAACCAGATGAGATGGTGGATCGCCCGGTCACCGATTTTATGTTAGAAGAGGATCTCACTGATCATCACAGGAAAATGAAAAACCGTCAACAAGGACTATCAGAAATTTATGAACGACGTTACCTCCACAAAAACGGGCAAACAGTCTGGACAATAGCTTCCGCCACTCCGATATTTGATAAAAAACATAATTTTAAGGGCTCTTTCGCCATGTTTACGGATATTACTGAACGCAAAAAAAATGAAGAAGAATTGAAAAAATATCGTGAACATCTGGAGAATCTTGTAAAGGAGCGTACATCTCAATTGGAAGTTGCAAAAGAACAGGCTGAAATAGCTAACCGTGCTAAAAGTACCTTTCTGGCATATATGAGCCACGAACTACGAACACCTCTTAATGCGATACTTGGATTTGCTCGTCTTTCAAAAGAGGCTCCCGATGTCACTCCTGAACAGAAGAGAAATCTGGATATTATCACTCTCAGTGGTGGACATCTTTTAAATCTGATCAATAATGTACTGGACATTTCAAAGATTGAATCAGGTCACATGATTCTCGATATCGCACCAGTAGATTTGAATCAGTTACTGCAGGAAATACAGTCTCTACTTTATGTTAATGCTGCGGAGTGTGGGCTGAGTTTTGTCGTGGAACAGTCTCCGGAGCTTCCCGGTTGCATTGAAGTGGACGTCGGTAAGCTAAGGCAAATATTGATTAATCTTATCGGAAATGCCATCAAGTATACAAAACGGGGTGGAATTATTCTGCGTGTGAAGGTTATTCAGAAAAATGCTGAAAAAGTGCGATTAAGGTTTGAAGTTGAGGATACCGGACCGGGTATCCATGAGGAGAAAAGAAAAAAAATTTTCAGACCTTTTGTACAATTAAGAGAACAGGGCGCAATTCCAATGGGAACCGGACTTGGACTGGCGATAAGCAGGCAGTATGTGGAGTTGATGGGAGGTCATATCGATGTTTTCAGTGAGAAAGGAAAGGGATCGATATTCTTTTTTGAAATACCGGTAATAGAATTGCCTTTAAAGAAGACGTCTGTTGTGCCTGAGCAAGGCCGCGCAATCGGGATTGAGAAGGGACAGCCCCGATATCATTTACTAATCGCGGAAGATCAACTGGAGAACCGTATTTTACTTCATAAAATACTTGAACCGTTTGATTTTGAAATCAGGGAAGCTGTCAATGGAAAAGAGGCTATTGAGCTATTTGAACAGTGGCATCCCGATCTGATCTGGATGGACATACGTATGCCGGTTATGGATGGGTTGGAAGCGACGCATCGGATAAAGTCAACCAAAGAAGGCGCACATACCAAAATCATCGCTGTTACCGCACAGGCGATGGAAGAAGATAAAATAAGAATCTTGCAAGCTGGTTGTGATGATTTTATTCGCAAACCATATCGCGAAAGGGAAATAGTTGATGCACTGACTATCCATCTGGGTTTGCGGTTTGTTTACGAAGAGAAACCTGAAGTACCCCCTGAAAAATCTGAGTTGGAATTAATACCAGAACAGTTGAAAAAAGTGCCCTCAGAACTGGTTCAAAAATTACATCAGGCAGTTATTGCATTGGATCCCGAACCTATTCAGAAGTTAACCAATGAGATAACTCATTATGATCAGGCAATTGGCGGGGCACTACAAAGGTTAGTGAAAAGGTTTGATTATGGTCGATTGCTTAAGTTTCTGGATGAATACGCAAAATAAGACGCAGAGTCTGATAGGCAAAAATGAGAATGTAATTTTATTGCTGTTTCCCTCACATCTTTATTGGTATTTAAAACTACATATACCGTTCTTCGCAATTGCATTCAAAACGCAAATGAGGCAGTGATGACACCAGCCAAAAAGACAAGTGTAACACATCTACAACAGCTCTTGATGTATCTATGGTTGGTAGCATTTGTTCCTTTTATATTAATTGAATTACTTTTTGTCTATTCGTGGATCACCAGCCGATATAACTTCGAATTGATCAGCAGCCAGGAATTATCTCAATCGGTAAAATTGATATATAATGCATTTGTTAATGATATCGTCAGGGAAGAAGTTATGCTTGGCGTTAATGTAACAACTGATTTTGTCTCTAAAGAAATATCTAACAACCATTTTGAGATAGCGGTAAAAACATATAATGAAGTTGAGCAATTCCTTTTTGTTACCAAATCAGGAGAACCATTTGTATCGAGTCATCCCGTAGTTAATAAAAATGTTATTGATTCATTTTACAGTATAATGTCTGAAACTTCAAATGTAGTGATCGGTGATTTACAAAACAATATGCTCGGCAATAAACCCGGATTTATTATTGCTCAAAAGGTCATCACAAATGGTCAATTGCAGGGATATATTCTGGCTATAATAAATCCGGTAAAATTTTCTCAAGGTATTATGAGTCTTCAGCTTGTTGAACAGGGAATGGTTGCATTGTTTGACAGAAAGGGCAATCTTATTTACAGTAATTTATTTCCTGATCTGGATTTTCACCAGCGTACCTTGTGGCACAAAACTGATCGGTTACTATTGCAGGCGATGAATGGAACCCCAGCAAAAGGGGTCATAGTAACTCCAATTGATAAAGTCAAGCGTGTTGGAGCGAGGGTCCCTATACCTGTATATCACTGGGTTGCAGGGGTAAGCCGACCACAATCAGTTGTTTTACAGCCGATTATCATTAACGTGCTTATTTCCGTTCTACTTACATTAGCTGCAATTACGATCACCGTCATTCTTGGAAGAAATATAATTGCTACAATTACAAATGCACTTATAAAGCTTCAACACCATGCCAAAGCGTTATCATCCGGAAATTTCGAATTTAAAACACCGAAGAGTGGGATCCAGGAGTTTGATTCTTTAATTTTAGATTTCAATCAACTTGGGATACAACTTAAAAACAGTGATGAAAAAGTGAAGTCCAGAACCGAAGAGTTGCAAAGATCCAACGCCGAACTTGAACAATTTGCGTATATTTCTTCACATGATTTACAGGAGCCACTAAGGACAATTGCCGGATATCTCCAACTTATAGAAAGACGATATAAAGGTAAGTTGGACAAAGATGCAGATGAGTTTATTGATTTCGCCGTTGGTGGGGCACATCGTTTACAATCAATTATTAATGATCTATTGCAATTCTCACGCGTAGGGACTCGCGGAAAACCATTCGTCAGTGTAGATGTAAATACGATTATCCAGGATGTTATAGAATCAATGCAGAGCACGATTCAACATACCGGAGCTGAAATCAACCACGCTGATTTACCGATAATTTATGCTGATTCCAATCAACTAAAACAACTTTTTCAAAATCTTATCAGTAACAGTATAAAATTTAGAAAAGGTAAGCCGCCAGTGATCCGGATAGCTGCCAGAAAACAGGAGGATAAATGGCTGTTTTCTGTTTCTGATAATGGCATTGGAATTTCAGCAGAATATTATGACAAGATTTTTATTGCATTTAAAAGATTGCATACTCAGGACAGATATCCCGGTACTGGAATCGGACTCGCAATTTGTCGAAAGATCGTTGAAAGGCATGGGGGGCGTATCTGGGTTGAGTCGATCACCCATAAAGGTTCCATCTTTTATTTTACAATTCCCGATAGGAAAGAACATGAAAATTGAAACTCGTCCTATAGAAATTTTGCTTGTTGAGGATAATCCTAGTGATGTGCGGCTTACAGTTGAAGCATTGAAAGAAGCTAAAGTAAGAAATAATCTTCACATTGTGACGGATGGAGAGGAAGCAATGGATTCCCTCTACAGAAGAGGAAAATACAAAAATGCAACTCATCCCGATCTTATCTTACTTGATCTTAATCTGCCCAAAAAGGATGGAAGAGAAATTCTTGCTGAAATCAAAAAAGATACTGCTCTTAAAAGAATACCAATTGTTATTCTTACCACTTCATCAGCAGAAGAAGATATCTTACGGGCTTATGACCTTCATGCTAATTGCTATATAACAAAGCCTGTCGACTTTGATCAGTTCATGAAAGTCGTGCAATCAATAGAGAATTTCTGGCTTACCATTGTTTGCCTTCCCGGAGATTTTCAATGATCAAAAAGTACACTATTCTCCTTGTTGAGGACAACACTGCTGATGCTCGTATGTTTTCGGAGAGTTTAAAAGAGCTCCAAACAATTAACATCCAATTTTCCTGGGTCGAAACTCTGGCACAAGCAATTAACGAAATTTCAAAAACGCAGTTCGATGTTGTTTTTCTGGATTTAAACCTCCCCGATAGTAATGGCGGAGCTACCATCAGTAAAATGAATTCCCATGCTCCTGATATTGCGATTATTGTACTGACTGGTATAGAAGATGAACAAGCTGAAAACGACGCAATAAAACTTGGCGCACAGGATTACATTGTCAAAGGTGAGATGACTGAAAAACTATTGCTTCGAGTACTACGGTACGCTGTTGATCGCAAACGTATCAGTCGTGAGCTTCAAGAAACATCACAAAAACTCGATCAGTATATAACAAATCTTAAAGCCGCTATGAAAGAACTTGAATCATTTACCTATTCAGTTTCACATGATCTACGGGCACCCTTGCGTACAATAATCAATCTAAGCCAGATGCTATTGGAAGATATCAACGAGGGAAATTATAAAGAGAACGAAAATTGGATAGGTCGAATAATTTATTCTGCAATGAAGATGAACGTATTAATTGACGATATGCTTGCTCTGTCTAAAGTAAATAGTTATGAAATGAATCGCCGGACAATCAATTTGAGTTCCGAAATAGCAGAAATTTTAAATGAACTCTTGAAGAACGAACCTGAAAGAACGATTGAGTTTCGTATAACACCAGATATTTATGCATCTGCGGACCCAAAACTGGTCCGACTTGCCCTCATTAATATTTGCAACAATGCATGGAAATTTACAAAAAATGTAAAATCCCCGATTATCGAATTTGGTGAATTGAAGTCCGAAAAAGGTAAATGTTTTTTTATTAAAGATAATGGTGCTGGTTTTGATGAGCAAAATGTGGAGAAGTTGTTTTTACCATTTCAACGCTTACATAGTGAACGTGAGTTTTCTGGGACTGGAGTTGGTTTAGCTATAGTAGAAAGAGTCATCAGACGGCATGGTGGCACTATCTGGGCAAAAGGTAAAGTAGGACATGGTGCAACTTTTATATTTACTCTTGGAGAGTGACTATTCGAATTTTTATCATCATTGATTAATGTTGTTGAGCAAATTGGAATATGACGATTTCTGATAACAACATACCAGGCTTCACAATTACAGAAAAGCTCTATGAAAGCCGAAGTACCCTGGTTTTACGCGCAATTCGATTACAAACAGGTGAACCGGTTATTCTCAAAATCCTTAAACCTGAAGCTGCTGCTGAGAAAGAAAATGTTACCCGTTTCAAGCATGAATATGAAACCATCTCGAGATTTGATCTGCCCGGTGTTGTCAAGGCAATTACCTTAGAGGAACACAGGAACAGCTTGATGATGGTGCTGGTAGATACTGGAGGCAAGTCTCTTGATCGATTACAAGTACCTTTATCTATAATAAACTTCTTAGAAATCGCGATTGCGCTCGCAGATGCAATAGGGTCGGTTCATAACCAGCACCACATAATCCATAAAAATATTAATCCATCAAATATTGTATGGAACTCTAAATCAAAGCATCTTAACATTATAGATTTCGGCATAGCAGATGAAATACCGGAGCGGACTATAACCCCACAGACGCCGTTATCACTTGAAGGAACGCTGGAATATATTTCTCCCGAACAGACAGGCAGGATGAACCGTATTGTAGATTACCGCACTGATTTTTATTCACTTGGGATGACATTTTACCAATTATTAACAGGTGAATTACCATTTGCAGTATCGGATCCTTTGGGTATAGTACATTTTCATATCGCTGGAATTCCAATTTCTCCTCACGATCGTAAATTTGATATACCGGCAATGGTTTCCAGCATTGTAATGAAGCTGATCGCCAAGATGGCTGATGACCGGTATCAGAGCGCGTGGGGGCTCAAAGCGGACCTGGAGAAGTGTTTTCAGGAACTAAAGTCAGAGGGAATCATACATACATTTGGTCTTGGTAAGGAGGATTTCTCTAATCAATTACGGGTTCCTCAGAAACTGTATGGACGGGAGAATGAATTAGCTCGACTCCTTGAAGCGTTTGCCAGGGTGAGTACGGGTAAGTGTGAGTTGTTTCTTGTCGCCGGGTATTCCGGTATAGGCAAGACATCACTTGTGCATGAAATACACAGGCCCACAACCGAGAGAAGAGGCAATTTCATTGAAGGCAAATTCGACCAACTTCAACGCAATTTGCCATACTTTGGCTGGATACAAGCCTTTTCTTGGTTTGTAAACTATATATTAATGGAGAGCGAGGAGCAGCTTGCGCAATGGAGAAATATTATCCTTGCTTCTGTTGGGCGTGTTGGGAAGGTGTTGATAGATGTTATCCCGAACCTGGCACTTATAATTGGTCCCCAGCCTGATGTACCTGCTCTTGGACCTGCGGAAGCACTGAACAGGTTTAATTACATTTTTCTGGAGTTTATAAAAGCGCTGGCGACAAAGGAACATCCGCTGGTCGTGTTCCTTGATGATCTTCAGTGGATAGATACAGCATCCATTCTTTTGATGTCAACGATTGTAAAAGGTGTAGGTGTTTCCAATATTCTGATAATAGGAGCATACAGGGATAACGAAGTTGACGCGTTGCATCCGCTGACAAAAGCTATCGAAACATTCCAGAAGGAAGGTGCCAGAATCGAACTTCTGGTATTGCAAACCATTTCGGAGGATACTGTAAATGAGCTCATTGCCGATACTTTGCATCATAAGAAGTCAGATGCCATTGAACTGGCACAATTAGTATACTTTAAAACCGGAGGCAATCCGTTTTTCCTGCTGCAGACCCTTAAAACTTTAACATTAAGGCAGGCCATATATTTTGATAACCGGAAAAGGCAATGGAAGTGGGATATTGATGGCCTGAAAGTGATGAATATCAGCGACAATGTGGTTAATCTCATGCTGGGGAAAATCAGGAAATTATCTGAAGAAACCCAGAAGACATTGTCAATGGCAGCCTGTATCGGTTTCAGGTTTGATATAAGTACGCTGGTTGTTATTGCAGGTCAAAATGATGAAATTACAAAAGAGATGCTTGATGTTGCTCAACGGGAAGGTCTGATAGAAACTATTGGAGGTGAATATCAATTTGTTCATGACCGCATTCAACAAGCTGCCTACATGCTCATTCCGGAGACAGATAAGAAGAGAACGCACCTGACAATTGGGCGCTTGCTGCTTGCGTATCAGCCGAAGGAGAAAGTCGAGGAACGGCTTTTTGACATTATAGATCAATTTAACCGGGGTGTTGAACTGATCACCGATCCTGTTGAGCGGGACACGCTACGCCGGCTCAATACGCAGGCAGGAAGAAGAGCTAAATCCGCCATTGCCTATGATGCTGCTTATCGCTACCTTCAGTTGGCTTCGCAACTTCTGCCAGCCAACCCCTGGAAAGATACTTATGAAGAGAGTTTAGCTTTGTTCCTAGAAATTGTCGAATGCGAGTATCTGCTAGGTCATTTTGATAAGATGGAAATGCTTTTCCAAAAATTACTGAGTGTCGTTCGCACTCCGATGGATCGTGCAAGGGTATGTCTGGTGCAGACCCAGGCGTATCAAGCAGCAGGGCGGCTGGCGGACGGGTTCGGGGTAATTGTGGATACACTCAAACTATTTGGAATCACATTCCCGGAATCAGAGGAAGATGTTCGCAGAGCGACAGAAGAGGAATTCCGTCAGATTAATCGCAATCTCAAAGAGCGGCATCTCGCTGATTTGTTTTATCTGCCGATTGCCGGTACCACAGAGGCCCGGACCATTATAAGTCTCCTAAGTTCTGGTCTGTCACCCTGTTATGGGGCCCGTCCCGAGTGGTTTCCACTATTTACAGCCAAATCAGTCAACTATTTTCTCCTGCATGGTCAAACTGAGGACTCCTGCCACGCTTATGTCTGTTATGGAACTATTCTAATTCACTATCTGGAGGATATACCTTCTGGCTTTGAAATATCGGAAACAGGTGTGCGGCTCAGTGAGTGGTTTGGTGATATCAAAACAAAAGCCAGAGTTACGGCCGCACATGCCACTATTGTCAATTTTTGGATGCGACCGTTCGCAACGAGTATATCCTTGCTCAAACAGGCAATTAGAGACAGCATCGAAGTTGGGGACTTTGACCACGCAATGTACGCTATACCTGATATCTCATTCATGCTGGAAAAAGGGGATCATCTTGATAGGGTTCTTGATGAGCTGGGGAATGATTTACTGCTGGCAGAAAAGATACACAACGAAACGGCGTTTCTTACTTTATGGCTCCAAAAGTGGTTAGTTTTAAGCCTCAAAGCAGCAGGCGACGAAGATCACAACTCCAGCAAACTAAATGAAGCAGATGTGTTGGCGCAATTGCAGCGCACAAACTTGACGATGAGTGTTGCCATTGGCCGCACTATGAGGTTGGCTAAGGCATACATCTTTGGAGATTACAAAATGGCATTAGCCTCGATCAGTGATTTGGAAAAGGTGCGTCCGGCCATTATAGGTTCCATTCATGAAATAACCTGCTCCTTTTATCAAGCAATTACTTTATCAACTCTCTATCCAGAGGAACACGCCTCGCAACAGCTGGAGTATGTGCAAACGCTTCAACAAATAGTGCGGAAATTCCATAAATGGGCTGATTATTGTCCGCAAAATTTTGAAGATCGTTCCGTGCTGTTGGAAGCGGAGATTGCCCGCATTGAGGGTCGGCCACTCGATGCCGAGCGATTATACGAACAGGCCATCCGGTCAGCAAATTCAAGTGGTTGTATGCACATCGAGGCAATCGCCAATGAACTGGCTGCTGCTTTTTACCGGCAGCGAGGATTGGACCGGATCGCCCGGTACTATCTTACCGAAGCTATAGCCTGTTATCATCTCTGGGGTGCAAAAGGCAAAGTCCGGCAGCTTGAAATTAAAAATCCCTGGTTATTACTGAGCAAGCAGCAAATGCCTCCGCTGGAGACGAATGTATTGGATCTTGGTACAGTGATGAAGGCTGCGCATGCTATCTCAAGTGAGATCGAGATGAATAAACTTCTGAGCGAGATTATTCACATTGTAATCGAGAATGCAGGTGCACGGACTGGATCGATACTTGTAGAAAGTAATGGAACCTGGGTACTTGTTGCTAAAGGTAATATTGAAAAAAAGGATATTGACGTTCCGGAGCCAGTCAATATTAACAAAAGCGATGTAGTATCTAAAGGCATAGTTTTTTTTGCAGCACGAACCAGAGAGAAAATCATTCTTGCTGATGCGTCAAATAAGGGAGATTTTATAAATGAACCGTATGTCAAACAGAAGAAGACTAAATCATTATTGTGTATGCCGCTATTGAGCCGGGGTAAATTGATAGGTATTCTTTATCTGGAAAATGATCTTACCACCGATGCCTTTACTCCTGACAGAGTTCAATTTCTGGAGATGCTTCTCTCACAGGCTGCGACGTCACTGGAAAATGCCACCATCTACGAGGCATTAAAAAGAAGCCGCGATCATCTTGAGGAGCTGGTAAAGGATCGCACTTCTCAGTTGGAAGCTGCAAAAGAGCAGGCTGAATCAGCCAACCGTGCCAAGAGTACGTTTCTGGCAAATATGAGTCATGAGCTGCGCACGCCTCTTAATTCAATACTCGGGTTTTCGCGACTTATGAAAGAAACACCGGATGTCACAGCTGAGCAGAGGAGAAATCTGGATATTATCACATTAAGCGGCAGACACCTTTTAAATCTTATCAACAATGTACTGGACATATCAAAAATCGAATCTGGTCGTTTGTCTCTGGAGGTTGCACCTATAGATCTTTATCAATTAATACAGGAAATGAAATCATTATTGTATGTTAATGCAGAGGAACGAGGCTTGAGTTTTCTTGTGGATCAAGCTCAGGAGCTTCCAAGGCGAATTGAAGTTGACGGGGGGAAGCTTCGCCAGACATTAATTAATCTTATTGGCAATGCTATTAAATACACAAAACAGGGTGGAATTGTACTTCGGGCAAAAGTTGCTGAAAAACAGGCAGAACTGGTGCGTTTACGATTTGAAGTCGAGGATACTGGGCCGGGTATGAGTGAAGAGGAAAGGAAAAGACTTTTCAAACCTTTTGTTCAATTGAAAGGAAGTGGCGCTGTTGCAACTGGGACAGGGCTTGGATTAGCGATAAGCAGGCAATTTGTAGAGTTAATGGGAGGCAATATAGATCTTACAAGTGAGAAAGATAAAGGCTCAGTATTCTATTTTGAAATACCGGCAAAAGAGTTGCCTTTTGAGGAGGAAGCGGTTGAACCGGAACACGGTCGTGTTATCGGTCTGGAGAAGGGGCAGCCACGGCATCGTTTACTAATAGCAGAAGATCAGCTTGAGAACCGAATTTTGCTTCACAAGATACTTGAACCGTTTGATTTTGACATAAAAGAAGCTGCCAATGGAAAAGAAGCTGTTGAGATATTTGAGCACTGGAATCCTGATCTGATCTGGATGGACATACGCATGCCGGTTATGGATGGCCTGGAAGCCACACATCGGATAAGAGCAACCGATGCAGGTATACATACGAAAATTATCGCGATAACTGCGCAGGCGCTGGAAGAGGATCGATTGAAAATAATGCAAGGTGGCTGTGATGATTTTATACGCAAGCCTTATCGCGATAAGGAAATATTCGATGCACTTACCAAACATTTGGGTTTACGGTTTGTTTATGAGGAGAAACCTGTTGCAGCGTCTGAAAAACCTGAGTTGGAATTAATTCCGGAACTGTTGAAAAAAGTGCCCTCAGAACTGCTCCAAAAATTACATCAGGCAGTTATTGAATTGAATCCTGAACCTATTCAGGAGTTAACGAATGAGATCGCGTATTATGATCAAGCCGTTGGCGGGGCACTTCAAAGGTTAGCGAATAGGTTTGATTATGATAGACTGCTTCAGCTTCTGGATGAATATACGAAGAAAACTTAGAAATCTGGATTAGGAAAAATGACTATTTCAATTCCTGATATGCCTGGTTATTCCATAACTGAAGAACTTCATGAAAGCCGAAGTACTCTGGTTTTACGCGCTATTAGATTACAAAAAGGTGAACCGGTTATACTCAAAATTCTTAAACCCGAAGCTGCTGAGAAAGAAAATGTTACCCGTTTCAAGCATGAATTTGATATTATCACTAAGTTAAATATGATCGGTGTTGTCAAGGCAATTACTTTAGAAGAATACAATGACGGTTTGATAATGCAGATGGCCGATATCGGCGGCAAATCGCTTGACCGTTTTCAATTACCTTTGACTATAAGACAGTTTCTTGAGATTGCGACCGCACTTGCAGGTGTTGTAGGATCAATTCACAAAAAGCAAATCATCCATAAAAACATAAATCCGTCAAATATAATCTGGAACCCTGAATCAAAGCAGCTCAATTTGATTGACTTTGACATAGCTGATGAGATACCGGAGCGAACGGTTTCGCCGCAAGCTCCATCTGAAATAGAAGGGACACTTGAATATATTTCACCGGAGCAGACCGGACGCATGAACCGTGTTGTAGATTTCCGAACAGACTTTTATTCGCTTGGCGTGACATTTTACAAACTTTTAACGGGTCAATTACCCTTTGTGGCATCAGATGCTTTGGGTCTGGTGCATTTACATATTGCCGGAACAACTCAACCACCTCACCATGTAAAAAAAGACATACCGGAAACAGTTTCCCATATTATAATGAAGCTGATGGCAAAAATGGCGGATGACCGGTATCAGAATGCCTACGGGTTAAAAGCGGATCTGGAACGGTGTTTTAGTGAGTTTGCAGAAACTGGTGTTGTCAATATATTTACCCTTGGCTCTAAGGACTATACAGATACATTGAGGTTCCAGCAGAAACTGTATGGCAGAGATGAAGAGAACAGACAATTGGTAGATGCAATTGAGTTTGTAAGCGGAGGTGAAAGAGAGCTATTCCTGGTAGCCGGATATGCTGGCATAGGTAAAACCACGTTAGTGCATGAAACGCACCGGTTAATAGCATTGAAGCGAGGTTACTTCTTAGAAGGAAAGTTCGATCAGTTACAGCGCAATGTGCCGTATTATGGTTGGATACAGGCATTTGGCGAATTGGTGAACTCAATTCTGAAAGAAAACGAAGCACAATTGGCAAAATGGAAAGAAAACATTCTGAAAGCTGTGGGCGGAATAGGGAAAATGTTAACAGATGTAATTCCGAACCTGGAGTTAGTCATTGGTGTTCAGCCTGATGTACCAACATTAAAAGCCGCAGAAGCACAGAACCGGTTCAATTATGTATTTCTGGAATTTATCAGAGCTATTGCGACAAAAGAACATCTTATCGTGGTATTTCTTGACGATATGCAGTGGGTTGATACTGCATCACTTATTCTGCTTAATACAGTTATGAGCAGTATTGGCATTTACAATATATTGATTATTGGAGCCTATAGGAGCAACGAAGTAGATCCTTTGCATCCATTATCAAAAAGTATCGATTCATTACGTCGGGAAAAGGCACCTGTTCACCTTTTGACTTTAGGTGACCTCTCTGAAGGAACGATTAACGAGATAATCGCTGATACTCTTTATGTGGAGCATTCGCAAACAGAATCGTTGACACGCCTGATTTATGAGAAGACCTGTGGTAACCCGTTTTTTATGATTCAGACATTTCGTTCATTAGCAGAAAGTAAGGTTATAGCATATAATTTCGAGAGAAGAAGATGGCAGTGGGATTTTGACATACTAAAGCATATGAAGATAACAGATAATGTAGTCACTCTTATGCTGGGAAAAATAAAGAAGCTAAGCAAAGAGACGCAGCATGTTTTGACATTGGCAGCATGTATCGGTTTTCGGTTTAATGTGAAGCACCTGAGTATTATAGCAAAAATGCCAGAGCATTATACTTTAGAGTTCCTCCAGCCAGCACTGAAAGAGGGGTTGATAACACCCCTGGATACCGATTTTCAATTTGTGCATGACCGCATTCAGCAAGCCGCTTATTCAATCATTTCTGAAAAAGATAAGAAAAAGCTACATCTTGAAATAGGAAAGCATTTGCTTGAATATGTTCCCGAAAATGAAGAACAAATTTTTACGATAGTAGATCATCTTAATACCGGCGCGGAACTGATTACATCAAAAGATGAGAAAATGGAGTTGGCGCATCTCAATCTGCGTGCGAGTGCAAAGGCGAAGTCATCGGCTGCATTTGCCGCTGCCGCCAAATACAGCGAAGCAGGTATCACTCTTTTTGACGAGAAATATTGGACAAGTAATTATGACCTGGTACTCAAGTTGTATTCTGAAGCGGCAGAGATGGCAAGTTTGGTCGGAAACTTCGGGCGAACTGATCAATTATCCAGAATTATCATTGAGCATGCCCGTGATCCTGTCGATCTGGTTGGAATTTATCAAGCCAGGATAAACGTTTTTTTATCACAAGGCAAAATAAATGATGCAATTGATTGTGGTATTCAACTTATTGATAGACTTGGCGTACATGTAAAATTTCATCCGACAGTTGACGATGTCCGTCAGAAGTTCGCGGAAGTCATGGCTTCTTACGATCCCACAAACATCCAGACACTTACCGATCTTCCCGAAATGACTGATCCTAATATGCGCGCAGCCATGCATATGATGGATGTAACAGCATCACCCGCTTACAGTGGACGTCCATATCTGCATGCAACACTTTCCTTTGAGATGGTGCTTCTGAGTATTCGCTACGGTTCCACACCAGAGATCATGTATGGCTTCAGCAGCTATGCCATGCGGTTGTGCGGGCTTCCCTTTGGTGATATAGCACAGGGATACGAGTTTGGTTCGCTAGCCATAGCCCTTGCAGAGCGAGGGCATGCTCCTGAATTTGCACCAAAAGTAATAGCAACCACGGTAGGGATAGTCTGGCCATACAAACGGCATATCAGAGACCTGCTTAAAGTTTTGCCACCTCTTTATCCGCGTGTTAAAGAGGTGGGAGATTTCGAATTGGCGGGCTATGTTATCTGTTTCTATGCCCCTAATGCGTATCTTGCAGGTGAACCGTTGGATACACTTGAGCGTGAAATAGCGGCCTATGATCGTGATATGGCGCTCATTCGATCGGAAATTGGCCGTCGTTGGGTACGTGCATTTTTACAAGCAATGCAGAATCTTCTGGGTCGATCTACGTGTCCATGGATAGTAGATGGAGAGGTGTATAATCGCAGTGAGATGTTGAATGTTGCTGTTGAGACGGGGAATTTAGCTGCACAGTCAGCTCTGCATGTTAATACGCTGATACTCTGTTATCTTTTTGGCCGTTTCGATGAGGCGCTTGAAGCAACTACTTTGGTTGAAAAATGCAGACCCGGATTAATTGGAATGCCAATCGAGCCAACCTGGTTCTTTTATGATTCTTTGACCAGGTTGGCATTGTATCGGAGCGCGTCACAACTTCTAAAGGATCGTTTTTTTCAAAGGATAACAGCCAACCAGGAATTTCTTGAGAATAGAGCACACTATGCTCCAATGAACTTTCTCAACAAGTGGCATTTAGTAGAGGCAGAGAGGGCGCGGGTAATGGGACACGTTTCAGAGGCAATAGAACATTATAATTATGCTATTGCCCTGGCAAAAGAGAATGGATTCATTCAGGAAGAGGCTATGGCTTATGAACTATCCGCAAAATTCTGGATAGAAAATGGCAAAAAGGAATTTGCACAGGTTTTTTTACAGAAAGCATATCAAGGATATTCACAATGGCGGGCATGGGAAAAAGTAAAAGAACTGGTAAACACGTATCCTCAATTTTTAATTCAAAATGTTATTGACTTCTCATATTATGAAGGGAGAAGGCTTGATCTGGATACATTAATGAAAGCTACAAACGCCATCTCCAGCGAAATTGAGATGGATCGTCTACTTGGTAAAATAATGCATATTGTTATCGAGAATGCTGGAGCACAATATGGTTACCTGCTCATTGAAAAGAACGGCAGATGGTCAATTGTTGCTAAAGGGGTAGGAAATCAGGAAGAAATTGAGAAATCGTTTCCAGTAAATATAGACGAAAGTGATTTTGTGTCTCCAGGGGTGGTGCGTTTTGTAGCACGTACAGGAACGAAAGTTGTTCTGGACAATGCTGCATTGCAGGGTGATTTTGTCAATGATTCGCATATCAGAAACAAAAAAAACAAATCTTTATTATGTGTACCAGTTTTACATAGAAGAAGGCTGATAAGTATTCTTTATCTTGAAAACAATCTGACTACTCATGCATTTACCCCCGGAAGGATCCAATTTCTTGAGCTGCTTCTCTCACAAGTGGCGGTATCCCTGGAGAACGCCCAAATATACGAAGCTTTGCGCGCCAGCGAACAGAAATTTCATGCGATATTTGAGCAGACCTTCCAGTTTATCGGTCTGCTGTCAACTAATGGAACCGTTCTGGCTGCCAACCACAGTGCATTGCAATTCGCTGATGTCAATGAAAATGCCGTGCTCGGAAAACCGTTTTGGGATACGCCCTGGTGGACGCACTCCCCCGAAATGCAGCAACATTTGCATGCGGCGGTGAAGGAGGCGGCGAACGGCAATCTCGTGCGCTTCGAAGCGACACATACCGCTACAGATGGGAGCATGCATTACATAGATTTCTCGATCAAGCCAATTATGGATTCCAGCGGTCGCGTGGTGCAATTACTTCCGGAGGGACGCGACATCACCGAGCGAAAGCATGCGGAGGATGAATTAAGGAAGCACCGGGACCATCTTGAAGAAATGATTCGGGAGCGGACCGCTGAACTGACCATTGCAAAAGAACAGGCGGAGTCTGCCAGCAAAGCAAAGAGCACGTTTCTATCTAACATGAGTCATGAGCTTCGCACACCCCTTAATTCGATACTTGGGTTTGCTCGCCTGACAAAAGAGTTACCTGACATCACTGCTGAACAGGAAAAAAATCTGGATATTATCACTCTCAGCGGCGGCCACCTTTTGAATCTTATTAATAATGTACTTGATATGTCAAAAATTGAATCTGGTCGGATGACTCTTGATGTTACACCCCTAGACCTGTATCAGTTGCTACAGGAGATGAAGTCGCTATTGTATGTTAATGCTGAGGAGCGGGGGTTGAGTTTTATTGTCGAAAAGTCCCCGCAGCTTCCAAGGCGAGTGGAAGTTGACGGTGGGAAGCTTCGCCAGACAATAATTAATCTGCTTGGTAATGCAATCAAATATACAAAACAGGGTGGTATTGTCCTGCGGGCAAAAGTTGCTGAAAAAAAGGCCGAGAAGGTGCGTTTACGATTTGAAGTCGAGGACACCGGACCAGGTATTAGTGAAGAGGACAGGAAAAGACTTTTTCAGCCTTTTGTACAATTGAAAGGACAGGGTGCAGTTGAAACAGGGACAGGATTGGGGCTGTCAATA
>JBNKZD010000076.1:0-12285 GCA_050301235.1 Chitinispirillaceae bacterium | reverse complement strand
AGGGAGATGTCCAGGATGCAGTCTCAATCAGAAAGCGACATGGTGTAAAATCCGTTCATGCTGCATGGAGCACAGTTACCAATCCTGTGCTGACTGCAAAGAATTTTCCGATCCGATGCAGTGCAAAAAATTCAATAACATCTTCTCAAAATTTTTTGCACTTGTGTTCAAATCTGACCGTGCAGGGTGTATTTCACAAATTAAAGCAAAAGGACTTGAAAAACATGCGGAAATTATGAAAGGGATGGACAGTGTGTCCTTAAAGAGGAAGTAGATCTGGTGTTGTGTATGTGAATCAGAAAATTGCATGATTTCGCGTTCGCCTCACCCCCTCGGTCCCCCTCTCCATTATCATGGAGAGGGGGAAGCAGGAACAAGAATCTAATCGAGTGGAGATATATGTGGAAACAATTAATTCGATCGAATTACGTGATGAGAATAAATATCCTGATGAGGGTTTACTTAAATCGGTTCTGCTTGAATCATTCAAAACCTATCAGAAATTACTGGAACTGTACACCAAACATGGTATGAGTTACGAATGGCGTTACTATCGCGACGGAAAAGCATGGTTGTGTAAAGCGCAGAAAAAGAAGAAAACCATTGTCTGGATGTCAGCATGGAAAGGTTTTATTAAAGCGACAATCTATTTTCCTGAAAAACAGATTGCAGAGGTATATGAGTTAGACATCCATGAAGAACTTAAAGAGATTTTTCGTTCAACAAAAAATGTCGGGAAATCAAAACCATGTATATTCGAGTTAAGAAACGAAAAAATGCTTAAGGATTTTGAAAAGGTTATGATGTATAAGATTACGTGTAAATAATCCCACAGCCAGCTATTATTCAGTAATGATAACCAGCTTTTTAAAATTGATATTACATCCGGTGATTTTAACCAGATATGCACCTTTGCTGAGATTATTTCCAATGCTGAATTCACGGGTACCAATCGTCCATGTTGCATTACAGATCATTTGTTTTCCATCTGCAGAATAAATATTGACTGTTGCAGGTGTTTGCGTCTTCTCTGAAGAACTGATACGCACCGTACCATCAGATCCCGCTCTCACAGAAAACATTTTCTCAGTAGCGATTTTAGTTGATGTTAGTTTGCAAGAACAATTTTCGTACAATCGGAACATTACTACACTTTTTGCTGGTAACCTGGCTTGTAATATTCCAGTTCCACCAATTGTATTAATTTCAAATCCTGTTGTAGGAAATGGTTTAATATTTACTGTTTCTGGTTGACCAAATTCATTTTTTGAAGAATATTGCGGGCCAGTGATAATATCCGCACTTAAAACCCGATATGAATCATACGCACCGGTCAATTTAACAGTAATATTACGAGTGGATGAAATATCCACATTGATACAGCTGATATTGACGTAATAACTATTTTCAACTGTAGCCACAACACTTACTGCCGGTAGATTTCCATTAGTTCTTTCATAACTGGATGCTGTAATCGGACAGAATTTCGCACCTTTGGAATGATGAGGCTTGAACAATTTAAACACATAAAAGACAGGTGTCTTCACCATTATACCGGTTTGGCTTATATTGATAAGAGACTGTTGTACATTGACACCCTGTGCCATGCAGGTTAATCCAACGATGTCAGCATTCTGAATAAATTGATGTAAATGCCCGGCAGCAGATATAGCATCCATCATTGTTACATCCTGCATCCAGTCATCAACAGAAGGCTTGAGCCAGTTACCCCATTGGTCAAACGCGATTTTTATTCTACTTGATGAATCTGCAGCTTTCATTGGAGGGATTATACTATCAAAAAGATGTTTATGAAATCCTCTAATAAAAACATCATTCATTATTTTCCAGTAGTCAGCTTCAGTGGGGTTACTACTGCTGATATTATCTCGATAATAGCTGTAATCGCTATACTCAATCGCATCCATTTGACTTCCAATAGAATCGTAGTACCCCGAAATCCAGTTATATCGTCCCTGAGCAGCACCTGCGGCCGCAATAATCTTTAGGTTACTACCAGTTTCTGTATTTCTCAATTCATTCAATTTTGCAAAATTCTGCGGGAAGGTATTTGCAATATATCCATCAGTAAAATTACTCCCACACCCACCCCATATATCACCTCCAACATTAGCCCATTTTAAAGGGTAATGCAGACTATCAATAATATATTGAACAAATGCCCTGTTGCTGGAAACATCATTTACGGTAGGTCGTAACGAAATAATCGCTTCAGCACCTGTGAGTTTGCAGAATTGTATAAATCGGTCAACTCCAACATCATTTGCAGTGTTTTTATTTTTTTCCCATTCATAAGTATTCCCCGCACAGGTCCCCGGCCACTCAATAGCACCAACGTCACACTCCCTGAACCCTTCAATAACATCCTTACGTATACCATCAGTATTTGGAATAGTCGAATTTATCCCAACAAAAATACTACTGTTGCCTGGTCCAGTCCATTGACGACCAAGCTTCTCCATCAATACACCAAACACTTCAGGAGCAATAATAGACTTTGCATTTTTGACATCAATGGTTACCGAGGTCTGACTTAGACCAGTAAAAACTAACAGGCAAATCAAAATCACGGAAGAATGACATTTTTTCTCAGGATGTAGTGTCATTTTACGCCCTCCTGCATAATCAAACTTATATGAGTTGCTCTAAATGGAACCTGTAATTTCCTTCTTACAGCTTCTGTATGTAATATACATCCATTTTATAATAATGCTCTGAATTTATCCAACTTCAAGCTGAGCCTGAGCGTCAACGACATCACGGTTGACCAGGATTAACGCATCGTGGAAGCGGTCGGCGAGAAAGGTATCCGGCACTTTGTCACGTAACGTACGCAAAAGCTGAATTGTCATCCGAAGAACTCTGACAAGATCTCCCTCAGGAACACCAAAGGCCCCTAATTCACCCAGCGAACAGCCATTTGCCCACGCCATAATCGGTGCAGCAAGTGAAAAGTCAAGTTCACGGATCGGCATTGCGATATTGTGTTTAATCTCTTTTGCGCGCAGTTTATGGATCACTTTCTCTGCATCAAACTTGATTCGCACAGATGTGACCGGGCCAGCATTTTTCCGGGAACGGCTCTCTTCAGTGATCATGGCAGCCATAACAACCGGCAATTGCTGTACCGAGCACTCTTCAAAACTTCGGGCATAGTACAACTCCGCCGCCTGAATCTCATAACCGCTCACCGCAGCTGCCAGTTTTCCTTTGTCTGTAAGGTCCTGCCCATGGAGAAAGCCGGCATCCTGAAGAAACGCGATACGGTTATGAATCTGCTTTTCCTCTTTCTCATAAGCCTTACTAACAGAAAAAACACCTTTTCTGAAGTTGTGAAGACTCTGCTTGAACATATCAAAGGACTTTTCACCAAAGCGGCTGTAAAGATTGAGTATTGTCGAATACGATGCGTAAAAACGGCTGTTGATCCGTTCATTACGCCCGGAAAGAAGCCGTTCAATATGCTTCGGGTCGGTCGCTTCAGGGATGACCTGCGAGTACACATACCCTACTTCATCCATACCACGACGCCCGGCCCGTCCAGCCATCTGATTATATTCTCTTGTCATCAGGTAATTATACTGTACGCCATCAAATTTCTCGAGTTCATCAAAGATCACAGCACTTGCCGGCATATTGACACCCAAGGCAAATGTTTCGGTGCAGAACAGCAGCTTTATCAATCCGGCAGTAAACAATCTCTCGACAATCTCTTTTGCTGCAGGAAGAATCCCGGCATGGTGAAATGCTGTACCTGATTCCCAGAGAGTTCTGAGATACGGTAGTTTTTCATAATCTGTCAGCGAATATTGTTTTACCAGCTCATTAACCATCTGTACACTGCGACCGTGCTCTTCACTGTTAAGGAGATTCAATCCGGAATGCATTTCGGCATTATATTCACACGATCGTCTGTTAAAACAGAAATAAAGTATCGGCATGTGTCCATGACGCAGAACAAGTTCGACAATCCTTTTGGAACTTGGTTTACGCCGTAGAAACTTCTTGCGTTCCTTCGGATCATTACGATATTGACGTTTGATTCCTTTTAAAGAAATTATGCCGAATTTAGGGCTATAAAAATGATGTTGAAGAGGAACCGGTCGATGGGTCTCCTCGATAACACGGAACTCCCGGTTTCGCACAGTACCCATCCAAGTTGCAAGTTCATGAATATTGGGAACGGTAGCACTCAGACACATAAAACGGATCTCATGCGGCGCAAGGATTATACTCTCTTCCCACACCGTTCCCCGATCCTGATCATCAAGGTAATGGATCTCATCAAAAACAACGTAATAGATATCATTCAACCGCGAGGAGTTCTCAAGTATAAGATTCCTGAAAATCTCTGTAGTCATGATCAACAACGTTCCCTCAGGATTGATCGTGACATCACCAGTCTGAATACCAACGATCTCATCACCAAACCGTTTCCTGAAATCACGATATTTCTGGTTAGAGAGCGCTTTGATAGGAGCCGTATAGATCACACGTTTCTGCAACTTGAGTGATATTTCAACCGCATATTCGGCAATCAGCGTCTTTCCGCAACCGGTCGGTGCAGCCACAATGAACGATTCACCATTATCGATAGCTTTAACAGCTTCAACCTGAAAAGGATCCAAATCAAAATTTTGATACTGCACGAATGCTCCAAGTAGTTTTTAACCCGGTAACCACATCTTTCTGTTCCGGTTGATTTGTTTTTAGTTTCCGGAGGCTCTGTAACAAATGGGTGCTTACCTTAAACAGAATCGCATTTCCACATTTATTCCTTCACTGATCTATATATAAAGTATAAAATAGATTATTGAAACACAAGGGAATAGAATATATTCATCAATTAAAAGCCTTTTGAGCCGCCTATGACACAATCGAATGACACAAACCTTCTTATTATCACCGATAGTTACTGGCCCGCGATTGGCGGTATTGAGAAAACAATTTTTGCACTCAGCTCATATCTTCCGAAGAGATTCAAACTATCGATCCTGACACACCGATCTCCACCGGCCTCAAAAACGTTGTTTCAAAATTACTGGTCATGTTTACCAGATTCTTTAAAAGATTCAAATGACACCAGGATCATTTCTCTGAACGCGGCTTTTCCTGAGAAGTTAGTTTTGCTGCCGCTGCTATTATGGAATTTTCCAGGAATACGACACCTTTTCCGTCCGGAGCACCTTTTTGATCTGTTGTATCATTTTTATAAAGCGGTTTTTTACATAACAGTAAAGAACCTTGTCTGCGATGCAAATATTGTCCACTGCTATTCCACAGGATGGCTGACCCGGCTCACTACTGAGATCTGCCATAAAGAGGATATCCCGCTTGTCCACTCCCCTGCTGTGCATTTCGGGAAATGGGGCGATTCACCCGCCCAGCTCAGAGCGTACACTTCTGCAAATATACTCATTTGTTTTTCCAATGATGTAAAGAAAAAGATACTTGAGCGTTCTACGATTTCAAATCATTCCACAATACAGGTAATACCACCTGTGCAACCGGCATTATCAGGTATGGATCCAGCAAAACGGCTCATTGATGATCCATACATTATCTTTCTGGGCCGCCGGGAACACCATAAAGGCCTTCATTTACTGATTGAAGCACACCGCAGGATTAAACAGTCAATTAAACTGGTAATAGCCGGCCCAGGTGAAAAATTTTCCGGAACTGATTCATCGATTATTGATCTGGGAGTTGTTTCTGATGAAGAAAAAACCTCATTGTTAACACATTGCGAACTGTTTGCACTTCCCAGTACAGATGAAAGTTTCGGTATTGTCTACACTGAAGCAATGAGCTGCGGAAAACCAGTTGTCGCAATCGATGTTCCGCCTGTTAATGAAATCGTTCAGAATGGGGTTACGGGAATTCTTGTTCCTCCTGGTGATGCAGATGCTCTGGCTGCAGCACTGACAACGCTTTTGATAGATCAAAGTTTAGCAAAAGCAATGGGAATACGCGGGTTCGAGGTATTTAATGAACGTTTTGCACCAGCAGTTATTATTCCACAGATTGTTGATGTGTATGATTCTATATCCAATAACTAATTTACAGATCACTTCTCCTTCACCATCTCATAAAACTTCTCCGCGATCGCTTCCTGAGTCACCCAGTTATCATACTGTCCATTGCCAGCTTTGTTACATAGAATAGCGAAGGCCCAGGTAGAATGTGGCAACAACATGTAACCGGCAAGTGTACTGACACTATAAGAATTAAGTGTCCCGGTTTTACCGCGGATCAAACCTCTCAGAGGAGAATTTTTGAAACGACTTTTCAGCGTTCCATCAATGCCGGAGACTGAAAGCGCAGCGAGGTATTCCGGAAGATAGGTTTTCTGAGACCAGACATGATCAAGCACCCCAACGATCTGACCTGCACTGATCCTGTTGGTATTGCCCATTCCGGAACCATTTCGTATAATCGGCTCACCAGGAAGATTATTTTTTTTCCACCAGTCTTTCACCATTTCTGATGATCGCTCCCAGGAACCGGGCTGAGAGTCCTGTGAACTGAGTGTTTTAAAAATCATCTCAGATGCAAAATTACTTGAATACTTGAACATGTGGTTTATAAATTCGTTAAGCGGCTGGGATTCGAACTCGTAAAACGGTTTGCCCAGAAGCTCCTTTGGTACTCTCCCGTGCATCGTCGTCCCCTGAACCTTTATCCCTGCATTGTTGAATTGAGCCATCACAGCCCCGCCAAACATCTCCCATGATTGCCAGATTTTACGATAGATGTATGATGGTTTCGAATTTACCTGACGGGAACCCCGCACCACAACACTCGTTCCGTTCTTTGATGGAACCGTGACAACATCGAGCTGGCCTTTTGTTCCTGCGGCTACTGTTTTTGCTGATGACTGGATCGAGACTCCCTCGATTTCCGGAAAAATATCTATTGCAACCGGTGACCCGGCAGCTGCACCGGAACGCACATGTATGGCAAGTGTATTGAAACTTGCCGAGAGGGGGCTGATAAGTGGTTGATACGCTCTGCTGTTACTGTCCTCATCAAATCCAGGTCCGACCAGAACCGTATCAAAGTAAAAATCATCAAGGATAAGATTGCCGGTTACTGTTTTTATACCCCGGTGATGAAGATGCTGGACCAGAAGCCACAATCGTTCTGCGGTAAAACCCGGATCACCACCACCACGAATATAGAGATCACCAGATACTATACCCGAATCCGGATCGAAGTTACCCTTGATAAAAATACCCGTTTTGAAATAATAATTGCTCTTTAACAACTCAAATGCCGCTGATGCAGTTACCAGTTTGGCAACAGAAGCCGGATTCAGCAATTGATCTTCATTAATACTGACTGCAGGCTTTTGCACCCCCACTTCTTTGAAAACAATACCAACCCCGCTGACATTATATTTTTTACCGGCAACGAAATTCTCCATGGATTTTTGCATATCCAAAGCTGGCGCTCCGATGATAATTCCCGGTACAAAGTAGTATAAAAAGACTTTTTTTACAACTCGCAGCATCAATCCTCCTAAAATTTCAGCTATTTTACTTCCAATTTGCTCATACAAAACCTATTTTAAAAGAAACATTTTTATTGAAATAATTCCAGTTCTTTTTTTAATCCTTGTTGAGGAGACCTTTATGCCAAGATACGCAATTGCGTTTGTCATTCCTGAAGAACCAGCACAACTGCGCCAACGTATCGTCGAAAACGAAACAAAAGAAGCAGCCCTTCGATCCTTTTTCAATGAAGAAGTAAAAGAGTTCTATTCGGATGATGATCAGGGTTTTTACTATTTCAAAGAAGACTTTTTTGATGAAAAAACCCGGTCAGGAAGCATCATCGAAATCTAAAACCCCGAATTGCATTCTTTCGAGGTGATTGCAAAACTCTCTTTTATTCATTTTGTCCCTGATTTGAGATTGAGTGAATTTAAGAGCAGCCTGTTGATGATATTTCTACTGACAGGAAGTTTTGCAGTTTCTCTTCCGTATTTCCCGTTTCATTCCTCATTATAGACTTTAAAGAGTGCCTGAGTACCAAACTCATCCCCGCCACTCAATGAAAGTTTCTGATATAGCGTTTTTGCAAGTTTCAAAGCTGGCAGTTCAAAACCGAGTTCTTCACACTCATCAAGTGCGATCGACAGATCTTTGAGAAAGTGTTTTACATAAAAGCCTGGATCAAAATCACCCTTGAGCATCCGGGGGCCAAGGTTACTCATGGTCCAGCTTCCGGCAGCTCCCGATTCGATACTTGATAACACAGTAAGTGGGTCGAGGCCCTCGCGTTGTGCATACGTAAGCGCTTCACAAACTCCCATTATCGTTGATGCAATCGCTATCTGATTTGCTGCTTTGGTGTGCTGACCGGATCCGGCTTTACCCTGATAAACAATTTTTTTCGCAAAGCATTCAAATACAGGAACAATCTTTTCGAAAACCTCTTTGTCGCCTCCTGCCATTACCGACAAAGTTCCTTCACGTGCACCTTTATCTCCCCCGGAAACAGGCGCATCGAGTGTATCGATACCTTTTTCCTGTGCAAGTGTGTAGATTTTTTTGGACAACGATGGTTTTGTTGTCGTCATATCAATCAGTACTGATCCGGCGGCAGCATGTTCAATCAATCCGGCCTCACCAAAGTAAACCTCCTCGACATCTCTGGGAAATCCGACAATGGTAAATATCATTGTGCACTCATGTGCAAGCTCAGCAACAGACTCCATCCATACAGCACCACTGCTGATAAGTTCTTCAGCTTTACTTTTAGTGCGGGTGTACAGATGAACGGTATGTCCGGCATTGATCAGATGTTTAACAATTGATTTCCCCATCACACCAGTTCCGATAAATCCGATCTTGAGAAATGGTCCTAATGTTGTCATTTTTTATCTCCTGTTATAATCCCGCCGGCAATTACAAAATCACTATCATAAAAAACCGCAGACTGCCCGATTGATGGAGCCCTGACCGGCTCATCAAAAAGTACTCTGCAATTATTTCCATTATAATCAATAATAGTGCAACCTGTTGGCGTGCTGCGATACCGTACCTGAACACTGCATTTGGGAACTGAACTTAATGGTTTTTTTCCACAAATTATATCTTTTACCATTATACTATCCGAAAACAGGTCTTTGTCCTCAACAGCGACCACCATATTACGCTCCGGAATAATCTCCCGTACGAACATTCGCTTACCAAGTGCACCAAGCCCTTTCCGCTGCCCGGTAGTATACTTGTAAATCCCTTCATGTTTTCCGATTGTCTTACCGTCACTATCAACGATTGGTCCCGGCATTGATGGTTCATCAAGTTTTCCCTGTACAAAATCGACATAGGATCCATCAGGGATAAAACAAATATCCTGACTCTCACCCCTGTCAGCGCACGGGAGGTTATTGATCCGGGCGATCTCTCTGACCTGTGGTTTTGAGAGCTCACCAAGCGGAAAGATCAGCTGCCCGACATCAATTCCATAAAGAGGATAGAGGAAATAGGACTGATCTTTATGAGGATCGGTTGCTCGCTGTATCAGACCATTATCAAACCGTACATAATGACCGGTCGCAAAAAATGAACACCCGAGCCGTTGTGCTTCCTGAAGCAGAAAGCCGAATTTCATGATCTGATTGCAGCTCACACAGGGATTAGGCGTCTGTCCTAGTTTGTAGGATTGCACAAAATAGTCAATCACCGTTTTTTCGAATAAATCGGAGCAATCTACCGCATGATGTTTGATACCAAGTGCTTCAGCAGTCTTAGCCGCATCGTGAATAACGATTGATTCATCCATGGGACGATCACTGCTCAGATGCATCGTGATCCCCTCAACTTCATACCCCTGCTGCCGGAGCAAAAACGCCGTCACCGACGAGTCCACCCCGCCACTCATCGCCACCATCACTTTTTTATTCACCGAGAAATCCTGCTGCATGTTCTGCTATCTACCTGATTATTATATTAATTGAATATAACGTACGCCCACCCGCTCTCCAATAAAGCACTTCGATATTCGTTATTCGACAATTCGATTTGAACCCTGAACTTTGAACCCTGAACTTCTATTTAATATTATGGACGCCTCAAGGCGATTTGGTGGGGCTTTTAGAGGCTATTAGCAGTTGGCTTTTAGCTATTAGCTATAATAAAGAACTTTTTAGCCAACAGCCAATGGCAAATAGCCAAAAGCTTTTTAGTGCCCTCACCTGGTAGCCTTTGATGTCGTCGGAAGGTGAGAAAACGCGATATAATTCTGTATCTCATTGTGAACAATGTGCTTCGATCCGCTCATCTTTTTTATGGTAAACCGGACGCACCTCTATTTTTGCTGTTTTTAAATTTCTGAACGCCTTTTCAACTAATGTTAGCCGTTTATATGATGCAACCACCTGATTCTCATCCGTCGTAGCCTTATCTACATCGGTGGTTATGATATAACACCCATCAAGACAGTGATCAGTGGATACAACCTCCTTCACAGCAATTATTCACAAATTTTATCCCGCTCCTTCAGAGCTTAAGAAAATCCGGAAAAATCAACAACAGGGGCCTTCGGATGCCTTCAGCCCGGGCTGTTGGTATCGCGCTCTTACAGAGCTTCTGAGGTTGTAAATCAAGGTGCAATACCTTAACATACATCTGAAAAATAGCACAACCCGCAAAGCAATTAACAGAATATTATTGCGGTAAACATCATGTTAAATATATTCCATAAAAGAGAGTGTTACGAGAGGTTTGAACGCGCATTCCGACGATAGGAGGAATGCATCGCGGCAAACCTTTCGTATCGGGAGGGGAGTCAAAAAGACAAATGCCATTGTTGCGGAAAAACGAATTATGAGATCAATGGTATTTTGCTTTTTGCGGGGGAGGGTGCGTTGTTACAACGCAAGCCCCTCCCCCTGCTGCGAAATTCAAAAGAAAATGTCCTGTAAAAAAAAGCTTGTGCAGCAATGCTACACAAATCATATTAAAGAAGCTTACATCCTTGTTTGCGAGCAATATATTAAATTTTTTTAATCTCAAGAAAGAGGCGCAGGAAAATAACGATGTCAGTTTCTCTTACATTTCATGGGGCGGCGCGGTCGGTAACCGGCTCGTGTATTCATGTTCATGCCGGAACAACTCAGCTGTTGATCGATTGCGGGGTTGCACAGGATAGCAGTGCGGATCGACACGCATCATCGGATCATTTTCCATTTGATCCATCAAAGATAGATGCGATTATTCTTTCCCATGGGCATCTCGATCATACCGGACGGATACCGGAACTGGTTAAAGCCGGTTTTAAGGGAACTATTTACGGACATTACGCGACCTGTGTAATAGCGAGAATTATCTGGGAAGATACACTTCATCATGTGGTACAGACACTACCGCCATATGATCAATCTGATGTGAAAGCGACACTGGCCCAATGCATGCCGATCGCCTATAACATTCCGATGCAGATACATGATATCGAATTCACGCTTCAGGATGCCGGACATATACTTGGATCATCACATGTACTTTTTAAACATAATGACAAACGAATTATCTTCTCTGGTGATATCGGATCAGAAAAAACTCCGATTATCCGTGATCCATTCTGTAACTGGCAGGAGAGTGTTGATGCGGTTGTCATCGAGTCGACCTATGGGAGCCGTACCCATAAAGACCGCACAGATACTATCAATGAGTTTGAGCAGATCGTAAAAAAGGTAATTGCACAGCAGGGAATTCTTCTGATTCCGGCATTCGCAATCGGTCGTACGCAGGAGATTCTTTACCATCTCAATACCCTTGTTGAAGAGAAACGTATCCCGGCACTACCAGTATTTGTCGATTCTCCGATGGCAGGAGAGGTTACCGGTATTTATCGCAGACACCGTGACTGCTACGATGAAGAAGCGTTTGAAAAACTGATGAGTGGTGATAATCCGCTTGTATTCCGGGGGCTGACCTTTGTAGAATCGGTTCATCAATCATACTCACTTCGAAAAACGCAACCGCCGTTTATTATTGTTGCTGGCTCAGGTATGTGTAACGGGGGAAGAATTCTAGGGCACCTGGAACATTTCATTTCAAAACCTCAGACTACCGTAATGTTTGTGGGATGGCAATCACAGGGATCACTGGGTCGTGCGCTTGTCGATGGCGCTCTTCATGTTAACATTAACGGAAAAATGTTATCAGTTGGTGCAAGTATCGCTACCCTCAACGGTTTCTCTGCCCATGCCGACCAGAAAGGCCTCATGTCCTGGGCAAGGGCAATACCAGGGGC
>JBNKZD010000075.1:0-2833 GCA_050301235.1 Chitinispirillaceae bacterium | reverse complement strand
CCATTATGCGACCAGGAGTGCCAGCTTTCGTTATACTGACTGTTGATTGGTAATTTTTTGTATTGACGAGTTTGGAGATTCATGAGATAAAGATCACTGCTGACCTGTGAGTGCGGGTATGCGCCATTTGTCTGCATGGTGAAGAGACAGAACTTATTGTCAGGAGAGATTTTTGGTTGAGCAACACTCAATCCAGAATCACCTGGGGAAAGTAATGTATCAATATCACCCCAGGAGTTATTATTTTCGTTATAAGGTATTCTCAGAAGGCTGTACTTGGTCTTATTGAAATTTTCTGGCGGTTCCTGAGAATTATCTGTCCAGAGGACCGGAGAGCTGCAGAAGTAGAGATACTGCCCATCTGGTGACCAGGACGGCCATGTTTCAAGTACCTCTTTTCTACTCAGGATCGGCACTTGCAGAGTTTTTCCGGGTTCGGTATTGAAAAGTACAATATCGGAAAAATCATCGTAAACATCAATAAATTGTTTGCCGACTGCATGGAAATATTGCTCAACTTTGTATACAGTAAACGCAATCAGTTTACCTGATGGATGCCAGGCTGCATAACCAAAGCGGGATGAAACTGTTTCAAGTGAAGTACCGTTGGACATCAGCATTTCACTTCCGTAAGCATTACTGCGTACCTGAAGCACAAAACGGGTAGGATCATTATTAAATGGTATGTGACAATTAACACATCCCCAGGCGAAGTTTCGTGAATTTACGAGCACGTTTTCATCAAAAGAAGTAAGGTCTCGCTGACATTCCCGAAGATCACTGGAATAATTATACTGGTAGTTTAAAATCCGGTAGGTACAGAAATTGTCAATCGGTTCTGTAGCGATCATGTTTTGTATTGTTGCATATTTCTGCCATTGTCTGTTTTCACTTTTTTTGTAGATAGTAATAAGTAATGGCTTCCCGGCATTTTTAGATAGTAATTTTTTCCATAGAGAATGGCGAACTGTAAAAGATCCTTTTTGAGCCCAGATAACAACTGGTTTGCCATTTTCGGATGATATCTCTGCAACAGCAGGGGAGTGGCAATCTTTCAGGCTGAAGTGAAGAGGTGCGATATTGGGTGGAATCGTAATACCTGTAAAGTCAGGATTGATCACAGGAGGAGTATCTGCAGGTGTACTATTCTGTTTAATGGTTGAAAGACCTGGCTGACAGCTTAACAACAGCGTCGAATATAAAAAAAGAATAAATAAAAGTAATCTATTCATGCTGCACCCCTGGTGAATACCTGAAAATCGAGTAAAAGAAATAGGAATCACCAAAAAGAGGTGCTAACCTCAAAGCTGCTTTTTTGTCATCACCGATAGTCATACAGGTTCTGGCAAACTCATTAAACCTGGCTACTGTGGACTGATGTACTCCGGGAAGCGAAATGTTCTCTGAAGAGTTCTGGTCAAAATTGGCTGCATGATAAACACAAATCCCTTCGGCCCACAATCGAGGAAGAACGGAATAGCCGACGGTTGAAGCATCCTGTAGAAAATCGTAAATTCTATCGGATTGTCCAGTAAGAAGGTAGTAACTCATAAGGTAGTCAAAAGCTATTTTGTTTCCTGGATTACCTTTAAGAAGATTCAGAAGTATCTGATCATAATTAATGGTATACAGGAAGTAATCCGTCGTATTCATATTCGCCCGCATGGATGCAATTCCGGGATATGAAAGGAGTTTATTCTTATCATTGATCATGGAAAGAAGATGCTGGGATTCTTTACGGTAAACTGGCATACGGGAAAGTCTACGGAGATACACTGAAGCTGCATCGATATTATCTTTTGCGATCTGGATCAGGGCTCGGCGATAGATTATATCAGGAAGAGGACCGACATTTTCCATAATCTCTCCGGCAATTTTCTCAGCGGTATTGACCATGCCAAGGTCCATTGCCAGTTCAAGTACCACAAACCAGTTGACATAACCGTTAGTGTTGGTACTTTCGAGAAAAAGAAGTGGATCATCTGTGAGTACACGCTGTGGATAGTGAAAAAGTTTTTCACCAATCTGATTTGTACTGGCGAGCGCATGCGCTTTAGAATGAATCATAAATGCCTGAAGCGCACCGGCTTTTTCCGGCCAGCCGGTGAATATCTTTGAGGTGTTTTCATCAAGGACCTTCATCCATTGTCCGGTCATTACATGGGCGCAGGTGCGGCTGATAGTACGGGTGTCTCGGTTTATAGGATCAAGTTGTAACCAGAGAACCAGTGTGATTGTGCTGAATAACAGTAATACTGTGTCGATAGTTGCCAGAAGTAAAAACTCAGGCTTGTTGTGTGGCGTTTTGGAAAAAGTATTCAAAAGAACCAGCAATAATGCAGTAATTGGCAGCGATAGAATCATTATTAATGGTAATCCTGATTGTGCTGTAAATCGTGACCATTTGATTGATGCATCAATGGGGACTACCAAAAAATCAAGTAGTAACAAAATAGTTATAGCAAGAAATGAAATAATCAAAAGGGGCGCGCTTTTTGTTTTTTCAGAAGAAATACTTTGTGCTATTGTAAAAATGCAGAAAAGCAATGATCCCCACTGGAAGAGATACCAGGAAAGCAGGAAGAGCAATGAAAAAACTGACAAACGGAATAATTTTCCTGAAGTATTGAAACATTGAAAGATGATGGTGAAAAAGAGTGAACCTGCAACAGGTATGACAAAGTAAAGGTAGTCAAGTTCGTACCAGGCACAGATTGTCAGTATAAAAAGGGATGGAATACAGCTGAGTGTGTATGAGTATCTGGTTTGGATACTTTTAAAATAAACTCCAGTCATCAGGAATGATAGCAGTGCGAACGCGGTAATAATCAGT
>JBNKZD010000074.1:0-11919 GCA_050301235.1 Chitinispirillaceae bacterium | reverse complement strand
GATCTGACTAAACCTGTTATAGACTAAATGCATAATTATAATACAAGCTATTGCCATGCCGGATTAAAATGGCGTTTTTAGGAAATTTAAAGGGGTGACGAGTCGCATTCCCGCAACATAGTTTAAAATGGTCGCAAAAATGCGACTGGAGGTGTGGTATGGCACAATTTCTGCTTAATGGTTGTCATGTTGTAGTATTAAAAAAAATTGAAATTATGTGATCAATAGAGGAAAAAATTTGACTATCAATGGTGAAAATAACTATATTTGTTTTCTAATCACGCGAGAGTAGCTCAGTGGTAGAGCTCTACCTTGCCAAGGTAGCTGTCGCGAGTTCAAATCTCGTCTCTCGCTCCAATTTTTCGGGTTTCCTCCCTAAGAGGAAACCCGCAATTTTTTAGATACCTTCCTTTTAAGGCGGCATAGCCAAGTGGTAAGGCAGAAGTCTGCAAAACTTTCATCCCCAGTTCAAATCTGGGTGCCGCCTCCAATTTTTTTTCTCCTGATAGTTTGAAAATTTCCGTCTGTGTTATTTTTGATGAATTTGTTGTATCCATAATGCATATTTAATTATGATCCGTCTATTTCAGGTTAAATCAGTTTGCAATTGTTTAAAAAGTCCTGCGTTCAGGGTTCAAAGTTCAGAGTTGCCAAAGTTTAAAATCTGGAATCTAAAACACTCTGAACATGTGAAGATTTATACTTTTACAGAAAGAGATTTGAAACTATGGAATCGTTATCTCGTCGTACATTCATTCAAAATTCAGCATTGCTGACATTGCTCAGTTCTGTATATCCAAAGCAGCTTTTTGCAGCTTCTCACAGCACAGGGTGGGAGCCAAGACGCCCGGTGAATCCGCAAATTGATAATATGCGAGTGGTTAGTGCGGTAAATCCATTAATGATCACCAGAAACCCGCAATCCTGGCAACCTGAAGATCAGAATGCGGTTATCAGTATCTCAGAAGTCGACAGAACGCTTGATTCAATGGCAGTTTCTTTGTCACAAAAAAGTGACCCGCATCAGGCTTGGGCTTCAGTTTTTCAAAAACCAAAGGAAAAGAAGTGGCAGGATCTGAAAGTTGCCATAAAAGTCAACTGCAATTCAAAGAATAATGCGCGTATTGCGATTATTTCGAAAATTTGTCGTGAATTGAATATGCTTGGGATTCCCTTTAACAAAATGGTCATTTATGATGGACGAAGTAATGCATGGCCAACCTATTCGCCATTTATTGGAAAAGGGTTTCCGGATGGGGTAATTGTCAGTGAGGGAAATAAATCGTTAGGTGGTATGGCAAAAGTATCTCTACCGTGGAATGAAACGAAAAAATACAAATGTACAAAAGCAATGGTTGATGGGTCCGTTGACATTCTTGTGAATATCGCAAATAACAAAGGGTGTGATAAAGCGTTTGGTCAGACTACCTTGACATTAAAAAATCATGCCGGGACATTTGAGCCGATGCCTCTTCATCTTGGAGGTGGAATTGATTATCTGCTCGCGTTCAATCGCAGTAAAGAGATTATGGGAACAGCAGTTGCACGTCAGCAGCTTTGCATAGTTGATTCTCTCTGGGGAATGCGGAAAGGACCATTTGGTGTACCGGAAGAACGTCTTGATAGAATTGTAATGGGAACATTCAGTCCGGCAGTCGATTATTTGACAGCAAAAAAAATTCGGGAACCACTGCTTGGTGTTTCACATACGAATATCGAGCGGTTTCTTACCGATTTTGGCTACACTACTGGTGATATTAATGATTTTGTAATGGCATCATTGTGAGGAATTTTATGAGTAAAAGTTTTTTAAATTCAATATTATGTGGATGTACCGTTCTATTACTGTTTATTACTGCCGTTGCTGCGAAAGTAAAAGTAAAAAAACTGCTTGTTACTACACAGTTGAAGTCATGGGTGGAGCAGAAAGAGATAACCAGAAAATTCGATGTTAAGGGACTATTTGAAATTATCAATGGCGGTGCTGTGGATTACGTAAATAATGGGTTAATCGAGGGAATTCATCAGCAGTTCTCCAATACAGATGGTATTACTGTTGAAGTATTTGCTGAGGATTTCGGATCAGCTGAGAAAGCATCTTCAATGCTTGAAACTAAAAAATCCGGGTGTTCGGATACTGCCACATTATCAAGTTTATCAGGTTTCAACCATTTTGTTGAAAACGCAATTGGTGCATCTGTCGTATTTGTATCAATAGATAACATTTATCTGGAGATGACGGTAAGCGGATGCAAAGATTCTTCACAGGTTGAGAGTGCTGCGCTTGAATTTCTGAAGTATTATAAGTCTTTTATGAAGTAAATATACAGTATGAATGATTCAAATATCAGTACTTTTTCTAAAGGTTCAAACGAGTATCTGCAATATAGGCCCAGATACCCGAGTGAACTCTATGGGCACGTTGTCAGTCAATGTACTTCTCGTAGTTCTGTATGGGATTGTGCCTGCGGGAATGGGCAGGTTGCTGCGGATATTTCAAAATATTTTACTAACGTCGAAGCATCTGATATTGCTGCAAGCCAGATTGATAGTGCGATAAGAACTTATAACGTTCACTATTCTGTTCAGAACTCTGAAAGCACTACGTTTCCTGATAAATTCTTTGATGCAATTTGTGTAGCGCAGGCTTTACACTGGTTCCCTACGGAGAGTTTTTTTGGAGAAGTAAAACGAGTTTTACAGCCATCAGGGAGATTTTTCTGCTGGGGATATTCTTTTTTTACTGTTGAAGAATCGATAGATACAATAATTCAGGATAACCTGCTTTCATTGATTGACCCATTCTGGGCTGAAGGAAACAGGGTTTTACACCGTGAATACGATCAGATACATTTTCCATTTTCTCATAAGAAAAAAACTCATTACACGATGATAGAATTGTGGAGTCTGGAGCAACTCTGTGGATATATTGCTACCTGGTCTGCGGTAAAATTATATAACGAGCGCCACTCAGCATCCATAGTCAAAAATCTGTTTGATCTGCTTGTAAAACTCTGGCCAGATGAAACTATTAAGAGTGTTTCAATGGATTGTTTCTGTATTACCTGTTTTAATTTGCCACGGTAATGTAATAACATCGAAATTGTCCATTAGTACATTCGACTGATGCGATATCAGTAAATCCCCCATTTTTAAATGCTGACAGTGCTGTCTCAATATCATATTTAAAGAAGACATCTGTTTTTGTAAAACCGATTTTAACAAGATCATCTTTATGTGACATATAGAGTACAGCTTTACCTGATGGCTTAAGTATCTTTCTGATTTTTAGCGCAGCAACTTGTAAGTCAGGCCAGAAATAAATTACATTAACTCCAAATACTTTTGAAAAACTGCTCTGTGAAAGATCATACGTAAGAAAATCCCCTTTAAGCAATTCGAGTCGATTTTCCTGAATGAATTTTCTGTTTCTTTTTGATGCGATCTTATACATTAGTTCCGAAAAATCGATACCTTTCATGGTACATTTTAAATTAGTTGATAAAATATGAGCTAAGCCTAACCCTGGGCCATACCCGATTTCCAGAATTGTGTCGGTATCGTCTATCTCGAGTCGAGTAGTAGTCTCAATGATAGCTGGCAGATTACCTTTAGCCATCAGTTTTCCAGCAAGAGAACCAAAGAATCCAGTCGGTTTCCTGAACTGTTGTGCAATAAAACGTTTTATCATAGAATCCCTTTCACTCCTTGAGTTACCTTTTTGAGAGGTGGTGATGAATCTACGATAATATACATTTTATGCAACCGTTTTGGGCTGGATGGTTCCAGGTTTAAGAGATGATCACCTTTGAACCCTGAACCTTTGAACGGAAACTCTTTTGTGAATGCTGTAAAGGGATTCTTACGTGAAATTGTGTCCTGGAAGATTCTGTAGATGAAAACCCAATTGTTCCATGAAGAAATTTTTCACAGATCAATTTTGTACCGAAGGTTCCAAATCCTCTTCCACTTTTGGTAGAAAAATACAGCTGAAATATTCGTCGCTGAATTTCTGGTGGAATATAAGCAGGATTATGGATTGTGAATATTGTATCATCTTCCGATTTTTCGATTGTACAGGTGATCTCATCGTCCGCCACAGATGTCTCAAGTGCGTTGGTCAGCAGGTTCATCAGAACCCTCAATAAAAGGGCATAATCGCTGAAAATATCTACATCAGAAGAAGAAAGCGATATTGACAATATTTTGATTTTTTCAACAGGTTTTTTATCCGCTAATGAAAAGATTATTGCTATAGCAGTTCCACATGTTGAACACCACATTGATGTACCACATCCACCCTCCTGTTCATCTGAATGGGTGCACTCCAATACTTCCCCAGGTCTGAGTCCAAGGACTTTTTCCGGCGATTCGACATGCAAAAATTCAGCAGTGATTTGTTTACCGAGGTGAGCATTGAGAATCGCAAGCAAACCAGCCCCTGCATTTAAAACGGCATAAATATCTGGATTATTACTTGCGTGTATAGGAACTGTTCCCTGACTTCCTCTTCTGTGAGTTGTTCCGGTGATGCTAAAAAGGTGTTCATAAACAATTTACCCGACTGTATATCATAGTGTGATATATTTAAAATAGGCAAAATTATTTTTAAATAAAATGAATTTTATAACAATCCCATCAAAAATTCAACATTCAGACAAAAATATGATTCAATCGACACGAATAAATCCACTTAACAAAAAAACAGAACAAAATAACCGCTATGTCCTCTATTGGATGCAGCAGTCCCAGCGTGTTGAATATAATCACGCTCTTGAATACGCTATAGCAGAAGCAAATCGTCTGAAACTTCCTCTGATAGTACTCTTTTGTTTGATCCCGGATTTTCCGGATGCACAGTATCGTCATTATATTTTCATGATTCAGGGGCTTGTTGAAGTTAAAAAGGCTCTTCAGGAACGCGGAATTTCGATGTTTCTGATGTGGGGCGAACCGGAGAAGTGTGTTCTGTCGTTAGCGAATGATGCTGCATTATTGGTTACTGACAGAGGCTATCTTCGTATACAGCGTCAATGGCGTGCTGCGATTGCTGCAAAGGTGCAATGTCGAATGGTTGAAGTTGAATCGGATTGCATAGTTCCCGTAGAAATTGTATCACCCAAAGAGGAATACTCAGCAGGGACAATCAGGCCAAAGCTATCAAGGGTTCTTAATGAATATCTTATCGGATTGAAACCGATACCTCTTGTAAAAGATTCATTGTCAATCAATTGTGATGCAGACTTGTTTCCAGGATCTGTTCAGAAGGTGGTGCAAGCACTACGTTGTGATAAAAGCGTACCTGAAGTTAAAGAGATTGTTGGGGGGTATTCTACCGCTCAGGAACAATTGCAATCATTTATTCGCCAAAAACTTGACAGATTTGGTGATCTTCGCAATGATCCATCACTGGATTACAGCTCCGGTCTCAGTCCATATATTCATTTTGGTCAGATCTCTTCATTGCAGGTTGCGCTTGAAGTAAGACGGAGCAACAGTCCGGGAAAAGATGCTTTTCTTGAAGAACTGATTATCAGGCGTGAATTAGCATATAATTTTGTCTGGTACAACAACAGGTATGATTCTTATGAGTCTATTCCATCATGGGCAAAGACCACGTTTGAATTGCACAGAAAAGATAAGAGGGATCCCCTGTATAGTGAGAAGGAGCTTGAGAATGCAAACACCTATGATCCATACTGGAATGCAGCACAACGCGAAATGGTACTTCGGGGAAAAATGCACGGCTATATGCGAATGTACTGGGGAAAGAAGCTCATCGAATGGATGAAAACCCCTCAGGATGCTTACCGCTTTGCATTGTACCTGAATAACAAATACGAACTTGATGGAAGAGACCCCAATGGATACACAGGAATCGCATGGTGCTTCGGTAAACATGATCGTGCATGGAAAGAACGACCGGTATTTGGGAAAATTCGTTATATGAATGCCAGTGGGTTGGAGAGGAAGTTTGATATTGATAAGTATGTCGCGAAAATTGCAAGATTGTAAGGCGGTTTTGGGACGACGTGATGGATTATGGCTTAAATTCACCAAATGACTTGTTGTTACACGACTCTAACTTATATGTTTATATTTGTATAAAGTTCTGTTAATAGTTATATTGATTTTATTTACCGCTTAACTATTTAAACCTCTGATGGATGAGCCCGTTTTTTCGATATGGCAAAGAGAACCGAAAAGAACCGAAAAGAACCGTATGGTAATCGAAAGTTATGAACCGTTTCATCTTCTTGCAGGTATCCACCTCCCTGGTCGGATAATGTATCACAAACATATGTCAGTCCTGTTTCAGTTCTGGAAAGAGGGTATATTATAACCATATTCAATCGGTTATTAATTTTAACCGGTATATAAAATCGTAACCAGATATAAAAATTGTTTGCTGAAAAAGGAGTCCTTATGAAATCTATTGCAACCATAATGGTTATACTATTTTCAATATTGCACATTTCAGCTTCGTCTATAGTGGTTACCACTGATATCGTAACCAATACTACCTGGGATGCGGATACTGTCTTTATCGACAAACCGGATTTCACCATTCAAAGTGGTTCCCGTTTAACAATTGCGTCTGGTGCTGTGATAAAATTTATTAAAGTATTGCGTTTCATAACTGTACGTGGGGCTATCACTGCAATTGGAGCTGCAGATGATTCAATCCATTTTTCACATGATAATCCTGCAATTACCTGGCAGGGTATTCGTCTTACCGGTCGGGGGCATGGAACCGGAATGTGTGATTCATCCTACATAAAATATTGTTCTTTTGGTAATATTACCTGTACGGAGACGGATTCCCTTTACATGAAAAGAGGTGGAGCACTTTACTGTGGTGCGGGGAATTATGTCGATCTGCGGAACTCATTGTTTGCCAAATGCAAGGGGTATCATGGTGGAGCTGTTTACATAGATTCCGGGGCAGTCGTGCGAATCGACGATTGTACTTTTTTCAGTAATACAGCCGGTTTTTTAGGAGGAGGAGCGATAAAAACATGTGATAATGGTATCGCAGATCTTCAGGTATGGAATACTCTGTTTCAACAAAACTATGCCCGCCCCGGCGGTGCTGTCAGGATTGGTAAAGGAACAAAAGCAGAATTCAATAATTGTGTTTTTTATCGTGATACAACTCAATCAATCAACCCTGAAAATGGAGACTTGAATGGCGGTGCTATTGCAGTTACTGGCCCTGCCGATGTTATCCTGCGCGGATGCATTATTTTTCACTGCCGTTCATATGGCAAAGGAGGTGGGATCTACAGTGCTGATGCTTCTGTCGAGCTGATCAATTGTACTCTTGTCGGAAATACTTCTGTATATGGTGGTGGAATTTATTTCGCCCGAAATTCGGTATCTTCTTCTTCAAAGTTAATTAATACAATTATAGATGGAAGCACCTTATTGAGTGTCAAAATGCCTTGTGACAGCGCCGGATGTGGTATTTTTATTGATAGTTCAGTTGCACCGGAATTTAAACACTGTCTGCTTGGCGATACGGTATATGACCATACAATTAAGCTGTATACTCATAATTTTATTAATAGTCAGTATTCTCGGACTAATTTTGTTTTTAGGATAAAACGTGATTATTACGATACTCTTATTACTGGTTACCAATTAGATCGTAAAGATCCGGGGGTTAATGGTGGCACGCCGGACACAACCGGTCTGGGGCTTCAGGAGTTTGATCTGCTTGGTCAGAAGCGTGTTTTTGGGGACGCAATAGATATTGGTGCAATTGAGTACAATGACTCTCTTGTAGAAGTACATGTAGTTCCAGAAATTAACCGTCAATTACAGCTTAATGTTAACTGCAACAGTGCTGTAATCTATGCGCTTAATGGACAGAAAATTGAATCTTTCACTGGGAATTTTTCATTACCTGCGTTGCGTGAGATGGCTGGAAAAAAAGTCTCTAAAGGTATATATCTCATAATGTTCCATTTTCCTGGCAGGCAGTACCAAATGGAGAAATTGCTGGTGAAATAAAAGAAGATAGCCTATCACAACAAGCAATTGCGAAAGTAAATAGCAGGTGGTTATCAGTCCTCGACACACGCTCGGCAGTCCCGGTTGAACCAGGCTCGGTCTCCTCGATACACTTACGGACCGGGTACTGTGAAAAACCCAGAAAAAAATCTTAATGCAAATATGAAAATTATGCGTTCGGAAGAGTTCAACTCGCCATTTGGTTACATCTTCATGAACCAAAATGTTCGATTATGTTCAAAATCTTGGTTATAATATATATTAAAGAAACGCGTAATTAGTTCAGAGTCCCGGTTTTTAGAAGGGGGTGGATAATAGTATGAAATCACTTACGTTACATAATATTGATGAACCATTGCTGGCACTGGTGAAAGAGAAGGCAAAAGCTCAGAATGTGAGTATCAATCAATTCCTGAAGGACCTCATTGAGAAGACGATTGGATATAAAAAAAACAAAACAGCCAGATATATTGAGGATTTCAGGGATGTGTGTGGTGTCTGGTCACAGGAACAACGTGCTGAGTTTGAGAATAATGTGAAAGATTTTGAGCGTATTGATCAGGATGACTGGAAATGAACCATGTGCTGATAGATACGAATGCATACTCAGCATTAATGGCAGGGGATGAGAGCGTATTGAACGTTGTTGCTGATGCCGATGTCGTGTATGCCTCGGTTTTTGTGATCGGAGAACTTCTGGCAGGTTTCAAAAAGGGAACAAAAGAGAGTGCCAACAGGGAATTGCTGGATAACTTTTTGTCAAAGCCGACAGTGCGGGTGGTAAGTGCAACATTCGATACATCAGTGTTTTTTGCGAGTATTAAAGATAATCTTCGTAAAGCAGGTACACCATTGTCGATCAATGATATCTGGATAGCTGCACATTGTATGGAAACTGGCTCGATGCTGATAACATATGATAAACATTTTTTCGAAATACCGGGTTTGTTGCTTTGGAATCAGGACCGGGATTGTTGATGTTTTACCACGAAATACACGAAAAATAAAATCGAAGAAAATGCCGAAATTGAAGAATGTCAAGGGGGAAAGCCTTTCCCTCGCTTCAGCCCGGCTCAAAGCAGCCGGTCTTCCGTTACCCCTTCTATGTTGAAGTCGCGTCAGATAAGGATCTGAATTGGTTACTCCTTAAGTAACATTAAACTGTCAAATAATTGATAATCGCAGGCGTAACCTGATCAATCGCAGTCACGTTGTAATAAAATGGTGCCGCAGGTCCGACTGCAATGAGTGGCACCTGATTTTCGGTATGTGCGCCTCTACTGCAATTTTCGATATTTCCATGATCACTGCACACTACTATCGTGGTATCGGGTGTCATGGTAGAAAAAATTCCAGCAAAGAACCTGTCAAGTTTTTCCAGAAACATTTTTGCTGCGTCTATATTACAGGCGTGGCCGATAAGGTCTGATTCGAAGCATTCAAACAGGACAAAAGAGTGATCCTTTGCGAGTTCGCTGAGATGCTTTCCGGCTTCGAACGGGTCTATCGGATCAGGGGGGGAATCCATACGGTTTTTAAGTGATTCACGGGAGATATCCCAGTATACTGCCTTATTGTTAAGAAGGTCGGAAATCATACGAAAGGGGATTCCTGCAGATTTGACACAATGAGTTGTGACACTATATGAAACATCTGATCTTGTGAAATACGCTTCTGTATAGGCATTGGCAAACGTTACATTCAGACCGGCATGTGCAAGTGTTTTGAGAATCGAATGTTCCTGAATAATGGATACCAGTTTAAAATCCGGAAATGCAGGGAGATGATAGCCCAGTACAGCTTGAGCATTTTTTCCTGTCAGAAGTGATGTCTGCCCTGTGGCGCTTTGTGGGATCCCTTCAACCCCAAGGATTGCATCAATACCCGCGAGAAAACAGTTGTTAGATGTATGGCTTGCACCACTTATAAGCTTTGTTTGAAGTCGCGTCTCCAATGATGGTACGCCATATAAATAAAGCGGGTTAGTATCTGACTCTTTTCCAAGGCCGAAGCCATCTAGAAATATGAAAATTACTGATTTATTCAAAAAATTATTCCTCACCCAAAATTATATAATACGATTCGGTATATAATACATTGAGGTAATTGGATGTTCAATTTAAACTGGTGTAAATATCTCTTCTTTTTTAAGTAGCCAGGATAACTTTTTATCTAATGTCCAAACAAACGAAGACGTCTCTCGCGAAGTAACAATCATGATTGCCTGTTTATTTCACGTACTTTTCGTGCAGAAAAGTCCTTTTGGAATGAAAGAGGATTTTCGCGCACCCATTCTTTTAAAAGTTTAATTTTTTGAAGAGAGCTCCATTCACGAAGGGCTACTATTAACCATCGGTAATGTTTTTACCATGAGCCAGTTCTTTTACCTCATTAGTGAGGTTATCGGGAATTAATGCTGTAACTTTCATATAAATGAATATACGATAGACTATCGTATTTATTCAATTTGCTTTAATTAATATTTAAGTTTATCCCTAAAAATACCTGTTTGTTTCGTTCATGCGCAGAGATAAGTACAAAAAACCACAAAACACACAAAATACACGAAATTAAAATAGTCTAAAATAACGAAGTCTGTTGGCCTTCTTCTGCAGAGGGTACTTTTTTTCTCGCAGGTTGGGAATCATATTTTCCTATCGGTTCATAATCAATATTTGCGGAACCGGTTTCATCCTGTGACATTCCAACAATCGAATACAATTGCATCTCGGTTTCCTGTCGGGTGATTACGGGAAATCCATGAATGGTATTAAAATGTTTTGGCAGATCTTTATTTTTTGTATACTCTTTTACGAACTGAAGATGTGCGGCGATACGATTTGTTGTTGGATCTGTTGCATTCGGGATGAACAACTGGATTCGATTAGAAATAAGCTCCCGAAATGTTGAATCAATTTCAATGCCTATACTGTTGCGCCCTGATGAAATAGCCGCAAGTGCGGTTGTTCCAGTTCCCATAAAGGGGTCGAGGACTGTATCACCATAAAGTGAATACATATTGATAAGACGGTAAGCGAGTTCAAATGGATATGCAGCACTTCGTTCACGTGATTCGGCATTTTCAATGCTTTGTTTTATCCCTTTGAAATCCCAGAGATCAGAAAACCAGATGTTGCGTTCTTCCCAGAACAGAGCACTTCTCATCCGCTCCAATTTTTCATCACTTTTTTTAAATTCGCGTTTGGATCCTTTTCGGAAGATTAAAATATATTCATGCTCCAGGGTAACGTAGGCACCTGCGGGTAACATCCCTGATCCCATAAATTTATTTGGGGCATTGGTTTGTTTTCGCCATAAAATGACTGGTAAGGGGTCAAATCCGATTTTTTGACATGATGCGATTATTCGGGAATGGTTGGGATATAATGAAAATCGCTCAGCTATAGTTCGAACTGCATCTCCAATGTTAATACACATGAAGGATCCATTTTTCAGTACCCTAAACATCTCATACCAAACTTTGTCAAGTTCCTGATGCATCAGTTCGAAAGCTTCAACTCCACTATCTGTTTCAAGTGCCTGTTTAATGTCATCTGACTGAGGCGAGAAGAGTCCATCCCACATCTGGATCATAGGGTAAGGGGGGGAGGTTACAACGAGATTGATTGAATTTGATGCAATTGAGGGAAGACGGCGCGAATCTGCTATTTGTATTTTGTGGGTTGAGTTCATGATTGAAATGATTAAACCTGTATTGGAATCAGAATTGAAGAGTAACGTTATAACAATAAGATAGAATATTGAGATGAAAAGAGCCAGTATAAAAATTGAGGGGCTTAAAAAAGAACCGCCGGGAATAAATCCCGGCGCTTCCGCTTCACCCAAATGTTGCAAGGAGGGCCCTTGCATGTAGTAGGAAAATAAGAGGTGCTATTAATATAA
>JBNKZD010000073.1:0-12536 GCA_050301235.1 Chitinispirillaceae bacterium | reverse complement strand
TGCGAATATCCTTGATTATCTGATGAAGCTTAAAGAAGAGCTCAAGATGACCATTGTGTTTATTACCCACGATATCGGTCTTGCCTACTATGTCAGCGATCGTCTCTTTATAATGCACAAAGGTAAAATTGTAGAACAAGGTGCTCCTGATGAGGTGACCTCATCACCAAAGAGTGAGCACACTATCCAGTTGCTTGATGATATTCCTGAAATTCATCGGGAGTGGATATGATGTCTTGAAAACAATTCCGGGAATCGCTATATTATAGTGCATTATATAGTCGATATAGAGATCGGATTTCTGGAGTAACATTATAGAATGCGAAAATTATTTATATCATCAGGTATTCCGTTATTTTACTTTACCTTTCTAATCATATTGAATGGGAGCATTTCTCGGGCAGACAATCTTCAACAACCACATGTAAATGAGTTTGTTTTTTATCCCAATGAGCGATGTACAATTTTGGCTTACACCGATTCGATAAATTGTGGTTCTTCTAAAAATTCACTGATTCAGAATTCACAAAGCGCTATTGTCAGCAAATTACAACTCTCCCGCACCGGTGTCCTTGATGAGCCCTTTGCAGGAATTGAGATTTTTTTTAAAGATACAAATGAGATGTATGATATTTCGGCGTTTGACTCGATTGATCTTGATTTGCAAATTATTAATGGAGATACATCAGGATTCAATGTCATGGTCCAGCAGAAATCGCGATTGCTATCACCATCACTTCTTCCACCTGCTGACACGTTCAAATGTGGTGATCCTCGTAAACTTCCAAATCGCCGTCATCCCTACAGTGTTAAGCACATGCAGATTGGAGTCGAAAAATATAGATTCAGATATTCAATGAATATCAATTCGTTTACTACTCCTACCTGGTATGGTGAGGGGGCAACATTATACCGGGAACAATTTGACAAAAAGAGATTTTACAGTTTCTCCATTCAAACAGGTTCAAATGTCCCCCAGGGAGTTGAATACACTGTAATTATTACCCGTATTGCTTTCAGAAAAAATACACCGGAGATTTATCAGGCAAGCTCAGCAGGCCGGTTTAAAATAATTCCGGATTTCCTGATTTGGCTGGTTTCTGTAGTCTCACTTCTTCTGATAATTATCTTTTTAATCATTACAATTCAAAAAAAGCAGAGTGCCAATTCATTAAGTAATATTTCACCAGAAAAAGAAAAAAAAATATTTGATTACATAAACAACAATCTGGGGAATTCAGCTCTGACAGAAAACGACGTTGCTTCACACATTGGTGTTCCGCCCGAAATTGTTAAAAAAACCTTGCGGTTAGCCCAAAATATGAGGACAGAAGAATATATCAATTCTCTGAGGCTCCGGAGGGAAGCTGAGTATCTGTTCGAAAAAAATCATCGTCATCAAATCGAATGGGAGATAAAAAATAACAGGGAATACACGATCAAAAGTGAACTCAGAGCTACTGATGAAGTTCGTGATCATCACAAAGATATGCCGGAACCCGTTGAATATGATGATGCATCCCGAAAAGTTATGCACTATTTTCGAGATAATTATCAGGATTTAAAACTGGATGATGAAAAAAGAGACGATGATGCTCTTGTTGATAGCAGAATCGCCAAAGTAATAGACATGCCTCTGGATGATATTAGGAAAATTTTAGAAGCGTGCTTTGGGATCAGCAATAAAAAATACCCGATATGCCATCATCTGAAAGTTCTCAGAATTGAGATCGCAAAAAGAATCATGGAATTTTACATCAAAAATGCAAGAGAAACCTACGCCTTGAAATGGTTGTACAGTAAGGTCGGTTTCAAGGAACAGGATAGGTTAACAAAAGCCTGGAAAGAGACACTGAATATGATCGATGAGACTCCAAATAAGTTTCAGGATCGATTAAATAAGCAGAATAATTGATTTTCCACTTCAATTTTTTTTTTGATAGTTCTGCTACGATTATTTTCCACATGATGTACATCTATTAATCAAATTGAATCCCTTTCAATACCTCTTTAATGCGGATATATTAAACCTGAATTCATAAAATCAGGTTTTTTTTAAAGGGGTTAAAAATGGTTAAATTTCTTTGTGATGACACATCAAAACACCGTGTAACCACCATCAAAGATCATGGCAAGCTGCTTCCATGGGATCAAACTATACAATTATTCAGTGAACTGAAAGCCCTGATGGAGGTCCAGAAATACTATTTAAACCCTTTTATATCAGCTGAAGATGTTGCACTGAAACTGAAGGTGCATCGCAACGTCATTTCCTATGTGGTGAATCATTGTTCAGGAATGCATTTTCGTGATTTTTTAAATGGATTTCGTCTTATTGAAGTGGATCAGCAATTAATTAAAAATAACAAAAAGTTATTTGGTATAGGATCGAAGATCGTTGAAAGCGCTGGATTTTTCAGTATGTCGACATACTATCGTGCGAAACGAAAACGTGCACAACGAAGTCGTCGACAAAAAGATTGCAGTTACAACCACTGTCATACAGAAGAAGCAGTTTGAATAGTATTATCTCTTCTCTTTCCAGGAAACCTCCTGAACTTTCTTGCGTAGATTGCTGCAGTATGCTGTGAGGCTCTGGAGTGCAATTTTACTGTATCTGATTAAGGCTGTACCAGTACCGAATGTCGACACTTCTCCTTCACAAAGAGTTACAACGCCACCGAGTATGATGGCGTTGCCACTAATTTTAGCCATCCTGTCAGTTATGATCAATCCACAGAATGTTCCATCTACGATCTGGAGTTCTGCATTCTTATACTCATTGTGAACAATGAGTATTCCATAGGATTTTTCAAAATGCACCGGACCTACATACGGCTCCTTTAAATAATAGAGTCCCCTGAATGGTGCTGTGAGAGAGGTGACGACATAATCATCCAGTGCTCCGTTGGGGAGACCAAGGAATGCTTCCGGTGAAGTAAATCTCCCATCAATGGGAATTTTTTCGTCTGCAACAGTTTCCTGTACTGGTGCTAGGTTCTTATCATTTACAGGTGCGACACCATTACCACCGACAGTGGCACTACCGCTTAGAGCCATGGAGTCGCATGTACTGATGCCATAAATGCCAGCATCTTTGTAAGTATTGTTTGTATCGTAATTGTTACCGTCAATTTCAATATTTCCCTTAACGGTGATTCTGCTACGGGATGTAACTGCACCAAGTATTGGGGGAAAATTAATGGTAACATCAGGACGAAGCCAGGCTACTGTTTCGATTATAGTCGAGTTATTATTTTCAACACCTTTACTTGTAACCCAAAGTGTATCAAGTGATGCGTTACTGCGACAGATTACTGTGTACTTTCCTGTTTGAAATGGGTGGCCGGAGAAAACAGTTTCAACGGTGTCCGGTTTGGGAGTATATTTTCTCCAGCTCACCTGAGAATAGAGATCTTCTTTTCCTGCTTCAGCAATATTGAAAGCAGAAGTTTTAATTCTCTTGACGTTAGCACTTTTTGTAGTGTTTCTTGTTGAGAAAAAGAAAACCGCAAGGGCGATATTGAGTACAATAGCGATAATAATGACGGGAATCAGGGTTGATCCTTTATTGTTTTTGAGACTATTCATGTTGACCTGCTTTCTGTAATTCAGATGAGAATGAATTCTTCTCATATCAGAGCAATGTAACGAAATGAACTATCCTCTGTTTCGCAGATTAATTTCGATACTATCGGAAATTAATGAATAACCGCTTCCCGATTTTAATCTTCCACCGATAAAAACCGAGAGCACTGCAGCTGATCTTCCCATATCGCCAAGTACGGTACCTGTTGATGATTTGGGAATGAATTCCAGAGAGTCAATATTTGAACCAAGTGGTACGGTGGTCCCGTTAAAAGTTCTGGTGAGTCCGCCTGTAGTCCGATCTATGCGATACTTTACACGTGACGCAGGATAAACCTTTGTATCAGTGGACAAAGAGAGTTTAAGTTGATCATACATGAAAATCGTATCAGCATCGGTAGCATTTAATCCAACTCTTTTAATCTGACGAAAAACTGTGTCAGAAGAAGGGTCGCTGATACATACATAGTGATCCTGTATCATTCCTGCACAGTTTTCAACTATTATTCTATCATCGCTGAATCCGGGAACTGCTCTCAGAATGGTCCGATATCCCGAATCATTGGAGTACAACTCTATAGAATCATTGCTTGTGCTGTTAATCATGGCTCTGATTCCATTCCCAGGGAGATTTATTCCTGCCATCCGGATATCTTTTGCCATAATATCATTAACGGTAATTATCTCCCTCTGCAAAGATGACTTTTCAGTTTCATGCAGAGTGCTTTTTGTAAAATACTGGTTAGCCTTATAAGCGGTTGTGAGAAGGACTGAACTTATAAAAAGTCCAACTGTTATCTCAATGAGGGTTAAACCGTGACTGTTCGGACCAACTTTTAAATTCATGTATATACCTCAAGGTTTGGCAATTATTGTTGACAATGAAATCAGGTGTTTTGGATATTCTTCATATGATGGCCATTTTACAAAGAGTTCTATTTTTTTCTGGGTATTATCTCCATCACTTGTAACCTGTACAGCAAATTTGTACATCCCTTCAATTTTATCATCCCTTGTCATAAGATTATCATAATCATCACGGCGCATTTCCTCAAGCTTTTCATATCCGAAATTGGAAGCCGCTGAAATCTCCTTTGAAGATTTATTAGTATTAACAAGAGATAACACCCCGGCGTTCAAGCCGGCAACCAGCATAGCAAGAATTACCATGCCAATGATTACTTCAACGAGACTGGTTCCGCTGTTGTTTTGAATAGCCGACGCATTGGATAATCTGCATAAAAAAGAGGTGAATTGTTTATTTAGTACACGACTGGCCATCTTGTGCCTCCTGTATAATCCATTCTATTCATGAGATAATCCAAAAAAATTATAACAGATAAATTGAGATAAAACCGGAAATGGTTTTTCCGGTTTTATTGCTGGGTTCCTTTATTATGATTGGATAATCTTGTAAATTGTTGTATTTAAAGAAGTATTTCAGGAAAGAAGAAATGTGAAAATTTCGAAATTTTGTTTGAAATTAGTGTGTAATTTTGTTACAGAGAACGAGTCCAGAAACTCCGCTACAGCCGCTTTAGATTCAAATTGGGTAGAATAATAATAGGTAAAAGCTGTGGAAAAAAGCGTGTAGATAGAAAGAGTGTATTTGGCACTGAATCCCGAACCATTATGCCAGAGATTTCTTAACTGCCGGTCGCTGATTTTCATATAATCTGCCCACTCTGTAACACTTGAAGGTTTTTTTTCAAACAGAATTTTAGTTGCCAGATTGATGGTGTCTGGATTGTATTCATTATAGCGATGGTTTATAATGCTTATAAGGGTATTGTGATGTATCGCTTGCAGAAAATCTATGATATTTAAAGCTGTACCCTTTTCAAAAACACCTCTTGCACCATTTTTAATACAGATAGCACCTTTCTGAGGTGAACTTGACCCAGTGAGAACAATAATAGACGTATGCTGAGAATATTGCTTTAAAATATAAAACTCATCATTTTGTATATCACTCAATCCAAGATCCATGATACAAATGTGAAATCTTTTTCCTGATTTGAGAAGATTGAGTGCTTCCTGAGAGGAAACAGCTGTATGAATGCAGAAAACATATTGCTCTGAGAGAATATCCTTTATCAACGTCATCGAATGAGGATCATCTTCGATAATAAGAATATTCAAAATATTGTCAAGAAATGAGAATGGTCGGTTCATACTACTCTATTCTGCATGGTTTGAAGTTTTGTATTTAAAGTCCTGAAGATATGTGTTCATTTTTGGAAAGTCCTTCATGAGTTGCGCTCTGTTCTTAAGATCAATTTTCGGCCATACTGCACAAAGTGAATCAAAGATATCTTCCGTAATAATTGCAGGTCGTTCAGGCCGGTATTGCATTGGCAGTGAATCAAAGCGAATCAGGATATCTCTAAGGTAAAATGCATATTGATTGACTGTTATTTTCTTCTCTTCAAGATCCTGGTGTAACAATTGCAGAAGATTGATTTTAGGTGCCGAATGGTGATTAGATTTGACCGTAATGGCAGCAGTACCAGGAGACTTTACAATTATTACAATGGCTGCAATGATAAAAAGAACTACAGGGATACTTAAATAAATGAGGGTACGTGCACGTTTCTTTCTTCGTGATGAAGCAATGACTTCAATGCCGTTGCCTGTGGCAAGTTTGACAGCCATTGCTTTGACCAGTCGTTCACGTTCCTGGTTTCTTCTGGTTTCACGATCCATATGTATTAACTACCCTGCTAAATCTCTGGTTCTTAAAAGATTATACAATACTTATTAAAAAATTTTAAAGGTTGTAATTAATTGGCGGAATAATTGCATCGAGTTACTCTTAAATCTTGAAACCAGGAGGTACAATTGGGAACAAAAAGCATTGAAATTGTAGGAATGAGTGTTGAAGAGCTAATTACCCAGCTCAATAGAGCGTATTCAGATGAGTGGCTTGCATATCACCAGTACTGGCTTGGAGCTAAAATCGCAAAAGGGCCGATGCGTGATGTAGCTACGAAGGAAATGTTGGAACATGCTGGAGAAGAGTTACATCATGTGGAATTACTTACTACCAGGATTATTCAACTGGGTGGCACTCCGGTGTTATCTCCAAAAAAATGGTATGATATGACTATTTGCGGATATGAAGAACCCCGGGATCCGCAGGTCAGGAATCTATTGGATCAGAATATCAAAGCAGAGCAGTGTGCTATCGCCACCTACAATAAAATTTTAAAGGAAACTCTTACCGCTGATCCGGTTACCTATGGTGTAGTGCTGCAGATACTTGAAAATGAAGTAGAGCATGAAGAGGATCTACAGACATTACTTGAAGATTATGAATTGACGATGAATAGAAAATGAGAACTGATGTGCTTATGTTCTATTCTTCTTCTTAGTCGCACAGTCACTTACCACATAGTCACTTCCTTTGATCTTTAATCCTGCTGTCTGGCCACCCTATTGTCCCTTGTCATTTTTTTTCTGGACGCCCGGGGCGATTTGGTGGGGTCCAGACCGTCATTGCACACGTTCATCGTCTGGTTTCCCCTCACCTTGAGACCTTTGATGTCGTAGGAGGAGAGATATCCCATTGTTCTTTTGTTTTGGCGGGAAAACATTTAAAAATGAAAATTAAAATATCCGGTAGATGTATAACAAGTCCAAACTATTCAAAGTTATCTACAGCAAAAACAGACACCCCAACAATCGACACACAAAGGTATCAAAAAGCTGCCAATTATACAAAAAAGGCGACAAGAATCAAAAAAAGTCATAAAAAACAACTGTTTGGAAAGGTATAGCATTTGCATAATGTATGTGATTTACCTGACTGGTGCACCAGAATTTTTGTTAATTACAGTTATTTTTTCTTCATGTATAAGCCATGAAGTAATTACGTCACTGGATGGAGAAACTATTTTGAGCAGTTGGAGAGATCAATTGGATGCAGTACTGAACCAGACTCTGCGAGAGATCTGCAATAGTTCACCAGCAGTTGTTGAGGTATTGAAAAATCTTGGAGTATCCGAATTAGAAAATGTTCAGTTAACCGAAAGTCTTGGGACTGTATTGAAGTTGTCGACATTTCTTCGATACAAGAAGATTGATCGGGAGGTGTTCCAGAGAGCGTATGAAACCATGCTTTCAGACAATCTGTTGAGCAGTGGTGAAGATCAGGACAACCTTCTTTCTTCCCGCCCTTCATTGCTGGCACTGATGCCCTGCGGGTTGAAAGCAGGAATCGATGGCGCGCTTGAAACATTTTTTGAGCAATCCGAAAATGAAGGTAAACCGTTTACTTATCGGGCTGAAGCAAATGTTAATCATGAACTATCATTTTACAGTTATATAGATCTGATAAGATCTCAGGAGGAACTTCCGGATATACTTCTTACCGCTGATTTTAACTCGTTTATGCACCGGGAGTTTATAGAACGATTTGTCGATACGGGAGTATATGGAAATGTTTCATTCAGTATGAACAGGGTGCTGGAAAATATCGGCTATGCTGACCCCCGGAATAATTTTACAATGTTCAGTGCAAATGTACTTGTTCTCGTAACTGTAAAAGATCAGAATAACACTGTTCCCGAAATTAACTCCTGGAAAGATCTGCTTCAAAAGGATTGTTATAAGAAACTGATAATTCGCGGTCAGGATTCATTTTTTTGTTCAGCAGTGCTGTTACCTTTTTTCAAGCTGTTCGGTTTGGATGGAGTGATGCAGCTGGCGGAATCCGTAACAGATGGGCTGCATCCTTCACAAATGGTTAAAATGATCGATTCCGGGCGCACTGATATTGCGTCATTGTATATAATGCCACTGTTTTTTGCGAAAAAAATTAAGAGAACAGACAGGGTGCGAATTGTTTTTCCGGAGGAGGGTGCGTTTTTAAGTCCGGTAACACTTCTGATTAAAAAAAATCCACTTCAGGATACACAAAGGATAACGGAATTTCTGCTTGGTGAAAAGCTCCAGCAGCTCTGTGCCGACAACCATTTTCTTCCGGTGCATTACAATATACGTAGTCCGGTTGCTGATTCCAAAGCGTTGTTCTGGCTGGGATGGGATTTCATATATAACAATGATCTCAACTTGATAAAGAACAGGATAAGCACCGCTTTTACCGGACAGTTTCTCAAAGGAAGGGTGGAATAGTGCAGCTGGTAACCTTTGCAGGACCACCATCAAGTGGAAAAACATCGGTGATTTTAAGAACACTGGATATATTAAAAAACCAGGAACGTTCTGTGGGGGTTGTCAAATTTGACTGTCTTTCGACCGAGGATGATCGCATATATAAAGATGCAGGGTACGCATCAGGGAAAGGGCTTTCCGGTGTCTTGTGTCCGGATCACTACTTTGTCAGTAATCTTGACAGTGTCTTTGACTGGGGAATAAAACGGGAGTTGGAAATTATCATTGTCGAGAGTGCCGGATTATGCAACCGGTGTTCGCCCCATCTCAAGGATACGCTTGCAGTATGTGTGATTGATAATATGAGTGGGTTGAATACTCCACAGAAAATCGGCCCCATGTTGAAACTAGCGGATATTGTTGTGATAACAAAAGGTGATATTGTATCTCAGGCAGAAAGAGAAGTGTTCGCTTACCGGGTACATAAAGTCGCACCAAAAGCAAAAGTTATTGCTGTAAACGGGCGGAACGGACAGGGCGCACTTGCACTTGCGGAATTGATTGATAGGTCATCGTTATCAATTGGTATAGATGCGATCAGGTTACGTTTCCCGATGCCTGCTGCATTGTGCTCATATTGTCTTGGCGAAACACGTGTCGGACAGGAGTATCAAATCGGACAATTCAAAAAACTCCGGATGGAATAGCTATGGAAATGGTCGATTTAAATAAAGAAGAGATACTTAATTGGGATATCAAAAAGCTCATGGACACAATTCCGCTTGCAGAATCTGTACTCCTGGAGTATGGTATCGAGATCGATCCTGATGATACCTCTGTGGTTGGTGTAAAGCTTGCTGAATGGGCACAACTGAGAAACAGATCAATAGAATCTCTTTTGACTGATTTACTGCAGAGAGTGAACGAGTTTGAAAAGATACTGGAGACAAAAGATTCTATCGTTTCACTGACGATAATCGGGGGATGTGATAAAAACGGGCAGAAAGAATCGGTAGAATCGGTAGTTTTACGACCCGGTGATATTATTGCACTTGTTGGCCCGACCGGTTCAGGAAAAAGCCGCCTTCTGGCAGATATTGAATGGATCGCGGAAAGAGACACGCCAAGCAAACGGCTTGTAGCGATAGAAAGCCGGAATGCTTTAAAGAAAAGAGATAAGATTGAAGGACAGAAGCTCATTGCTCAATTGTCACAGACAATGTCATTTGTTCTTGATGCAACGGTAGGAGAACTTCTGGAACTTCATGCAGAAAGCAGAGGTTGTTCGGGTGCGGTAATTACCGAAACGATAAATGCCGCGAATGAATTGTCGGGAGAGCAATTCAGTGAAACTACCGGCTTAACGAATCTCAGTGGTGGACAAACCAGAGCGTTAATGGTGGCTGATACAGCGATTATCAGTGCATCACCAATTGTGCTGATTGATGAACTTGAAAATGCTGGCATTGACAGAAAGAAAGCATTTGAATTACTTGTATCAAATGATAAAATCGTTTTACTTTCAACACATGATCCGCTGCTTGCACTGCTTGCAGGCAGGAGGATATGTATGGCAAACGGTGCGATGAGTAAGGTTTGTATACGATCCGCAGAAGAGATGGAGCTGCTCTCTGGTCTGGAGCGGATGGATGCTGTCTTTTCTAAGGTACGTGCTCAGATCCGTTCAGGTGAAACGATTATCATCAATTATGATCCAGAATATAAGGTGTAAAGGCAGGTTATCGTGGAGATACTGTTTTTTGAAAAACCGGATTGCATTGGTAATGCAAGGCAAAAAGCTATTTTACAGACAGCAGGTCATACGCTGCATGTGGAAAATATCCTTGAGTATCCATTTACAGAAGATGAACTGATGAGCTTCTTTGAAAGCGTTGAAACTGCAGAAATGTTCAACTATTCAGCACCTGCAATAAAATCCGGCGATTTTGACCCTTTAAAGACTGGCAGGGAGCAGGCAGTTAAAGCAATGCTTTCAGACCGCCTGTTGATTCGAAGACCTCTTTTACGATTTGAGAATAAACGAATTGCAGGTTTTTCAATTGAAGTACTTGAAAAGTATGGCATAAAATGTTCACCCGGCCCACGGATGGAAATACTTGACAAGGATGATCTTGAAACATGCCCTGGAGAAAAGACCGGTTTGAATTGCTCTGAACCCAGGACGTTGCCATCCATGGATTGATTATTACTATCTTTCTGAAGCTTCTGGTTTTCTACTGTCAGGTACTGCCTTCTGCCTTTCACGCAGTTTCTTATTTTTTCTGTATTGTTCCCTTGCAATACTGTCACTCTCAAGTACATCCGGAACATCCTCTTCCGGATAATTTTGTTGCATGCAATCCGGAGTTTTTTCATCCTGAGAAAACATATTTTTCATACTATGCAATAAAACTGAAAAATCGACGTCTGAATAATTATGGCAAAGACAACCCGGTGGGATCAAATAAAGGAGTTCCTGGTGCATGAGCAGAAGCTGCTGACGCTTTTTGTTCGGGGACTTATTAAGGATACTGCAGATCGGGATGCGGAAGATATTATTCAGGATGTTGTGTATAACCTCTTCGAAAAAGGTGATATCAGCGAACCTATCGAGCATCTGGGCGCATATATTTACCGGGCGTTGCGTAACCGGGTTATCGATACGTTCAGGAAAAAGAAACCGGATATTTCACTTGATGAGCCTCTTGAGGAAGATGAAGATATGCGTCTGGCAGATGTAATTGCAGATACCAGGCAGGATCTGACACATAATATTGAAGTGAATGACATGTATGAACGGACGATGGAGATTGTAAGAAGGATGCCGGTTCGTGATCAGGCGCTGATAATAGCAACCGAAATTGAAGGGTACACCTTCGCTGAGCTTTCTGAAATGTGGGATTCACCGGTAGGAACCCTGCTCTCACAGAAATCACGAGCACTTAACAAGCTGCGAAATACACTGAAAAATGAAATATTTAAAAAATAGACTAACAGAGGAGCTGCTTATGGATCAGGAAATGAGACTAAGAATGAGGAAGCACCCGAAAATCCGAATGTTCCGGATCGCAGTTGCGGTGGTTGTCGGATTGTCATTTGTTTCGGTTTTCGCTGCTGTCTTCGGATGGGTTGTCATGTTCTTGTGGAACTGGCTGATGCCGTCAATATTTGAACTCAGAACCATTACCTACTGGGAGGCTTTCGGTCTTACTCTTTTATCAAAGGTGCTGCTATCAGCTCATCACGGAATGCCCCGTCCCGGAAGATGCCAGTCAGATGAGCTGCATCGAAAGGCTAACGAGCGATGGCATCGGTGGCTTGGAGTCGAAGACAGTCCACTCTTTCAGAGTCACTTTTCACGCGAAGATCTGAAACATTATAAGAATTTCTGGAAAGATGAGGGTGAGAAGGCGTTTGAAGAATATCTTAGTAAAATCAGGACTTCGGAAGAGCATGAAACAAAAGGAACTAAAAGTCTGTCGCACTGATATAAGTAAAGCAGTTGATAAAAGCCTTAAAAACAGGGGTCTAAACCAGTGGCGTCAAGAAATCGATTAGTTCAGGCCACACAGTCCACTTTTTGTTAATGTAGCAGGTTACGAATATCAAAGCTTGTTATATAAAACCTTCGTGTAAATCGCGGGGGCAATCCTCCCGCACTACACCCCATTAAAACGTTTCTCTATAGCAATCTGCCGCTACACGCTAAACTGCGTTAGTTCGGACGGAGGGGGCAACCAGTAATGGAGTGAGGGTTGCAGTGTTTTCCGACCAAGGTGTACTCACCGCAGGGCAGAAAATACCGGAACGAAGTGAAGCCTGGCGGAGAGCCG
>JBNKZD010000072.1:0-29671 GCA_050301235.1 Chitinispirillaceae bacterium | reverse complement strand
ACATGTACATTACAGATGAATCGATAGTAACTGTACTATCAAGAATTACTGATAATCGCTCCCCTGCTACAGGTGGTTTCGGTGCTGTTACCATAAATGCTGTAAAAAGATTTGAGGTACTCACAGATGTTTCAGATTTGTTCAAAGGGGAAAAACCTCGTTTAACAGCTATAAAGGGGGCATTTTCATGATACAGTGTATATCCATTGGTATCCAGTTCCCAACGTTCATCCTTATCCTGCAATGAATTAGCTACTGTAAACTTCCACCGGTGCTGGTTCGCGTCAGATGGAACCTCTGTACACCTGGTTGTTGTGTAGATATTCTCACCGGATGTTAATTCTATCAAGGTGTCGATCCAGAAGTCCCCGGGTAGTATACTTTTGTTTTTAATACCTTTATATAATCCCAATGTTCCATTAATATGCTCATGTACCGATAAAATTGCCCGTGTATTCCGTACCCCTGCTGTAACTACAGTCAACTCCCATCTGCCTTTATTCTGCCCGAGTTCCCAGACACTGCTTCCTGATGGGCTGCTCATCTTCTGGTATGCATGAGTGATTTTTCCGTTAGCTGCATTGTAATCTCTTTTTTCAAGAAGGTTTACAACATTTTGTCCCCCTTGATTTACAGATACTGCCTGTTGTGTAATAATAGAACTGTCACTGATAATATAACTGCCAGTCATCGTTCCGGCCAGATTCCCATTTACAAGCAAATCGAGGGTATCAGAAATGAGATCTTTTTTTAGTTCTGTGATCGTTACGTTTTGATCATCAGCGATACAGGAAGCAACAATTCCTGCACAGAGTAATATGTACATCAAATTCATATACGTAACTAACCTATACTGTGGTTTGATCGGTAAGCTGATCAGTAAGCTGTGATTTACGGTAATCCTCAAAACTTACACCGCACAGTTTTTCAAAAGTAATTTTAAATTGATTAACATCAGTAAAACCTGTTTTCATTGCAACCACATCTATTTCAGCACTGTTATCCTTTTTAAGCATTATTTTCGCTCGGTTAACCCTTACCTGGAAGATAAAATCTTCTACACTCATTCCCAATTCCCGTTCAAAAAGTGCGGTAAGAAAGGCATTTCCCGTCACCAGTGCATTACAGAGTTTATCGACAGTAAGTTCAGGATCATCAAAATTACTTTCAATAAAACGGCATGCTTTCTGCACTTCTTTATCCATTACCGAAAGACGTGTGGTGGTCATAAATCGCTTGATTTCAAGACGCTGTCTGAAAAAGAGAATCGTCGAAATAATAATCGTACAGAAAAACAGTAATAGCGATACTTTGACAAGGTTTTTCCTGGTAAATCCTGTTACCTTTTTCACTGCCATTCCCGGAGTATGTAGTACAGATGGCACTTTTCGTGAAATTGCTACAAGTATTTTTCCGACATCAAACTTCTTACCGTCTTTACTCCGTACTCTTTTTTTATTCTTAATAATGGGATCACGTGAAACCGGCGATGGTGGAACAGACTTATTCCCTTTTATCTTTTTTACCTCAGATACCTGCTGGGGTATCGAATCGCTTTTTTTTGATAAAGTGTTATCTTTGTTAAGTAAAGAATCTTTTTGTAATGCTCCTGCAGTATCAGATTTGACAGTATCCCCACTGGCACCGATACTATGGGTACTATCAGATACTGTTGAAGCAGAAATGAGGACAACAAATAGAAGTAATCCGGAAACTGACCTGAACAAAATTATCTGCTTCCTATACAACGCTGCATCTGTTCCTGCAGCATAATACGGTAATTGACACCCAATGCATCTATTTTTGCTTTCAATCGTGAACAGAACTTTTCTATTTCATCCAGAGAACGGGACTTTGTATCAAGCCAGAGCTGCTTAAGTGTTTTATCATTCAGAATTTCGTTGGTAGATACCTCAAAATGGAGTTTATCTTTATCACTTATCCGTTTTGATGCATCCTCGACCATCTGCAGAATTTCTGCATAAATACTCTGTTCAAACCGCTGCTTCAGTAAACGGTAATTTTGAGAAAGATGATCGCAGAAAAAACGGCTGTTAAAAATGTAGTGTCGCTCATTTTTGTAAACTGATGCATCATAATAATACTCACCAATTATTCGTCCACCGGTAGTTTTTACAACTGATTTAGGATATGGCGGTTGCTCCAATGCAATATCAAGCACTGATCGTGGTACGTTTGCGACAATATCTGCATTATCAGCGGGAGCGGTAACTGGCTCAACTGATGTATCCGCTTTAGTGTCAATTTCAGGTTCTTTCGGTTGAGCAACAGTATCTTTAGATATAATGTCCGGCTTTGATAACTGTGGCGCAGCTTCCTCCTGCTGCGATTCACTACTGTCATTTTTGAAAATTCCCTGTGCAGGAAGGATAATCTCATATAACCCGTTAACAATCTCGTTTTCATTATTGTTCAACTCTTTTGTAAGCTGCATTTCAATTAACTGCAGCTCCTGCTCACGGGTTTTCAATTTTTCGAGCTTAGATGTAAGTTCGTTAAGCTCCCTGGTACATTCCTGAACCTGTTGTTTAACATTGGCAATCTCTTCATCATGCTTCCGTTTTTCTTCAAGCAGACTTCGGGAATCACGGCTTACCTTTTTGAGATGTTCCTCTTTGTTCCGAAGCACATCCATCTTGTCCTGATAAAAGTTTATAAGCAAATCGATCGTTCCATTTTTTTCTTTAAACAGGTTTTTTTTCAAACCCCACAGATGATCCAGTGCAATTTTAGCATTTTCTCTCTCACGAGCGAGCAACTTCTCGGTAATATCACACATATTTTCCGAGACTGCCGCAGCCTTGGCATCGAGAAGGATCGTATAAAATTTATTCGAATCTACCGATCCATTATCAATTCGAAACAGCGTTTCATTGAGACGTTCATTGCGGATCATAATACCACCTGCTTTCTTACAGCATTCCCCGGTTTATTCTAATCTATTTTCGGACAGCGAACTACTGACAACATGAGTATCTTTTTTTTCTGAGAGAGAATCAAGAATCTCTTTTAATACAGGTTCCTTTTTTAACTCTTCCAAATTCGAAAAACCTGTTTCAAGTGCCCGGATTAAAAATTTTTCGGTTCGCATCCGATGCCCCCTTCTCGCCTCAATTAATGCCAGAAGGTACCAGCACTCAAAACTCTCCGGATACTCTCTAATATAATTCTGTATCAGCCTTCGTGCCTGTACATCTTTTTTTACTTCGATCAGAGATCGCCATAAAATACTTTGTGCGTAAGCATCCGGCATATCAATTTTATTGACAAGATCAACCACCTGATCATATTTACCTGATAGAAATGCGTATCGTGCCATACCCTTTAATATTTGAGGTTCAACAGGATTTTTTGATGAAAGACGAATAACAATCGATTTAATTTTATCAGAATCGCCATCATTCAAATAGTAGGAACAGATCCGTTGTGCATCGAGCAGATCTCCGGTTTTTCCAAGGCGGTCAATCTGCTGCACGATCTCATCTGCAGCACCCTTTTGATCCAGGTCGAAAAGAATTTCAATACTTTCTGCAATAATTGATTCACTGAGCCTTGGCAGTACGGCAAGAGTAGCTCTGTTAAACGTCAGAAGGTCCCCTTTGACGAGAGCTACCTCCCGCAACCCAAGCCACCCCCCAACCTCCTGAGGTGCCAGACGTACCGCCTTTAAGAAGCACTCCCGTGCATCATCCGTCCGGTTCTGTAAAAGATAAATACCACCCAGATTTATTCTTAAAGCCGGATCTGCTTTATTAAGTTCAATTGCATTTGTATAACACCGCTCAGCATCATCAAATCGTTTTTGCCGTTCATACACAAATCCAAGATTTTTGAGAGCAGATGGAAAATCATTTCTGTATTTTATCGCCTTTTCAAACGCCTCACCAGCTTCAACCATCTTACCAATTGCTAAAAGTGAATTACCAAAATTGTACCATGCATCAGCAAACCCAGGCAGTACTTCCACTGTTTTTTTAAAATACCCTATTGCATCCTCGTGCATCCCTTTGCCAGCGTAATAGTTACCCATGTTTAATAATGCACCGGCATTTTCGGGCTCTAACTCAATCACTTTTTCAAATGAGTGAAGTGCGGCATCAAAATCCCCCTCCTGAATCTGAACTATCCCAAGATTATTCCACGCTTCAATTTTATCAGGTCGAACCACGGTCAACTTTCGAAAAGCAGAACCAGCTTCATTAAACTCACCTTTTTTAAAACAGGTATTCCCGTATTCCAGTAGCAATGTAAAATCATCCGCATGAACTTGTAAAGCATCACGAAAAACATCCTTTGCCTGATTGTACCAGCCGGAATTAACATAAAAAGCTGCAAGCCTGAGTGCAGTATCAATATCTTCGGGTGCTTTTTCAAACCGTTCTCTCAACTTGGAAAGAATAGAGTCATCAGGTAGTTCCTCAGTTTGAGATTCTTGAAGTTTTTCCTGACCATCCATAATTGATTCCTGCTTTGATCTTAATATATTATGGTGCAAAAGAAGTTTCAATCCTGTTGCGAATATATGACCTTGATGGATATGGAGATCCATCGGACCAGTTTTTATTTACTACTATATCATACCACATATCCAGATACAAGTTTGATATACGATCAAAACCATGAACCGATGGTATGGTTGTATGTCCGTTATACATCAACTGCCTGAACGATACATCATATATATCACTGATCCACCCACCTCCAAAAAGCATCATCATATCACTCAGAATCTCTTTTCTTACCGGTATCATACCAAAACGGGAACACTCCTGAACCTGTGATGACGTTGATGTAATATGTGATGCCAGCTCCCACGCCACGCGGACATTTGGACACCCTTTGGGAATACCCCACCACCACCCTCCGGTTGTAATAGATTTTTTACCGACTCTTGATGTAACCCCCATTGCATCAAGCTCAACAGAACAACCTTGCGGCATTGTGGCGACGCCCATATCATCAGGGTCCTTGAAATAACCGTTTATGCTGTCCCGGTCGGTTCCATGGAGAAAAAAACAGTCCAATTGTGTCATAAACGATAAAAACACTGTCCCATCTGAAAAGCCCTTCCAGATTCCGCCTCCACTCCAGGATTTTTCCCACATGTCCGGGTTGTAAATACCAGCAGCCGCATAAACTGCTTCCCAGTGCATTGCATCATAAACAGCATCACCTTTTAGTGAGGTTATATCAGTTGAGTCACCATTCAACTGATATATCCGATCTATGATTCTCAATGAAGTTCCGGAATATCTACGCCCACGATGTGCAATTCTGGGACGTAATTCACCATTGTACAATGAGTGTGCCCAGATCCAGCCAACTACAAATATATCGTAATAGTCCCATTTTTCAGGGTCATCCTCAAGAATATAGGTTGATGGCAGCCCATACGAATTGAAGTGTTGCAGTGTACTGTCAATCTGATCTGCATATGTTCTCCACATGGAAACAGCATCAAGCACTTTACTCCTACAAAACACCATGATTCGGGTTTCGAATTTACGCGGGATCAAAAACTGTTTTTTATTCGATATGCCAAGAGATGTCAATAGATATTTTTCTCTGAATGAAGCTATTTCCTGTAAAGATAAAAACGAATCAAGTGGTATCAAATCCTTTTCGTTCATTAATGATCTGCTTTTATCAAATGGGATTTTAACCAGACCTGCACTGTCACGATATTTAATCATCGCATAATCGAGACTGTCAATAGCACCATAATCAATAACTTTTATTTCTGCATTGTGTTCTTTTTGAAATGGTGCAATAATACTGCCGCGGAAATACTTCCCCTGTGAGTCTATCATCTGTATAAGTACATCCATCCGGTATGATGGCCCACACCCATACAACGTCAACATCATAATCGATATAGTACAAAAATGCCTGCAGCGAATACTATTTTTCATTATTTACTCCACGAGGAATTTCTAATCCCTTTGACTTAATTTTTCATTAGCAACACGCAATCTTTTTACAAATAGTTTCAATAATTCGATACCGATATGCGGGCAATCAATGATTACTTCAAGAAGGTCATCCTTACTTAATTTCAGCAGAATACAAGACTCTTTTGCATAAACATCTGCAGAGCGAACCTCTTCATCGATTGCGGACATCTCCCCGAAACACTCACCTTCATGAAGTTCTGTGAGCACAGAGGACCTCTTATCATCCAGCTGTTTGACAATCTGTACAGACCCTTTCCGTATCAGATACATCGAATCACCTATGTCCTTCTCTTTAATTATCAATTGTCCTGCATCATACATTTTTTCTGCAATGACCGCAGCTATAGCACGCAGATCTTTTGTAGATACCATAGAAAAAATGGTACTTTTTTTCAAAACAAGTACATTTTCCAAAATCGACATCGAATCATTCATAAGCCACCACATTCAATTATAAACCAGATTACACGCACACTGAGCAACCCATTCATTTGGATCATCCAGAAATTCCTTAGCAATTGCAACACCTGAAACATTCACTGCTGCGCTGTTATCTTGCTTACTACATGCAACTCTTTTTTCCAGAACACTGATGATACGCCTGTTAAGCTTGTAATCACCAGTGTTGTCCATCACTTCCATTGCCCGTGCCCGCATGTGAGCATTGGTGTGAAATAATCGTGGCAATATCTTTCGTATATTAGCGGAACGGTCAAGCAGTGATGCAATATGAACCAGTGTATCAATTCTGACATCAATATTTTCCTCGAGAATCGCGAAACTGAGAAGCTCAGCAGCCGGTCCTCCAATCATCGAAACAGCTGTATATTTATCCATACAACCGATAGTATCACGTATCTCCCGTTCTGCATAATTTCGCAGATGCTTTCGCCATGCATCATCTATAACCTTTCCGGATATGTGGTTTGCAGCAACTATCAGATTGCTTGCAGAATAATCGGTAGCAAAAGATAGTGCACACAACTGTTCATATGTCAGATATGGTAACAGAGCCCCGAGTGCTTTAACAATTTCAGCCCGTTGTTTTCTGGAACTTTTCTGTGCTAATTGAAGAAGTATATCTGCAGATTCGATATCTTTTTTCTTTCCAAGAGCATGAATAGACTGTTCGAATACAGCTGGAAACTCCTGCAGACTGACTTTAAAAAAATTGACGAAATTAAGCAGGATATGGCAAGGCTTCTCACCATCCATTTCACCCAGTGCAAAAAGTGCACTGGCAGTTTCATCTGGAAACCGGTCATAAAGCATTTTATAAATATGTCCTGTCAATACTTTCTGCAGTTTTTTATCAGCAAAACGCCAGGCAGAAAAAACGGTGTTTGCGCGAACTCTGGGGTTTGCATGCGCAAGCAGAGTATCAACATGGTGTAAAAGAGTATGACAGGAAATTTCTGCAAGAGCAAGAACAGCATTAGCTGCAACGCGAGGATCACTGTCAAAGAGCGATTTTTCGACAAGAGACTTTAACTCTTTCTGGTTTGTGCCATGAATCGAAGCAAGCATGATCGATTTCATTCTGGGATCGCCATGGTCAAAATAATCCAACAGAATTCTGGTTGATTCAGGTAATGCTGATGATGCGATCAATTCAATAATGAACGTATTTACTTCATACTCTTCACTATACAATCGCTCACCAAGCTTCCGTATAACATCAGGACTATTGTTGAATTCTGCCGAAAGTGCGCCGGATGCCTTCACTCCGGAGAAGCCTGTCAAATAGTTGGTCAAACTTTCAGCATACCGGTTTCTGATACGCCAGGTTTTACAGGTCGCAATCCCGCCGATACACAAAAGGAGTGCTGATTGAGTTATAATTGATAATTGTTTACCTGCCCATATTAACCATACACCAGTCAATACCATCGCACACGGTTTGATAACACCTTCCATAGTCAATTTACCCCTGCCCCGTATCTGTTGTGGAAGGCTGGAAAAAAATATCTGAAAATTTGGTGAAAAAAATGAATCAAAAAACGCTATCCGTAATCCCATTCCCGCTGTAACAATACAGCTTAACAGTATAAGCTCCGTACTATACATCCAGGATGCAAGAAGTAATGTAAGAAAGAATATTGTAAACAGTGATGGAACCAGGAGCATCGTACGGGCTGATCCGAATTTTTTCAACACTCTGCCAGAAATTGTCATTTGCAACACAAATGTACTTACCATACTGATTCCATTAAAATAACCCAGAAAAGATGCCATGGCAGATGCGGTTATAAACTGTTTTTTCAATTGAGAATAAAACAGGAAATGTTGATTGAGCATTAAAAAAAAGAGCAGGAAATACACTACACCCATATTACTGAGCAGTGGCTCCTGCCTGAACAGTTTCAGATCACTTACAATGCTTAAAATGTTTCTTTTCACTCGCTCCGACCGTGCTTTAAAAGCAACACCATACCGCCGTAGAATTGGCAGAAATTGTACCGCAGCTACCCCCACAAGAAGTATCCATACAAGTAATAGATTTTCTGCCTTGATAGTTTTAACAATCGAAGGTATCGAGAAAGATACAACGACAGCTCCCAGAGTACCACCAGCTGCAATTAGCGGAAACTGTTTTCCAGCTTTACGTGAATCTACCAGGTCATTGGCGAGAGTCCAGAACAGCATGAACATAAGAATTTTTGAGGTATACGCATAGGTAAAAAGTACAGGATAGATAAAGCTTACTTTCAATCCAACCAGCAATTTAAATACAAACAGTAATGAACCATGCAGTATCAAGCCGGCAAGAAAAAAAATGCCTCGATCAACATTGTCAATAACTATCATCATAACTGAAGACACAACAAATAGTGCTGCAGCATTAAAAAGGAACATTCCGGGAATTATTGCAGAATCAAAGTTAGCCAGAAGCAGGGCCTCAGCAGTGCTGTCACCTAAAATTGCCGATGCAAAACAGACCAGAAGGAGTATAAAAAGTTGCAATGTGTATGATTGCATCTGTGGAACTATCATTTTCATTCTCTGAGTATACCACTATATTAGTGATTAATACAAGATACCAATGGTATATCAGGCAAATACTATTTTAGATTAAAAATCTCAGGAGTAAGAATAAAATGCAGGTGGACAGATCACGGCTGAAAGAACAGGTTGGAATTATCCGGCAGACATTCGGATATATAAATCGGTTCAAAGATCAGATTTTTGTCATTAAAATCGATGGAACTCTTATCGCGAATCAGTTTTTTCCTATCATGATAAAAGACATAGTCCTGTTGCATCAGATGGGAATCCGCGTGATTCTTGTACCTGGAGCACGTAACCGGATCGATGAGGTTCTGGCTATCTATAAAATCGATTGCCCGACAATTAATGGAACAAGGGTCTCTCCACCTGAAGCGATACCTTTTATTAAAATGGCAGCCTTCGATGTCTCTAATAAACTGATGACCCTGCTTGCCGAAAATGGTGCTAACGCGGTCATCGGAAACTGGGTTCGTGCCCGGAGCATCGGCGTTCGGGATGGTATCGATTTTCAAAGTTCAGGAATAGTTGAAAAATTTAAAATCGACATTATAAAAAACGTCCTTGAAGACGATCTTATTCCCATATTCCCAAATATCGGTTGGGGTGCCACCGGAAAACCCTACAATCTTTCTTCCAACGAGCTGGCGTTTAACCTCAGCACTGAAGTAAAAGCGAGCAAACTGTTTTTTATCACCGATCAGGAAGGTCTGAATATAAAAGAGTACAAAGTTCCTGACCACGTGGCGCAAAGTGATGGCCTCATTTCGCAATTGACCGTGGAACAAGCCGGTGCATTTCTTGACCTCAATGCAGACAAACACAATGAACAACTTGAAATGATCTCATTTGCCTACAGAGCCTGTAACAGCGGTGTTGATCGCGTTCATCTGATTGATGGACGAGCTGAAGGAATGGTCCTTAAGGAGATCTTCTCCAACAGGGGCTTTGGGACAATGATCTATTCAAATCAGCACGAAAATTTCAGACCGATGAATATTTCGGATATTCCTGAAGTGCTCCGTCTGATGCAACCTGTTATTGAAGAGAAAATTCTTGTACCGAGGACCGCTGCTGACCTTGAAGAAAAGGTTAATGAATACACTGTATACGAGGTTGACGATACCGTGCACGCATGCGGTGCTCTTCATGTATATCCCGATAAGCAGGGCGAAATCGCTGCAATTGTTGTTGATGAAATGTACGCGGGAGCTGGTATTGGAAAGAAAATGATCACTTTCCTGATCGAAAAAGCGGTAAAACTCAAGCTGAAACAGGTTTTTGTACTCACTACACAGACTGCAGACTGGTTTTTACAGTTGGGGTTTACAGAAACGACCGTCGATGAATTGCCTAATGCCAAGCGTGAATCCTACAATCGCAAGCGCAATTCTCTTATTTTGAAATACAGGTTATCGGGACGGAGGACTAAGGGTTCATATTAATCAGTTTCGAATGACGAGTAACGAGAGTCGGGTTTCGAGGGACGAGTGCAAGAGCCCCCTTGAATCCTTGAACCCAATCAATAATACGGTCGACATTGCTTCATAAACAAAACTGGTTCCCCGTTTGGATTATCCAGAGGCTGATCAAACTTGAATTCGGTATCCATCGCAAATTTCTCTTTTCCATAGACTGGTTGATAAAATTCGTGGATTTCCAGAAGCGCAATTCCAAGCTTGTTAACCTGTGCAGCAGTTAATACTGTTGATTTACCTGCTGGCAGTAAATTCGAATGACCGACATACACAATAGGTTTTCCTTCAAAACTGTAGTGATATATAAACTGATCAGTTGTCACACCCGAATCAGGAAGTACTACTGATGCACCATTGTACTGGACATTGACATAAAAACCAGGTTCCATTCCGGTCGGATCGAAAATATTATCAGTGATGGCAACTCCAGTGGCTTCCTCAGTAGGATAGGAGTTATGAACAAGTAATGCCATCCCTACTGCTTTATGATCGATTTTTCTATACGTCCGCTCTTCAAATGCTCTGAAAAACCAGACACTTGCCCATACCTTACGTATCGCATCGAGAATATCAGTAGTATCTCCCGGCTCTCCACTTTTTGATGTATAAAGCCCAGCGCCTGTAAATCCATCAAGATCCTCAGCATTGGTACTGGAACGAAATCGCATTTTGATACCTGGAAATTCCGTATTGAGTTTCGACATCAGGATCGCCGTAAAAGCTGAATCAACCGGAGCAACTTCCATCGATTTCCTTAGTTTTTTCAACTTATCATCGCGGGTTTTGGGATTGTCCATAAACGTTGCATCTTTGAGAAATTCATCAACCTGTAAATCAAAACCATTTTGTTTCATGAACTGGAAATAATAATAGACAGGTATACCAAATGCCTTTGGATAGGGAACTTTACTGCTATCCATATGAGGAAAACCTGAAAAATGGCTAGCTTTACCACCAAACGCCGGGAGTGCTGCATCCAGAGCGGTACGAAGAAGAGTTCCCCTTTCCGAGGTCGTCCTGCTGCGGAAATCTGTCGGAAGTTCGAGTATTTTTCCGACATTACGAAGCTCACGGGTAACAGTATCTACATTGGGAATTCCAACCGCACTGGGACTGTTAGCATCCCACCAGGCATCAGCAACCTCTTTGGTAACCTCTTTAATAGTGTACTCAAAAGAACCGACAGTCAATTCTACCCACTTACCTTCGAGTGCACGAAGTTCGGAATTTGTCCATGCCCCCCGAAGCGCCATATTAGGTGTCCCGCGGTTCTGTGAGAGGACATTGATATGTGCAAGCGGAGTCTGAAATGCATCGGTAATAATACCCATTGCAACAGAAATGTCATTTGGCACAGCATCAAGAACTACAATATTACGAAAACTCAGGTAATTGTTATCAAGATCTGAAGCTCTGAAAAAAACTATTTTTCCGATACTTGTAGCACAATTGAGCGGCTGATAATCTATACCTTTATAAAGTTCATCAGTAGTAATAATTTTAACGGTCGATGGAAGGCTTTTGGCAACTGCTTCAATTGCTTCAGAAGTTGGGTGAAAATATAGTGAATCACCAAAGTAACAGGAGTCAGCTATTATATTGTATGCAGTGGAAATCATCTCAGCAGATGCCTTATCGTAAGGAGCAATCTCATATACCCAAACCTTCGGGCCCTCATAGTAGGTGATGGCACCAAGTATAAACCGCCGGTTTATGCTGTAATACTCGTTATTGAACTGACTGAGCCCCTGAACAACCGGCAACCCTTTGCCAGACAGGTGTTTTGATGCAAAGTCAAAGTGTATAGGATACTTTTTACAATTTGTGAAATAAATCGGATTGTCTCTTGCCGGATCCTGCTGATCGATAATTGTTTTTAGCGATATAGCACCAGGAATGCTGGCATCAAGCGGGGCTGACGCGAGCGCTTTGAAATCTGTTTGACAACCAAGTGTTGTAAGGTAATCGGGCTCAGTCCCATCGGTGATCGAGCATGTCCACACATTAGGTTCATCTTTCACACTGACAGGATCATCTACACAAGATAATGTAAACAATACCACAGATGAGAATAGCAACAGGGCCCCCCCACGCTGCGCACTCGAACTGACACAATATTTCTGCATTATATAATCCTTTATTCTGTAAGTACGCATTCAACCTATTGACATCTACGATCAATACAGTTCTGATTTTGACAATCTTCATTCCTATCACATGACTCGATACCCGGTATAGTCAACATTCTTGTTACCATACATTCTAGAATAACCTGAGCTTTAGAAACTTCATCATATCCGATTGATTTTCGGGTAATATCAACTCTTGGGTAACCCGCTATCCCATAGGATTTTAATTCATCAAGCATTGAACCTGGAATTGTCAAAGAGCCATTATCTTCACATTCGCATTGTATCTCAGCTTTAGTCCCTCCGTGGTAACTGATATTAATCTGCACACTTATCGTTGAAACATTCTTTACAGTTGGAGGTTTCCACTGCAAAGTAATCGGTTGCCCATCACTGACTACGATTTCATTATTAAGCACCTCAAGTGGTGTTATTCCGCGCGCCTTGAGTGTAAATGCTGCAGCATCGGCACTTCCTGCAGCAGAAAGTGTAATCGTATCTCCTTCTTCCCATGGTGGATAATCCAGAGTAACACCAACCATCTGATAATTACCTCTTAATTGCTCCATTACAACGGGCGTTGATTTATTATTATACTTTAAGCCTGTGATAGTAACCTTGCCAACCCCAATTACCTTTGGTTCAGCCATGCAACTGTCCTCTGCAATACATTTATAACCTAAACCACACTCCTGAGAACAGAACGGGCTAACAGCTTTCATCAGTTTACATACTCCAGAGCTCTTTACTTCTTTGAATATGCTATTAGGAGGAGATGGACCATCAAACATTGTACCTAAAACGCGTGTATATGCAGGATCACCCATGCCTTTATCCTCCGGAATAAGCTGTATCCGGAAAGTACCAAATGAAGCTGCTGTAGAATTAGGTGTTGATGGATTTCCCTCATTACCGCTATCCAGACATGCACAAAACATCAGTAGCACTAAAAGTATGATAACACTGTTGCAATTCTTACATCTCATTTTTCAATTTTCCTTTTACGGGTTAAGTCCAAAACAGTAGAAACCACCGTACCCACCGCCATTACCTATAGTATAAACTCCAGGCCTTCCACCCATACTTGCATCAGTAGAATCAATGCCTGGTTGACAACCAGCACAGTCCATTACAGATATCCAGTGTTTCATACCTCCAAACCCACCCATACCTCCAAAATTTTGCGGCCATGACAATCCTGCACGTGGCTTACTTCCACCCCGACCGGAGGTTGATGTCCAGTCATCACATGTCGCTGTCGTTTTATATAGTCTTCCCAATGTGTCTGAACCTGTGATGAACATATGATTATCTACGAGACCTTTCGCAGGATCCGGCGTGTGATTAGGAACGCCATCTTCGTTTGGTAGATCATTTTTAATCGCCATATCAGCGTTTTTTGGCCGAACTGCCAGCAACTCTGATTTTTCATTTGCCAACAACCTCCCAAGGCGGTCGTACCATGGTCCATTTCCAATTCTATCGATCGCATTAACCTGAGTTCCTTCCGGACCCTTCGCAACACTTAAAAATGCCCGCCACTGTTTGTAACGCGCACCAGGCATACTCATCTCCGCGATACAGGAACAAATACTGTCCGCACCAAGCAATCCGGCGCCCTGACCTGTCAAGCCAAAACGCAAATCGCCACCAAAACCTTTATCGTTTTTAGAGAGCAGTCGCAATGCTTTAAGACTGGTGACAAAGAAACTGAACCTGGGAAGTGTATCCATAGTAATATTGATAATCTGATTGTACGATGTGACAGACACAACCTTGGTTGTGCAGTTTGGAGCAGAGACATTCAATTGATCAATTGCAGATGCAACCCTGGCCAGAGTCGAATTCCGGGTTGATTCAACTCTCGATGCATTGAATGAAATAACGTTTTGATTATTTGCAGTTTGGAACAATCTAAACGTTGTACTGTGAGCACCAACAGCAACCCGAACAGCTGTCATACGCGGTGCAAACTCATATTTATTAAAATTGTAAGTATACTCACCAGCTGAAATATTCTGATTGATTTCACTTTTTAACAAGTTTCCGGACATATCATAGATCTCAATTTTTACCTGCGCGGGCCTTATGAGATTTATGCGAAGTTTGCCGTTACTCATGACGATCTTATCTGTACGAGTAAGAAACGTTGATGGGTCAATCGCGACATTACTTTTAACCAGGGAGTATTCCCCCTGAGTATTGGTTGTGTCTTTGAGATTTTTTCCCTTCAGAGTGATAATCGCACCGCTGACTGGCTTCCCTCCCTGGTTAGTAACTTTTCCAGTAATTTTAATTTCTTCTGAAAAAGTGACAGTACTAAACACAAGAACCAGAGATACCAATACTTTAAGGTTCAAAATGACCCCCTCGTTATAAATGATATAAACAGCGTTATTTTATTACTATAAATCAGATTGATATTTCAAACATGTCATTAACACTTTCGTTTTTTAGATTATAGAACACCACAAGAGTAGATGCAGCACTCCAATTAAAACGCTTAATATCGGCATTCAATTAATTCAATCGGATTGTAATCCACAATCTCAACATATGTTGTATCATAAATTTGATTTGTTTAAATAATTTTTGATTATTTTCAGAATTTTATTTGGACAAATTTATACACAGTTATACTGATATGCCTCGACACTTAATGTACATATCATAGATTACATCAATACATTTGACGAGCCAGTATCAGAAATGTTCCAGCATTTTGAACATATTACCTCCACCTTGAAATAGTAGCAATACGTGCTCTCATCCTCGCACTCTTGAACTTCTGAACCCTGAACTTTGAACGGTTCCCATTCATTTGATCATTTTTTTCAAATAGTTCATTTTTTTTTCACCTTTTACTTTTTTGTTATTATATTAGACATGAGATCTTTGAGGGGTAAAGTATTTTAAAGCTGGTTTAGTTCCCAGTTGCGTTAACGTTAACGCACCCACCCTTCTGATAACTACTTTTGGGTCTTTTGGTTTGAAATTAATTAAATAACAATAACCTTATGGCATGCAGGATCATCTTTATTCCCACAATTTCCTGGAGGAGTAGAGGTAGCGTTGTATATGAATTTAAACGTTGAAATAAATTAAAAAAGGAGTATTCATGAAAAATCCGTTATGGTTACCGATTGCGATATTCGCAACTGTAATATCTGGCGTGCAGAGTTTCGGTGAGATGGAAGCACCGAGTTTGAAGTGGGGTGGATATGCGGCGTTGCGATTTGGAGAGGTTGTTCGAGGACAACCTGAGGCAATTAGTAAAGCTTTAGGTTCACAATACCATCGTGTATGGACACAGGAAATGCTTTCGGGAATCTCACTTGAAACCAAATTTAATAACATCCCGGCAACTGGTAATTTTGGCATTGAGTTTTTAGTAAACAATGATAATATTATCAAAAGTAATGATTTGGGAAGTTCTCGCCGTCTCAATTTTTACCCTTACCTTCATCGTGCAGACCTTCTGTTCAACATTCTTGATCGAAGTGATGCATCCATCGAACTGGACATTGGATATTTCCCTTACAAATACAATAGTTCAGTACGTAACCTTGGCGAATACCTTTTTCGAAGCGGAACTTATCCACAATATATTCTTACCGAAGTCGATTTTCCTATGGCACGGCTTACAGGGTTAAGATTTGGTGGGGCATTGTTCAATAAAACATTAAATTTTGATATACTTGCCACAGTAAATACAGAATGGACTGCTATTGGAGATCTAAACCTTTCCGGGATTCTCGCCTGGAAGCCTGCTCCAGTAATTGAATTCGGCCTTGGTGGAAGCTGGTGCAGTATAATTTCAGCGAACATTGACCAGACGACGCCAATTCACCCATCAACACAATATCTCGGTGCCAAACGTAACACTACAGATACTGCCATTTACAACTATACATTCGCAGGCCAGAAACTTATGGCTAGATTTGCGTTTGATATTAAGCAACTGTTCCCTGGAGCGGATGTGTTTGGATCAGAAGATCTTAAATTGTACGCTGAAGGTGCGTGGCTTGGGGTAATCAACTATCCAATGAGCAGAGATGGATTGACTCAATATGAAAATATGTGGGAACGAATTCCTGTCATGGTCGGTATAAATCTCCCTGCATTTAAATTTTTAGATGTTTTTAGCCTGGAAGTTGAATACTTTAACAATCCTTACCCAAACAGCACCAACAGTATCAGATTTGATAACCTGCCAGTGCCTCTTTCAAGTTATGGTGAAGAAAGAGATCCAAGCAATACAAATTTACATGAGGACGATCTCAAATGGAGTGTTTACCTGAAAAGAACGATCCGCGATAACCTCTCTATCATGGGTCAGATTGCAAATGATCATACACGCTGGCATCGTCTTGTTTATGGTACCATGGATGGCAACCAGGCACTGCGTAAAAAAACAGATTGGTACTATACATTTAAATTTGGTTATGCATTCTAATAAAAGGGGTTTATAAAGATGAAATATATAAAAATAACACTGTTTACCTTAACACTGTTTTTTGCTGCATCAGCAGCAATAGATACTAGTCAATCAACATTCTACATGTATACCTATTTTGTACAGGGAGAAGATGAACAGTCTTTCGGTGCCCGGCTCGCACTTAGTAATGATGGTATTACATGGGATAAATATAATAATGAAACACCAATTATTGTTCCTGAACCAAACATGGTGGGTAAAGCTGGTGGAAAACCTTTGATGCGTGACCCTAATGTCTACCTTGATCCCAATACAGGTGTTTTCCATCTTACTTGGACAACACAATGGGAAGATGATGTCATTGGGTATGCATACTCGAAAGACCTTAAAAAATGGTCCACTCAGATAAAGATCCCTGTTGGCCGTAGAATCAAGAACTGTGCCTGTTGCTGGGCTCCGGAGTTTTTTTATGATGATACGCGTGATAGTGTTATGGTTATGTGGTCGACCAACCGTGGGATTGTAGGAAAAGAAGCATTTTGCAGCTATACTAAAGACTTCAAGACATATTCATATCCTGAAGTATACTTTGAACCTAAAACCAAAGCAGGTACGAAGTATAGTATCATTGATGAAACACTTATTAAGGTTGGACCTAAAAGGTACTATTTATTCTATAAGGATGAGCGTACAAATACTTCACTGTTTGCGACTCAAGTAATTCACTGTACTTTTGCTGAATCCCCCAAAGGGGCGCAATGGTGGACAGGGCCAAATGAATATGAGGGTGGTTCAAATGATATAACCAGTATTGGCTTTGAAGGACCTACTGCATATATCGTAGGAGATGAATTACGATTAGTATCCGATCCATTCAAAGTACATGAAAACACTGATCGAATTAAAACAGCTAAAATTGATGACCTCATGGGAAGTGCCCCCCCGGCTACATGGAGTAAAGGTCCTGTGATGAAAACATCCACAGGGCAAAATTTCCTTCCAAGCCATGGAAGCATTGCTGAGATTCCAAAACCAAAAGTGTTACAGCTTTTATATAATATTCCAGATCAAACAGTGTATCCACAACCTTGGACCGATATAACAGCCGATGATATTGTAGTTAAAAATAAGGATGGTGGAGATGAAGATATTTATCCACTCGGCCAGCGTAACTGCGGTTGCGGTACCGGTGTAGGCTTTGCCTTTCTTCCGCCAATCATTTTCAAAGGGTGGGCACTGCGCAGACGTAAAAAACAGAATACAAAAACAAAATAGATTTCTTCAGGCACAGGGGAAAATGTTTTGGAAGGGGCTGAAAAGCCCCTTTTTTATTGTGTAAACAAGTTCATTAATCGCTTTTACCAACAATCTATAATAGTTCCCCAGGGAACATTTTTGCATTACGCACTTTTACTACAATAATGTAAGCCCTACAGGCTTGATGATAAGAACTTTCATATAATGTGTAACTTCGTTGATCAACATTTAAATAATTACCTTTAATATATTGGATGATTAGAATATTTGATAAAAAACTATCTAGCGATCTTAATACTTTTACCAAAATTTTCAGTCAAATAGATCGGATTTGTATAATCAGGTTTAATAAAATCGGATCTTAATTTTTCTTTAGGTAGTAGCACAACACTGACAAAATCCATATAAGCTAAATCCCATCCGGGTAATTTTTGCAAATCAGCCGGCTGAAACAGTTGCTTCGGTAAAACAAGGATATCTGTATTGTATTTACGAACAACCTCATCCCAGGTACCATTTTTAAATGAGAGCTGGATTGCTTCATCAAAAACAGCGTTTGTGTATACTTCCTCATATCTCCCATCAATAAGCACTTTGCATGGAGGATAGAGTTTCCAGAATGCATAGCTGCTCCATACAAAGGTTGTCGCTAGATTTCCTGAGAGCTTGTTCTGCCTGATAAATTCGAATGAACCAAAAGGGTACTGCTTGGGATTGAGGATTATATCGTAATGCAACAAAGGTGAAAAACGAATAAATAAAATTAATAACAGGACATACCCGGAACCATGGTTTATTGATACCCACATTTTGTTTGCTTTTACTTTCAGCAGCTTACTCAAACTGGTCTTCACAAAGACAAAAAGCTCAATATACCGATTGTAAAAAAGTGCAGCCGTTGCAATGACAAAAAAGATAATGTGGCGCTGGTGACTCCACCCTATGTAAAGTAAAACGACCGTAAGAAGATATTTTGTCCAGTCTGGTTTTTCCCTTTTTATAATCTGCCTGAAGACTGCAGCGATTGTCAAAACAACAAAAATAAAAAAACCAATAAGATAATGTACCTGGAATCCCATAATCATCTGATTAGGACCATTAAGCCGTATCGGATGCCATTCCGGAACTGTAGGACGAGGCATCAGTGTTGCTTCAATGATATATTTCCAGAATTCAAAACCATAAGGATTAATTAGTGTTACCGGCACTATCATTCCAAGTATCAGCAGATATTTTTTAGGATTTTTACGATTTAGGAATTCTCCAACAGCATAAATCGCAACCAAACCTATTCCGGTAACAAATCCACCATGCATATTTGCCCAGAAAAGCATAGTAAGTGGAAATATCCATATTTTTTTATTTCCGTTTTTTCTGATATCTTCAAGCAGGAACAGCCACAGTGCAAAAAAAAGATATGTAAACATTTGACATCGTATAACAGCTCCAACTCCGGGGAAAAGCGACAGTCCAAGAAGCATGATATAAACTACACCCACCATACATGTATCTTTTTGCATTCTGATAGTTTTTACAATTAACAATAGAACAAGCAAAATTATTACTGCCTTGAGCAGAAAAATCCCCCATACACCAAAAAATTTCGCAGCTCCGTAAAAAATCACACTAGCTCCCCACTCATGATCAATCCATTGAGCCTTAGTTGGTACATAGGAAAAAATGTCATGCTGCGGAACCCAGCCGGTTTGAAAAAATATCGATCCAACCGCAAGACGTGCCCAGAAATCATAATCGGGGGAGTGGGTTAAGAAGGTGAGTATAAAAACAACAGTGAGAAGTGATAGATAAAATAAAGTTTGTTGTAATGTACTCAGAACGGAGCTGTTTTTGTTTAATACTTTCATTAAGTGGCTATTCTCAGAGTGGGAAATGATCATTAGTATTAATAGAACTCGAAAATACTATTTATTTGGAGGATGAACAAAAAAATATCTGTTTCGCAGAATTCGCATCGCCTCTCTCCCCTACCCTCTCTCCACCTTGTGGAGAAAGGGAGCACTGCAACCATTCTCTTCCCCCTCTCCATTTACTAATGGAGAGGGGGACCGAGGGGGTGAGGCGATAAGCAAAGAATGCGGTCAAATATTCAATTGTAAAACACTCCTCACTACGATCCAATCTTAAAATACTTCCGAAGAACCTCCCAATTGATCGCACTCGACCCTTTTCTAAAAAACAGGGGAATACCGAAAGCTTCCCCTCTTTCATAATCCTGCAACAGATGAAAATTTTCTTTAGAAAAATACCATAAAGAAACTATGACATCCGGCTTAACCTCGCCAATAGAATAGTTATAATCATATTTCATATGCCCGGGATAAAAAGCTTCAAAAACAGTTTTGGCATTGCCAACATCTTTCCGACACTGCATATGTGCAATTCTCTTATTTGACTTTCCCAACATATCATGCAGTTTAACTGAGGGTTTAAGGTAGTACGGAAGAACACCGGCCCACACTACTGCGACTTTCGCAGAATCATATAATGATTCATTCAAATACTTTGCTGTAGCTGCCATGTAAGTATGCGTATCATGTTCCGGAATCTGTTCAAACAACATAGCCCTTCGTACATTTCTAAAATTTCCGCCACTTACCAGAGAGATAGACCAGATACAGAAGCAAATGCCACAAGTTGTAAAGAGTATCTTTTTATTTCTGTAAATGGTAAAATGTTCACCTGTCAGTTTGATAAATTCATAGAAGATAATCACACTCAAAATGATAATGAGAGGAAATACGGTTGCGAGAAAACGATTAGCAAAATCATGCCACTCCCATGCATCTCCCCCAACCCAGATACTATAAGCAAACTGTATAAGTATAGAAAAAATCAACAGCTTTGGCAAAATGCCACTTTTAGACTTTGATAGAAAAATTAAAGGGATCAATGTAATAAGCTGATATTGAAAAAAGGTTTTAATCGTAACAATCACACCTCTGCTTAACCTGAGCATCAGCGGATATCCCTGTGTTTTGAGATAATAGGTGTTTGGCAGAATATCACCATAGTACCAGAGTCGAAACAGTGTTTGAGGAATCATCACCAGTGCAGTTATAACTACAATCCAGATACCTGTTGTAAGAATTATTTTTTGGTTTTTTGTAAAAAGGGCTAATAAAAAGAAAGGAACCATGAATATTAAAAAATCAAGCCTCAACAGGGTTCCGATTGCAACTATAGCTAAAGAGATATGTGGTATCCAGATACTGTTAGTGTTTGCACCGGTTGGAAGAGCATTCCCAATTGAGCTATTCTTCTTTTTGCGTGTAATTTTCTGCCAGATTGATTTTATATCAAATGTATAGAGATAGACTGCCAGCAGCAGTAATAAAGAACAACACCCCACTTCAAAACCTCGGAGACTCCAGAAATTTAATGGAAATGCAGCACAAAGAAGAAGTATGGATAAAAATGCAGCCCAAGCTGATTTTGTGTGGTTAAATACAAGTAAAGCTGTAATATATCCACATAAAAGTAATAGTACAATTGAAGTAATCATCACAAGTAGTGATGGGTCAGGTGAAAAAAAGTGTAGACACGCCATGTAAAACGTCCAGAGCGGATTGCTGATCCCTTCGACTTTCTCACCGATATTCCAGACTAAACCATGGCCGGTTGCAAGATTTTTAGCATAGCGCATCGAGACCATCGGGTCATCTGCAAGAATAAAAGAACTTTTTCCTTCGTAGCGACAGACCAGATGTGCTGCAAAAAAGCTCAAATAAAGCGCATAAATACAAAGGCCACATAGTATCATAATTTTTTTTGTTCGAAACATTATTTTTCTCAAACTCCAAATGATATTCTTAAAAATTATACAGCAATTTCAGAAAAGGCAGTTTTGCTTACCATGAAAATACTTTTGAATTAAAAAAAACTCCAATTTTTTAAAATGCTTAAAAAAATTTAACTTATAAGACATTACACATTTTGTCATTCAAACAAACTATTAGTAATGTAAATAAATAATAAATAAACGAAACGCTGCGTTCCATTTAATTCCTCTTCTTATACAATGTATAATAATTCCCAATACGTTTTTTATTGCTTAAAAGGTAGTCCTGATAATTTTCTTCTTCTGTTACCATTTTCTGGTAACAGAAAATAATAACGATCTATAAGAGTTGTCAGCATTACCTTGACTCAGCTCTCCAACTTTTCTATTTTATTTGTAAGTATAGAAAAAATCATTGTGCCCGGTTATTTTTAATAATTCTATTTGCCATAGAATATTAACATCAATATAGTTAAAACATTTTTACAAATTACATATAGATATACCATACAAACAATTAACATGAAAGGAATTGCGGGTATAAGAGAAGACAAAAAAATTGATTAATCTTTTAGTTTCAGTAGTTTTATCACATTTAAAAGGAATTTTATGTTAAAAAAAATTATTACGATTGCCATGTCGGCAATCGCAGTTTCCTGTATTGTCGGATGTTCAAATCAATCTCCAGTCTCTGTGAATGAAAGTGGTGCAACACCGGAGAGAAGTGCTGCTTTTTATGATGGTTATATGCAAGATATAAGTGGATATGGTACTGATGTCTGGGCTGTATCTAATGACGATCCCGCTTATTCTAATGGTGATTATTACCTCTATTATTATAGAACCAATACATCTTCATGGGAAAAAACAACTCATTGGGGAAAAAGAATAGCCGTGACATCATATGGAAAATGTTATCATTTTAATTCAGAAAACAAGATCTGGTGCTGTAAAATGAAAAGTAGTGGAGATTCATCTGGATATGTTGCAACAGCACTTTCTGGATATGGAAATATCATAGACATAGCAGCTGGAAAAAACAATAATAATGGAGAAACCATCTGGATTCTTATGTCAAATGGATCTATCCTTAAAGGTTGGGTAACAAATGGCAATTTTACAGGATGGTCATTTGGAGGGAACGCAAATTATAGTGGAAAAATAGCTATTGCAGCAGACCCTTCTAATGCTGAATATAATGCATATCTTGCTACAAATTCTGGCATTGCAAAATTCACACCAGCTGCATACCCAATTTCTGACTACTGGTCTCTAGTGTCAACAACTCAAAATATACCTATTTATGATGTTGCAGCCTGTGGCCTATACATTTATTACTATGATGGGGGACCATCACTTAATAAAATATATAACTTTGGCAGCCCTCAATTCATAACAACTAATGCTTTTTGGACAGGGGTTAGCGTCGACAATCAAAAAGTTATGTTTCTTGGGTACGGATCGGGAATGCCAGCTTATCAGTATTACTAATATTTTATTTAATTTTATCAGAATGTAATAACCTCAAATGTGGTTATTACATTTCTATAAATTATAACGAGTTCGCCCATCCGTTTTCTTACATGACTACTATTATTAAAAAACATTCGTTATTTTGGCGATATCATCTATTTTAAATATTATGCACAAAACTAACTTGCACATTGAGTAGATATTAACATCCTTCTCACCGTAAACGAAGCGATCACCCCCCTACCCAATCTCCCCCGTATAAGATGATACTTACTAATCCCTGCAGCTCTTGGATGGTGACTTACTCCGATCTCCTCAACCTTGTACCCTGCATTTCTTATAATTAACGGATGAAAGAAAAATTCACATCCTTCCAGTTTGCCTTGAAATGGTATCAAAGCGGAAACACACCCCCGCTTCATACATCTGAACGTACATCCGGCATCGGTAAGTGTATCACCTGTAATAATATTTCGTATTGTATTGGCAATCTTTGATGCTATTTTTCTAACAATACTTTCCTTGCGATTTTGACGAATGCCACATACCATATCACATGATCGCATCCGTTCGAGTAAACGGGGAATTTCTTTTGGATCAAACTGGCCATCTGCATCTATGGATGCTATAATTTCTCCATTTGCAGCTAAAAAACCATCCATGAGTGTACCAGACTGGCCAGCACGGAGTGCATGACGGATAGGTCTGACATGAATTATGGATTCATTTTTTTTGGGGGGCCCAGTTTTGAGTTCCGAAGCAACATTCTCAACAATTGCGACACTATTGTCATCGGAAGCATCATCGACCACTATTATTTCCGCTGCAATATGAAGAACTTCTTTGCATACATAAATAATATCTCGTAATAATTTCTCGATACACCCCGACTCGTTATGTACCGGCAATACAATTGAAAGTGGTATATTGGTTTTATTTGTCATAATTTTAATCATTCAAAGATTCTTGAACGCTGAACTCCAAAATCATTAAGGCAATGATATTGATATCAACCTCTCTACCATGAAGTATAACGTTCCCTGATAACATCAAAAGCCAGTTTACGCTCACGGTTGTGTGTTACAACACCGCAACTATTCAATCCGAAGAAAATACCTCAGCACAGGCTATCATAACCATAACTATCACATAATTACGGATAATAAAAAGCCTCCATCGATCAGTACACTACTGATAAAACGAACTGTTTTCTGCAATAACAATATCAATGGGTATATGAACATTTGCATCACACTGTTCATTAAGAACTACATGTCGAAACAGAGTGTTTATGCCTGTATACCCCTGTTCTCTGGTGTTCTGACTAATAATAAAATCGATGGCTCCATCTTTGAGTAACCTCATATTTTCTTTTACACAATCATATCCGATGATATGTTTTCTTGATGCTGAACTGCCAAGTGCTTTGGCTACCCGGTGCGTTTCCGCATTAGTGATAAAAAATCCATTACAATCACAAACCTGATCAGCAATCTGGCGAACTCTTTTTTCGAATGCTGTATCATCAAGGCCGCCATCGAGATCGAAGTTGTGTAATTGCACCGATGAGTCACCACTTAACGCAGATGTAAATCCTCGTACACGTTCATTAATGTGGAAATCGTTTGGGAGCATTCTCAAAACTGCAACATTCCCTTTCCCGCCAAGTAAAACTTTCATGAGTTTCGCTCCACATACTCCACTTATGTATGAATCCTGACCTATATATGCAAGAGGAGTGGTATCCGGAATGGTCGAGTCGACATATACATAGGGTATTGATGTATCGATCGATTTAACAAACGCACTACAGGCATCAAAAAGCACCGGTGCAATAAGCAGTCCCCCCATCTGTTTGTCAAGTGCCTGCTGGCATGAATTAATAAATGATTGTTCGGAGTATTTATCAAAGAAAAAATAATGTTTATGAATATTGAAAGTGCTCAAATCATTTTCCGCTTGTTCTATCCCCCGGCATAAAATCTCCCAGTAGCCACTATCCTGATGCGAATAAGGCATAATAACCCCGAAATTATGAACAGAACTCATTGACAAATTTCGTGCGTGAATATTAGTTTTATAGCCGGTAGCTCGAACAATCTCTTTAATTTTGTCTTCAGTTTTTTTTGAAACACGCCCTCGTCCATGAAGTACCCTGTCGACGGTGCCAATTGAGAACCCGGACTGTTCTGCAATATCTTTAATTGTTACCACGAGTTATCCTTGTACAATACTTACATATCTGCGTTAACGTTAACGCACTGTTGTTAATATAATGTACAAACGTGATATTGTCAGTTTTTTTATTGATCTTTAAAAAAAAGTGCATTACAACTTATATCTGCCTAAAATATTATTAATGGATATGCACTTGCCTGGAGTTGATAGCATTATTGAACAATAGCAGATTACTCAATCGCCTCTCTCCCCAGCCCTCTCTCCACGCGTGGAGAAAGGGAGCAAGAAAATTCAATTTCTTCTTCCCCCCTCTCCATTCCTATCCTATGGAGAGGGGGAGAGAGGGAGAGGGGGTGAGACGATCTGCGAAAATTGCGCATTTCAGCGCATTTCAACTATACCAGCTACTTAGTATAGAATTTGTAAACAGTGGAAGTTTTATATGTTTCACCCGGTTTAAGAACCGTTGAGGGAAAATCCGGTTTATTCGGAGAGTCAGGATAATGTTGTGATTCAAGGCAAAATCCATAACGATGTTTGTATACCTGACCACTTTTTCCTGTAATAGTTCCATCAAGGAAGTTACCGGAATAAAATTGAAGTCCTGGTTCAGTGGTCAGCACATCCATGCATCGACCACTTTTTGGCTCAATTACAGTAGCTGCAAGAAGAAGAGCTTTTGATTTAGCGGGACGATCAAGAACCCAGTTATGATCGTAACCAAGACCATATTTCAGTTGCACATTATCAACTCCAATACGTGATCCTATAGCAGTTAACTTAAGAAAATCAAAAGGGGTTCCTGCAACTGATACAAGTTCACCGGTAGTGATAAGTGTTGAATCAACAGGTGTGTACTTGCTTGCTTTGATCATCAACTCATGTCCGAGAATATCACAGGTACCTTCACCAGCAAGATTGAAATAGGAGTGATGAGTCAGGTTGCAAATAGTAGTTTTATCGGTTGTTGCAATATAATCAACTTTAAACTCATTTTTATCGGTAATAGAGTAAGTTATTTTCATTGTTAAGGTACCAGGAAAACCCTCTTCCCCATCTTTACTGACATATGAAAACTCTATGCCAGCACTGTTTTTTCCGTTTACTTCCTTTGCATCCCAGATTACTTTGTCATACCCTTTTACACCACCATGAAGACTATTGGGGCCATTATTTGCTGCAAGCTGATATTCTTTACCATCAAGTGTGAACTTTGCTCCACCAATACGGTTGCCATATCTTCCTATTGCTGCTCCAAAATAGGGATTATTCTTAACATAGCTATCAACATCGTTATACCCGAGTACAACATCACCTGCTTTACCAGCCTTATCGGGAACTTTAAGCGATGTAACAATACATCCATAATTGGTAACCTTCATCTCCATACCTTTACCATTGGTCAAAGTATACAGGTCAACAGCTTTACCATCAACAGTTCCAAATGGTCCTTTTTCAATCTTAAATGCAGCATTTGTGCTCATGCAAAGACCTGCGGTTGTTACCATTGCGATAACTGCCCGTCTCGAAATCAAAGAAGAAAACATATAACCTCCATAAAAGTTTGTAATTATGACAGGAGAATTTAACCGAATAATTCGCATTGTCCATCAATTTTATTTCATTTTTTTTGCCCATAATAGGCATTAGGACCATGCTTACGAAGATAGTGTTTATTCACAATGTAATCAGGAAGAGGTGTTGTGTCCGGACGAATTTGCATAGTTAAAATAGCCATGCGTGCAACTTCCTCAAGAACAGCACCATTATAAACTGTTTTTTCAGCGTTCGGGCCCCATACAAACGGGCCGTGACCACCGACCAATACCATATTCACTTCAGAAGGATTCAGTGAATGTTTTTTGAATAATTCAACAATAAGCTTACCCGTTTCCAGCTCATAATCCCCTTCCACAGCTTCTTTAGAAAGGTAGTGCGTACAGGGAACTGATGTCTGGATATGGTCAGCATGCGTTGTCCCGAAAAGTGGTATAGGCATACAGGCCTGTGCCCATGCAACCGCATAGGTCGAATGCGTATGCATGATACCACGAACATTCGCCTTACCATTGACTGCAAACTCCCTGTATAGAACACGATGAGTTGGCGTATCTGAGGATGGATTGAGTTTACCTTCGACAACTTTACCATCAAGATCCAGCACGACCATATCTTCAATCCGAAGATCAGGGTAAGGGACCCCTGATGGTTTGATTGCAAAAACAGCTCGTGCCGGGTCAAAAGCGGATACATTACCCCATGTATATAAAGCGAGGCCACGCTCGGGGATTTCCCGATTCGCAGCCCAAACTTCTTCTTTAAGTGATGAATATACTGACATTATTTTCTCCAGGCTGCAGCATTCCATCGAAGTTCATTACGGAAAGCCGGAACCGTGGTATTTTTGTCTATTACTAAACATTCAATACCAACCATTTCTGCCCAGTCACGAACCAGATCAGAATTCACGATATTGGAATATGCTGTATGATGACCTCCACCAGCAAGAATCCATGTTTCAGCAGCTGTACGAAGGTCTGGTACTGGTTTCCACAGTAAACGTGCTACAGGAAGTTTCGGGAAATCTTTTGAAGGTTCGACGACATCAACTTCACTGACGACACAGCGGAAACGGGAACCGAAATCAACCACAGATGCACAGATTGCCGAACCGGGTTTCCCATCAAAAACCAGACGTGCAGGATCTTCTTTTCCGCCGATACCGAGCGCATGTACTTCAATACGTGGTTTCTTATTGGCAATTGTCGGGCAGATCTCGAGCATGTGTGCACCAAGAATCATGGCATTACCTTTTTCAAAATGATAAGTGTAATCCTCCATGAATGAACTGCCTTTACCATTGCCACCAAGTCCTTCAGCCATCACTTTGAAAGTACGAACCATTGCGGCAATTTTCCAATCCCCTTCACCGGCAAAGCCGAAGCCATCAGCCATAAGATGCTGACAGGCAAGTCCCGGCAACTGTTTCATTCCGTGAAGATCCTGGAAATTTGTCGTAAATGCATTGATATTGTTATCTTTGAAAAATGCCCGCATAGCGACTTCAATACGAGCCTGTTCCCGAATTTGTGCAACAGTAAAATCTTTGTCTTTACCTGCTACAATTTCATAATCATTCTCATATTGCTTGTACATAGCATTCACATCAGCTTCGGATACACCTTTCATATAAGCGACCAGATCACCAATACCGAAATATGGTACTGACCATCCAAGCTGAACCATCGCTTCGACTTTGTCACCATCGGTAACAGCGACATCACGCATATTATCCCCAAACCGGGCGATACGAAGTGATTTACCATCGGCAACAGCACAACCTGCACGCATCCACAAAGCGATACGTTCACGAGTTTCTGCATCGTCCCAGTGTCCGGCAACTACTTTACGAGGAATATCCATACGTGCGGTAATAAACCCAAATTCACGATCTCCATGTGCCGACTGATTGAGATTCATGAAATCCATATCGATGGAATCGTAAGGAATATTACAATTGAACTGTGTGTTGAACTGTAACAGCGGCTTTTTATAGGAACGCAAGCCTGCTATCCACATTTTTGCAGGAGAGAACGTATGCATCCAGGCTATGACACCAGCACATTTCGGATCTGAATTAGCCTGTTCCAAAGCATTTCTGATATCATCAGCTGTTGTAAGTGTTGGTTTCCAAACAACATTGCACGGCATCTGTTTATCAGCGTTGAAAGCATCAACAATTTTTTTGGAATTCGAAGCAACCTGCTTGAGCGTTTCATCTCCATAAAGATGTTGACTGCCAGTCAAGAACCAGAATTCATACTGATTTAAGTTAATCATCGAGTTTCTCCTTCTATAAATTTTCCGAGTTTGCGATATTTATCATACAATTTATTGTAAATTGCGACTTTGACAGGATCTGGCTTGTGAATTCTTTC
>JBNKZD010000071.1:0-4466 GCA_050301235.1 Chitinispirillaceae bacterium | reverse complement strand
TTGATTCGATCTTCACTTATAGACCCGTTCTCCACCAGGTTACGGATAATATCATGGACTGCATCGACTGTCCGCTCTTCACTATCCTGGATATTATTTGAAAATATCAGGACATCCAGACCAGCCTGTATACCCAGTAAAACAGCTTTTTCAAGGCCATAATGAAGCGTTATGGCTTTCATCTGCATGTCATCGGAATAAATCACCCCATCATATCCTATCTGATTTCTGAGGATATCAGTCAAAATGGGTTTTGAAAGGGTGCCGGGAAGACCGGCAGGATCCAGTTCCTTATTGATAATATGAGAAGACATCACACCATCGATCAGCCCTTGCTGGTTCAGAATCTTGTAAGGAAGAAGTTCATCTTCCGTCCAGGTATTGGTTACATCTGCCATCCCGTTATGTGTATCCTCTTTTGAGCTTCCATGCCCGGGGAAATGCTTCAGGGCGGTGGCAATATGATTTTTACGATGAGCCTTGATTACTTCTGCCGCATAATTTGCGACCGTTTCGCCATCATCTGAATAGGCCCTGTCGACACCGGCGATGATCGGATTTGTAGGATTTATAGCCAGGTCAACGACAGGTGCAAAGTTTACATTAATTCCCATGGCAGAGAGTGTGCCCGCCGTAAGCTCAGCATAGAATCGGGTGCTGTCCAATGGCTGGGTGCCAAGGTATTCTGCAGTCACACTTTTCGGAAAGCCATATTTGGTTTTCATACGGTTCACACGTCCACCCTCCTGGTCAATAGCAATTAGCAGGGGGATGGGTGCATTGGATTGCATTTTCCATATCATTTCCTTCATTGTGAACAGGCTGTTTTTAGGAGCTATATTTTTCTCGAAGAAAATAACTCCACCTACTTTACCTGCCCTGATTTCTTCCATTACGGGATCATTTGTGGTAATGCTGGTTCCCGGGTATCCGATCATAAGCATTTGACCGATCTTAATATCCAGACTGTCACGGTCCTGTGCGGAAAGCGAGCCAAGGAGGAAAGGGGTGAGCAAAATCAGGGTCAGTTTTTTCATTATTTCAGTATTTGTCATGTATCTCTGTCAAAATCCGTTCCATTTCTCTTTTTACCGGTGTTGAGTACCCAGGGTAGTTATTATGCATCATACTGAATATCAGTATTTTACCTTTCCTGGTAATCAGGAACCCACTCAGCGTGTTGTTATTACTCAATGTTCCGGTCTTTCCAAATATAAATGGGATGTCAGACCTGTAATAGGTTTTAAGCGTACCATTCCCGCCGCCAGAGGCGACCATTGGAAAAAGCCTTTCTGTACCATATTTAGTATATAACTGGTTCCAGAGCCAAACAATGGAACGGGGTGTGAACAGGTTGAATCTTGATAGTCCTGATCCGTCAACCCATTGCGGTTTATCGGGAATGCCGGTAAAATATAGCTCGACAGCTTTGTCAATACCATTGGAAGCATCCAGCGTATCGGTTAAAATCAGCCCATTCATCATCATTAGCTGTTCGGCGATGAAATTGTCACTGTTCTGCATCATAACCGTCAGTGCGCTGTCGGTTGGTATACTGTAAATAGTTTTGAGATCATTTGCTGAAGGTCGTTCCATTTGAAGAGGTACGACCTTACGATTGAGGGTATCGGTGAGAAGCCGGGCAACAAGTTCAGATGAATATTTAAATGGAATGGAAAATTCCTCATTTGATCTTTCCTTTCCGGGGAAAAATGTTGTCCTGTTTGATTCATAGTCCCGAACCATTTCAGGAAGTTCGAGTGTATCTCCAAGCCATATATATCGTTTGAAGAATTCCTGCGGGGAATCCAGTAGTCCGGTAATACTGTCCAGGGTAAAAGAAAATCTGTTTCCATAAATCGGAAGAGGCGTACGCTCAACCGAATAGGTATAGTTGTAATCATCCCATGACCATCCTGGTCCAAACCTTTCAGTACGTTTATTTTCTTCGGCATAGACCAGGACTTCAGGTCTGGATGACAAAAATTCCAAAACGTGACTGGCCGGCAAATCTTCATAAAGAAGTGAAGGGTCTCCTGTTGCCCAGAAGAATAATGAATCCTGTCTTATCGTATACTGAATTCCCGGCAACGAATCCCCGAGCGTATTCAGGCTTGTATAAAAAGTAAATATTTTGGTGTTTGAGGCCGGAATAAAATATCGGTCTCCATTGTATGACATGATCATTTTTGCCGATTCAGGATCATATAAGGCAAACCCGGTATGATCCTGGAATTTGGTCTCGAGCCCTTTAAGTTCTTTCTCTATAGGGCCTTTTCGGATGGATGAGCATGAGAACTGAAGCAGAATTACTGCAATAAAGAGAATAGGTCTCGTCATGGTGGTGGGAAAATACGAAACGGTGGTTATTTAATAAAGTATTTTTCTTCAAGAACTTTTTTGTGATGCATTTCATGGCCGGCAATGATCTCACCAATCGTGCGTACCGACATGGAAACACCGCTTGCTTCTCCTTTACGATTCAGCGCATCATTATCGAAACTTTTAAAAAGGGCGATAGTACTATCCCTTACACTTTTCATCTCTGCGACGAGCATTTCGATTGTTCTGGAATCATTCCTATAAAATTGCGCATAATTGTTTTCGTCAAATCCCGGCAATGGGGTATGATCTTTTCGTGCAAAGCGCAGGGCGCGGTAGCTAAAGATTCGCTCAGAATCCAGCAGGTGCATGATGACCTCTTTGGCCGACCATTTCTCAGGGGCGTAGCGATAATCGGCTTCCTCCGGAGTCCACGAGCCAACCAGCTCCCTCATGAGCCTGCCATTTTCTTCCAGCATTAGAGGCAGGTTGATATCGGAGACCAGATCCACATAACGTGAATAAAAATGAGGCAGGACGGGGTGTGATTTTTTCATTCTGTAAAAATACGAAAAATGGCGCCGATTCGGGCGCCATTTCTTTTACGCAGATTTCCATTTGATGGAACATCCAATGGCTTTTGTTTTCACTTCTTTCGGTTCCTTTCCTTCCAGCAACGCATTTACAGCATCCTGAACATACTTTTTGTCCGCATCGGCAGCACTGCGCGTATTGTTGTCGATGGCGCCGATATAGGAGACACGAAATGAACCCCCTTCATTTTTCAAAACAAAAACATGCGGCGTGTTTGTCGCGCCAAAGGCCCGGGTAACATCCTGTTCTATGTCCTGTACATATGGGTGCTGGTAATTATGTTTCTGTGCGTAGGCTACCATGGCTTCAAATGAGTCCCCTGGTTGTTTTACAGGATCGTTCGGATTCACCGCAAGAACCGGAAATCCCCTGGATGCATACATCGCATGCAATTCCTTAATCCGTTCCCGGTATGCTTGTGAATACGGGCATGTATTACAGTCAAATATCAGGATAAGACCTTTTTCATCCGAATAATCGGATAGAGAGATCATTTTGCCATTTGTGCTCTTCAGCGTGAAAGGATCTACGATGTCGCCGACCTTGTAGCTGTCTGAAGTATTGGCCGCTGTGAGTAGTGCAGCCAACGCAAGCATTAGTAAAGTTGTTCTAAGCATGGTATTGGTGTTTTACAGTAAAAAATCGTTTAGTATGGTATTCAGTTCTTCTCCGGATAATTCTCCCTCGACAAATTTTCTTTCACCTGTCGATTGATTAATAAACAGAGTGGCGGGGATTGCCCCCGACCAGGATGGGTCAACCCGATCAATCCAGGAGTTATAGTCAATTTCATCCAGGAGCAGGACTTCGCCCTTCAGGCTTTTTTTTCCGATAAACTCATTCACCTTTTCAATTTTTTCGGCAAAATCAAGGTTGACAAGGACCAGGTCCATTTTCCCGTTATGTTGCTGAAATGCTTTTTCGAAATATGGTAATTCCTTTATGCAGGGAGCGCACCAGGTAGCCCAGAAGTTTATAACAGTAACCTCCTTTTTGGAATCCGCTATCCGGTTTTCAAATTCATCAAATTTGATAATCCGGGCTTCATGCTGAGCGTACAGATTAAATCCTCCCCCGGCTAATGACAGAATAAAGGATGCAATTAATATTTTCATAGTATACATAACGTGTTATGCGGAAAGAGGTTATATGCTCAAAATCCGAAATTGTATTTTTCCAAGAAATGAAATTTTGTCAGGGTTTTTCTAACGAAATAATTTGTGTCAGGTAACTTCTTGATAATATTACGGTAATCTTCGAATAATCGCTTTACAGGAATTTTTCGCTTACCTGAATTAACCTATTTCTGCATGAAATGAGGGCTTATTATTACTAAACTTATTATAACTCGGGGTTGATTTTTCTAATGACATTATACAAAAAGAAGATTGCAAAAAGTCAATAAAAACTTTTCCACAATTTGGAGAAGTTATCCACACAACTTTTAATATAGCATTTAAATAATTGATTAATAGCGAGTTATGAAATTTATTTGAATTAGAGGTTTTGTGGACAACTTTACGTTCCTGAAGCGAAGGATTTAAAATCAC
>JBNKZD010000070.1:0-72165 GCA_050301235.1 Chitinispirillaceae bacterium | reverse complement strand
ATTCGAGATATTAAAGGACAGAACCCAGAAATTTCCTTTTCTTAAAGGAATTAAGCTTTCTCGTCATATGGGGCATCAGTCGGCCCTCGACTGTGGTTTGAAGCATGCGTCCGGAGATGCTATCATCAGTATGGATGCTGACCTGCAGCACCCCCCTGAAATTGTACCAGAAATGATTAAAAAGTGGGAGGAAGGATACGAGATCGTCACCACTCAAAAGGTGGAAAATGAAGATGCTGGTTTCCTCTATAAGGTATGGGCCAAATTCTTCTATTCCTTTTTCAATAAGTTTTCGCAGATAAAACTAACCCCGAATGCTTCCGATTTCCGTCTACTGGGACGTATTTCAGATGAGCAGGTGCTTTTGCAGTATAACAAATGTGGTATTTTCGTACTACCCTCGATATCTTCGGAGCAGGAAGGTTTTGGTATGGTATCCATTGAAGCAATGGCCTGCAGGAAACCTGTTATTGTATCGGACATTGTCGGATGCGCCAGCGATATACAGAATCATAACGCAGGAATAGTAGTACCTCCAAAAAATCCGGAAGCTCTTGCAAACGCAATAATTGCACTCTTTGAAAATGAGAGCTTCAGTACTACTATTGCAAACAACGCACTATCTTTGGTCAAGAAAAAATATACCTGGGATAAAAATGCAGATATTCTGGAGCGTACCTATCTCGATTATTTAAGCAGGAACCCAAAGTCCTGATTAAATGAGGTCAAAATCCAGTGCAGACAATATACCATGTTTGTAATATCTGGCGAAAAATTCAGCGCCTTTCTGGCTGACATTCTTGTTGAAGAAAACATTTGTAAAACCACATATCTCCGGCCCATCATTTGCAATCTCTCCTATTGAAAACAATTTCCTATTCACCACCCAAACGGAGAGAGTATGAACAGTTTCTTTATCACTGCTGCCGCTGTCCTTTTTCTTTCGTTCCCTTCTTTATTACTGGGCCAGACAGATAATATTTCACCACAAAATGTCGCCACCACGGACACATCAGGAATAGACACATCTTCTGAATATAATGGCTATTCTGATGGTAGCGAACGTCCTGCCTCACTGGAGTTGGGTGTTCTTATTGGTGAGCCAATGGCGATAAGTGGAAAATACTGGCTGAACAGGCGTGTTGCTATTGATGCAGCAGTGGGCTGGTCATTTGATAATGATGGAAAATTTAATATTTTAGGCGATATTTTAATTCATCCCTATTATATACCTGTAAATATGGGAGATTTTCCGACCTATATAGGTGCCGGTGCGACATTTCAAGCTGGTAATGGTGATACGTTCCTCGGAGTACGTTTCCCGCTAGGTGTCGAATTCCTTCTCTCAGGCTATCCTGTTGCACTGTTTGGCGAAGTAGTCCCGGTAATGGAAGTTCTGCCGAGTATAAGTTTCCGTATGGAAGGTGGTGTGGGAGTCAGGTTTGCCTTTGGACGTCAGTAAAACCACTTGAAATTTAAAGATTTTATGGGCGTTCCCCTATCGGGTCGTTCCTCCTCCAGACTACACTTCGTTTCGGTCTTTTCTGTCCTGCAGTGGAGGAACCACCTGGGTCAGAAAAGACTGCTACCCTGCACTCCGTTACGGGTAGCACCTTCCGTCCGAACTAACACAGTTTAGAGTTGCAAGTATTTTCATATTTAAACAACTTATAGTATTGCAGGATGGTTTAACTCTTTTTCCACCATCTCTTTAAGGATGCTAATGTCACTGAAGCTTCTGATACTTTCCATTCCGGCACCGAAGTGTTGAGCACACAAGTCTCTTAAAATATCTTGTGAAGATCTCAAATCATGCTTACATTGCTCAGGGTACTTGTGCACGAATGACCTCTTCCCCCCAACCCCAGTTTGACTTCGCTCACAGCATCACTTCTCTAATAGGAGACGGGAAGATAATAAGAAAAAATAAAAGAGGAATTCATTTTTTCTGTTTTACGAGTCGAACTATGAACCAAAAAAAGGCAAATACCAAAACAGGAACCAAATACAATCGCTTATTATTTTTTGATTTTCTCACATAAGCGGTTGAATTATTGCTATTTGTATCAAACTTATCACTTTTTTCCTCGAGTATATTCTCTTTGATAAGTTCGTTTTTAGCTTCAGACTGAATCGTTTCAACATCTTTCGTATTTTCCTTTATTTCAACAATATACTGATCCTGATGAACACGGCAATACCCATTTGGTAACACAATCGTTATTTTGCACGGCGAACCACTTTTTGTTGTGCCTTTACACTGAGAACTCATGGTAAAACTCCGGAAAAGCTGTAATTGTTGAAGTACACTGTTAAAGTATAGTATAATGGCATTATTACGTGCTACCTATTTTCTAAAAACTCAATCTGTTACTGAAAAATTTACCTGATTTTAAGAGTAGAGAAAAAAGCGATTATTATCATTTCCATCCAAGGTATAAAAATTGTATACTCATACGGTATTCAACTAAAATATACTTGATGATTTTATGCACAAAAGGCTCTAATTATATTTGAAGGATAGTATATTTACTGACACTTTATCATGTAAATATGCTGAAAATTACCAGTTTTAGGTCTGATTAGCAACATATTACTTCATCATTGAAACAATCAGGAGATTCATAGTATGTGTGGAATAGTGGGATATACCGGGTATAGGGAAGCGTGTCCAATTCTCATTGAAGGCCTTAGTATGCTGGAATACCGTGGTTATGATAGCGCTGGTATCGCAATGGTGAATGGGAAGGGTCTGGAAGTATATAAAGATAAAGGTAAGGTTGAGAATCTTCGTGCAATTACGAAGCATATTGGTAAAGGAAGCCCTAAAATCGGTATTGCTCACACAAGGTGGGCAACCCATGGAGCTCCATCCACGATTAATTCACATCCGCATGTAGATCATCAAAATAAAATTGCCCTGGTTCACAATGGAATTATTGAAAACTATGCACGTTTGAAAGATAAATTAATCGAAGATGGAATCCGTTTTTCAACAGATACAGATACTGAAGTGCTTGCCCAGCTCGTCGGATTGTACTACGATGGAGATCTTGAAGCCGCAGTGAGGAAAGCTCTTCTTGAAGTAGAGGGCACTTTTGGTATTGCTGTTATTGCTCATGATAACCCAGGGGAGATTATTGGTGCACGGCGTGGCTCACCTCTGGTTGTCGGTGTTGGTGAAAACGAAATGCTTATTGCATCAGACGCATCAGCAATTGTTCGGCACACAAAAAAGGTTATTTATCTTAAAGATAACAATATCATTAAGTTACGTGCTGATAGGTATGCTATTACCAGCCTTGATAACATAAAAATAAATGCTGAGATCCAAAATATTGAATGGGATGCGGAAGCTCTGGCCAAAGATGGATTTGAGCATTTTATGTTGAAAGAAATATTCGAGCAACCGGAAACGATAGAAAACGCGATGCGCGGAAGATTGTTAATCAGTGATGGAACCGCGCGGCTTGATGGGCTCAACCTGGTATTGCAGGAACTCCGTGGAATTCAACGCATTATCTTTGTAGCCTGTGGTACCAGCTGGCATGCAGCTATGGTTGGTGAATACATGATCGAAGACATCGCTGGGATCCCGGTTGAAGTTGAATATGCATCAGAATTCCGCTACCGCAATCCGATCATCGACTCACATACCCTGGTTTTTGTGATCAGCCAATCCGGTGAAACTGCAGATACGCTTGCAGCGCTCCGTGAAGCAACCCATAAAGGTGCGACAGTTCTTGGAATTTGTAACGCAGTAGGTTCGTCCATTGCCCGTGAAACGCACGGAGGTGTGTACCTTCATGCAGGACCGGAAATCGGTGTCGCATCAACAAAAGCGTTTACATCACAACTCACTGTATTATCACTACTTACACTGCTATTGGGCAGGATGAGACGCATCTCTCATAGTGATGGAGTTAATATCGCTAATGCACTTTCAAAAATTCCTGAGCAGGTACGTCACATTCTTAAACAAAACGACCATATCAGAAATATTGCCGAAATTTATGCACGACACAACAATTTCCTTTATCTCGGTCGCTCATATAATTTCCCTGTGGCACTTGAAGGTGCTTTAAAACTCAAAGAGATTTCCTACGTACATGCTGAAGGGTATCCGGCGGCAGAGATGAAACATGGTCCTATCGCATTGATTGATAAGGAGATGCCATCAGTTATTCTGGCGCTTAAAGATGCAGTGTATGATAAAGTCATTTCTAATATTCAGGAAGTGAATGCTCGTGGAGGAAGTGTTATAGCAATCGCCAGTGAGGGAGATACCAATATTCAGAAATATGCACGACATGTTATATATATTCCGGAAACAATTGCGATGTTAAGTCCGTTACTTGCAGTGATTCCACTTCAGTTACTCGCCTATCACATCGCCGCAATCCGAGGTTGTGAGATCGATCAGCCGAGAAATCTTGCAAAGAGTGTTACTGTAGAATAAATTATCAAAGGATCCATTCTCAGATTTTGAGCCTGGGTCCTATTCCAGTTTCTATTATTACAGCCTACCGTCAGCTTGTAGTTACAAATCGAGGATCGAGTGCAGGAACGTCAGAAAGAATATGAGGTCAAACTAAACCAATTTGAGGGACCTCTGGATCTTCTTCTTTATTTGATCAATAAAGCAGAAGTCAATATCGTCGATATTTGTGTGACAGAAATTGTTACGCAATACATCACTTATCTCGATATGATTCGCGAACTCAATATCGATATCGCTTCAGAATATCTTCATATGGCTGCTACGCTTATTCGTTTAAAAGCACGGGAACTGTTACCGCCGCAGGAAGGTGAAGTTATTGAGCAGGAAGAGGATGGGATCTACAACCGAGAGCAGCTTATACAGCAACTCATTGAATATAAAAAGTTTAAGGAAGCAGCATCAACATTGAAAGTGTTCGAATCCGAGCAATTTGGAGCGTTCGCCCGGGGAAAAGCTGAAGTAATTGAACATAAAACATCTGCCGAAGAGGTAGATCTTGGAAACATAAGCATTTACGATCTTTTGAGTGCCTTTAAAAAGATTCTTGAACGCGTCGCAGATCCCGAAGCAGAATACCGTCATGTTGTCGAAGTTGATAATGTCAAGATAGATGATCGTATCGAACATATTTTATCGCTGCTCAGCGAATCCGAAGAAGTTGCTTTTGAAGACCTGTTTAAGGGTGATACCAGGAAAATCGTGCTTGTTGTTACATTCATGGCTATTCTGGAACTGGTTAAAATGCAGGAGATCCGTTTTCGGCAGGAAGAAAATTTCAGCGCGATTTTCGTGATCCGCAGGAATGGTAAACAGAACTTTTATGTTAACGATAACTCTGCTGGACCTTCAGAAGAAAATCAATCAGAACCATTACCATCAGAATCATCACACATAGAGCCAGATCACACAGAAAACAACGACATCGGTGCATCAGCAGCAACGGATGATGAATCGGGCCTGGAACAAACAGAAGAGTAATTAAAAGACTATTATATGAATTGATGGAGGTCCTAATGAGCATAGATGATCAGGATGATATTGTAGAAATTGAAGTATCCACTAATGAAGAGATTCCCGAAACTAACAGCAAGGAACCTCCACCAGATACATTGCGGATTCTTGAAGCCATCCTTTTTGCCTCTGAAGAGATTCTGCCAGCATCAAAGCTTAAAACAATACTTCCCGACAACCCTGATGCCCGTCAGATTCGAAAAATGGTCGATAAAATCAACGAGATACTTCAGAAGGAGCGCCATCCGTTCGAAGTTGTTGAAATCGGGGGTGGATATCAGTTCAGGACGGTATCCTATTATCATCCATGGGTTCGTCAGATATTCAAGGAAAAAGCTGCGAAAAAGCTTTCAATTCAATCGCTTGAGTGCCTTGCGATTATTGCCTACAAACAACCGCTCAGTAAAGCTGAGATCGAGGCGATCCGTGGGGTTGTCAGTGATGGAGCTATGAAAACACTGCTGGAAAAGAGGCTTGTGACGATTACCGGAAGAAGTGATAAACCAGGACGACCGCTTCAGTACGGTACAACTACCGATTTTTTAAAATATTTCGGTCTGAATAAAATCGAAGATCTCCCGAGACTTGAAGAGTTTGAAGCGATTGCGCGGGAAAAAATCAGTGAGCTGTCCATTGATGAGCTCCAGACTGAATCCCAAACAACACCTGCTGGTGAAGAAGCGATTGAGATTGATGGTGAGAGTGCTCAACAGCAGGATACTGTCGAATCTGTTGATCAGGTTCAGGCTGAAACGGCAATCATCGAAGAAAAACCGGCTAAGGCTCAGAATGATAATGTCTTAGATACTGTTGAAGAGGAAGCGGTACCTGAAGGTGATACAACCTATAAATATGAGACGGTCACAATAAGTGCTGTTGAATCCCCGAATGAAGATCCTGAAGTATTTGAAAAAGTGAAAGAACAACCAGTTCAGCAACCAGTAACAGAAAACTCAACGAATGTGAAAGTAACTTATACTGATGGATTTGAGATTCAGGATGATATCACTGAGGAGGAGCTTACCGAAACAACTCTTCAGTTACGAGAATCGTCTTCAGATTCAGGCACCCGCATTAGTACAAAAATTATCGTGTCAGAAGAAGAAGCCATTTTTGATCAAAAAACAGAGATTATTACCGGGGATGATAAGGGAAGTAGCAGTACCGATCAAAAAGAAGATGACTCTGAAGAAGAAGGTGGCTTTGAAGTAACTATTCCACCTTCTGAAAAATAAGCAAAAAGCTCATAGAGTCTCGATTTTCTCATCGGGACTGAAATGAGATTTCAAAAGTTTCGATTCTAGTTTGCACCAACGAGACTTACGCTTTGAATTTCCAGGTTTTCATCCATATCGGCTTCAGCGGAAGCGAGCAGGTGTTCTTTAATTTTTCTGTATCCAGTCAGTATGTCGGGGAAAATGGTGCAGATAAGCGGATCGAGATGTTTTTCAGATAGTTTACATAAATGTCGTGAACGCATCTGTCTGAACAAGTGAGTAATTGCTTCACTGCGCGGCCTTGCCTGGATAAGAGTGTCTTTTCGATTGTCGCAATAGGATTTTAAAATGAACTGGCAGTAGGCGGTGACTTCATCGTGTAATGAAAGGACATCATTGATCGCTTCAGTATCTAATGTCAGTTTCGCATTTTCAAGTCGCAACAGCAATTTAAGTATGGAAATAACATAATCGCTCACCGACTCATATTCATCGGCGCGTTTCAACTGTTCCTGAGCTTCTTTGGTAATGGAAGAGATCAGTTCCTGACCCAGCAGTGTGGTTAGAAACGTAACAATCTCCTGTTGTGTACGATCAAGATATTCTTCCTGACTGAAAAGCGCATTAATTTTTTCTTTTCTGTTCTGTATGTTACCTGTTATTATTTCTTTCAATGAGATCATCATCGACCCAATGACTTCACCCATGCGAATGACTTCACAGCGGGATTGCTCGATAGCGATAACGGGTGTTTCGATAAATCTTTTATCAAGATGTGTTGGTTTATGCTGCGCAACCGGACCTTTTTCTTTGAAAACATATTCTAGGAACATTCGTAGGAATTGGATAAAAGGAATAAATAGTATTACAAGAAAAATATTAAAGATCGAATGTGAAAGAGCAATACGTGTAGCGATATCAATCTCTGGATGGATTACTATTCCAAGTAATTTTACATAGAGAAAGAAAAATGGAACCACAATGGTAACAGCCATTATTTTTATTGAAATATGGGCATAAGCAACTCTTTTAGCCTGGATCGTTGCACCAAGAGAAGCTAAAAATGCTGTAATTGTAGTACCAATATTTTCTCCAAGGACAAGTGCTACAGCTGTGTCATAATCGATAATGCCTGTACGAGCTAAAGTGATAGTGATAGCAACTGTCGCTGAAGAGGATTGAATAATTGCAGTTACCAGGGCTCCGGTGAGCACACACTTTATGACACCAAAATAGGTTCTGGGGGTAAAACTTGAGAATAGCTTCACAAATGCTTCATGGTTTCGTAGTGGCTCAACACCTTTCTCCATCAGAAGAAGTCCAAAAAACACCATCCCAAGTCCCATGATAAGCATGGCGACAAAGCGACTCCGCTCTTTACTTGCAAAAAGGTAAAAGAAGCCGGCAAGGCCGAGTATCAATAATCCGTATTTAGTGATTTTAATCGCAACAATCCAAGCTGTAATTGTTGTCCCGATGTCTGCACCTAAAATAACACCTATGGATTGTTGAAGAGACATTAAACCGGCATTGACCAATCCTACAAGCATGACCGTCGTTACAGAGCTTGATTGAATTATCGAAGTAACAAAAAGACCTGTGCCGCATGCTGCAAAACGGTTATCGGTAACCATTGCAATCATCTTGCGCATTCTATCACCTGCAACAGCCTGAATTCCTTCAGACAGGTATTTCATCCCCAGAAGGAAGATGCATAGACCACCGATAACATTTGAAATCATCTGAATAATCTGTGTGGCATCTAAAGTGGTAGTTTGCATAAAAATTGAAAACTCTTTTCAGAAAAAAGGTGATTTTTTACTTGAGTGTTATTGTACAGCTTTTGGACGAATGAACTTTAACGCTGGTTACAAACTTATTTTTTAATGAGCAGTACAATAATATGTTATTTGGATTAGATTTTTGATCATTTTTTTAATACAATTCTAAAAATTTACTACTATTTTTTTAATATTAAAAAATTAAAGGGCGAAAAGAAACGCTCGAATATTATTAAAAACAATGCGTTAACATGAAATGTGCACAGTCTATGGAGTAATGGAACTACAATTATTCATGACTGAACATAAGCAGTCTGCACCTGGTGAACTCTTCCTCTGAAAAAGAGGTGCAATTAATTTCTCGGGCGATCGATTTGAAATCAAATTTGATAAACTGATCATAATACCCACCTTCAAGCCACTCAGCTATTGCATCAAGAAGACTCCATTTTCGATCATGATCGATAATAAAAACTGCTTTTCGGGCTATTAAATACAATCGCTGAAGGATTGCTTTCTCTGTTTCGAGCGGGAACAAATGAAGTGCGAAGGAAACAAAAACATAGTCGTACGAATTTTCAGGTTCATCAATGGAAAGAATATTACCTTCAGAAAAATGAAGGCTAGTAAATGAATTTCCAGCTCTTTTTTTTGCAATCTCAAGCATTTTACTGGAAAGATCCCGTGAGAGTACCGATTTAAACAGGGGTGCAAGTTTAAGTGATAACATACCCGTACCACAAGCATACTCAAGTGCAGTAGATGAGGAGATGTTCGGAAGTGTTGCGATCCGCTGTTTGACCACAGGGTCCAGGACCTGATCGAGCAGCCCTGCAATCTGACCATAAAATCGTGCGATTCGGTTGTAGAGCCGTTTCATAGAATGGGGCGATCTGCGAAAGTAAAAAAAGCTCATAGTATTCTCCGATAAAATGTATGGTGAAAATAGCTTTGATTGTCAATAAAAATACCTGAATTCATCTTTCAGTGCAATCTCTGTTTTGGAAATGATCAAATTTTTCAATCTGTTTTCTGTTAGAAAACACTTTCTGCTGTTCCCTTGATCAATTTTGACTCACTATGGTAATTTTAAATGTATACTATACATGAGTGGGATACTCAATTAGTCAATATCTCTTCATCATAATTAAAGAGGTAATTGCCAATCTCAGATCCTCGTTTTCTGCTTTGAAATCAAAATATGCTAATAGCGGTCTTGATGAAAACCTTGCCGATGTCGATCTGTATCTTACGGTTGCAGAATCGATGATCAGTGGTACTAAAATATCTCCAACAACAGGTTCAGCGGTGAAATTCGATTCGGTGTATGACGCAATCAAAGAGACAAAAGTTATTGATATGAAACTTTTTTGTGATACTGTACTTACCTATGATTTCAGTCAATTTACAGTTCGAGGTCATTATGTTCGGGAAAAACTGGAAAACTATTTCAGAACACTGATGTGGCTTGGAAGAACAGAACTGATTATGGTCAGTCCGAAGCAGGGCAATGTAGATTTGATCGACAAACGGCACACTACAAGAATGAGCATTGATGCTGTATTGCTTACGGAGCTGCTCGATTTATCCGGACAGAAAAGTAAGATTGACGATATGGATAAAATTCTCTCGTTCTTTGTGGGTGAAAGCGATAATTTAACTGTAGATGAATTCAAGTCGGTCTTAAGCCAATGTAATGTCAGTAGTGCAGACAGACTGCTTGCTGACTCGATGTATACATCATTGTCCACAAAACTTTCTGTTACCCCTGAAGCAGGACAGAAAATTTTATCCCAAGTGATCATGAAGAACAACTCACCAGACAGCTTACAGCTATCCGTCTCATTCCTGCTTATGGGGCAGCGGTTTATCGTGGATTCCTATATTTTTGGCAATGTTGTATTTGACAAAATTTATCATAATAGTGAGCCGGTAAAAAGAATGATGCCTGATCCGCTTGATGTCATGTATGCCCTTGGTAATGATGATGCTGCACCACTGCTTAAAAACGAACTGGCGACCTATTTTTATGCTCTGAACCTTGAAAAAATGCGTTACCTGATGGATTCCTATGAAGAAAGCTTCTGGCGGGGATCGATATACAATTCGTGGCTCAACTGTCTCAAAAAATTGAACCCTTCTGCATACCCAGCTGTTGAGAAGCAACCACAATTTATGCGCTCCACAGCATGGCATCAGGAAAAGTTAAATACCCAGCTTGCATCATGGGCACAGTTACGTCATGATAATTTGCTATATGCAAAACAATCGTATACACCTGGGGAAATCTGTTCTTACCCTCATGGGTATGTTGAACCATATCCTGCATTTTATGCAGAAGTTGCATCACTTGCACGAACAGCATCAGAAAAACTGAAATCGGTTAGCGTTGTATCAAATGTAAGCAATTATTACAGCAGAGTTGCCGGACTGATGGATACGCTGAAATCACTTGCCGAAAAGGAATTGGAACTACAGCCCTTCTCAACAACGGATTCTCTGTTTATGGCACGAATGCTTTTAATTCAGGAAATATGTGGAGCGCCGAGCACTTATGGTTGGTACGGAGATTTGATTTATGATAACAGCTATACAGTAAAAGACGACTATACCATTGCAGATGTTCATACACAACCTTACGATGAAAACGATGCGCTAGTTGAAAATGTTCTTCATGCAGCTGTCGGGAAGATCAACCTTGGAGTATTTCTTAGCGAGTCTCCATCTGATGGTTATAAACCGATGGCGTATGTTGGTCCGGTTACTTCTTATTACCAGAAAGTTACCAATAATTTTAAACGCCTTACCGATGAAGAGTGGGTATCAATGTTAAACAAAGATTCTCTCCCGGATCGTCCCGATTGGGTAAACAGTTTTCTTGCAGATAATAAAGGTGCACAGTTGCCTCAGGGGAGAGTGCTTGATGGCATTAAATTTACGATGAATATTTTACCAGAAAAAGGAAATAAAAAAGTTGTATCATTTACTGTAAAGAGCATTGGAAACGCAGTTTCATTAACATTACCATCAGCAAACACGGTTGAAATCGCACTCTTTGATCTCAGAGGCAATTCTCTGGGAAATATGGAAAAAACATTTAGTGCCGGTGTTCAAACGATCCAATTCCCGGGGGCATCTGGAGTATACACTGCGGTTGTAAAATATAACGGCAGGGTCCATGCGGTACATGTAAATAAAATCTGGAAATAATTTTACCCTGCTGGAATTTAAAAATATACCGATTGTTGCACAGACGTGCGTCCGCAGGTCTATACGCACAAACGGGGTATTTTTTAAATATCTATCTTTTAATGCTCACTTTTGCAGTTCCATTGGTTTGGGTAGTAAAAACAGTGGAATGTTCATTTATCGCTTTGTTTTGCAGTGACATGAATTATATATTGGTGCTACGAATAGTTTATGGAGTAGCACTATGAATCGAGAATCATTACTCATGAGCAATTATTGCTCTGGCAATGTGGCTGCAGTTTCGGTCTCTTTGACTGGGCTTCTCTGGATGCTGGAATTTATGGTGATTTTAAAAAAGATTTGACACTTTCTTCAACAGCCGGATTAACGTTCGCTTTTCCGCTGAATAGACATTAACTGTATAATAAGGAAATAATCCATGCATATTCCTGATGGGTATCTTGGTCCTGTGACCTGCATTACCGGGTACATAGTGATGGCACCAATTTGGGCGATAGCTTCAAATAAAGTAAAAAAAAATCTCAAAACACAGCAAGTTCCACTACTTGCGATAGGTGCTGCATTCAGTTTTGTTATAATGATGTTTAATATACCTATTCCTGGAGGCACAACCGGACATGCTGTCGGGGCAGTTCTGGTGGCGATATTATTAGGTCCATGGGCTGCAACAATCGCGGTCAGTGTCGCGATGATTATTCAGGCGTTGCTGTTTGGTGATGGAGGATTATCTGCAATTGGAGCAAATTGTTTCAATATGGCATTCGTACTCCCTTTTGTCGGATTTGGGGTGTATAGGCTGATAAGCAATGGAAGTGCAGTAAATTCAATGCGAAGGGTAATCGCTGCAGGAGTTGGTGGGTATATTGGGCTAATAGCTGCATCATTGTGTGCAGGAATAGAATTTGGAATTCAGCCACTTTTACATCACACAGCAACAGGTCAGGCATTATATTGTCCGTATAACCTGAAAGTTGCTGTGACCACCATGGTTGGTGAACATGCCTTGATTTTTGGATGGGTTGAGTTTTTAGCCACCGCTCTTGTAGTGAAATACCTTCAGAAGCAGGAACCGGCTCTTCTGCAACCAGAGGGAGAGAACACAAAATGAAGACGACTACCAAATTATGGATCGGTATCGGCATTCTTGCGGTACTATCGCCCTTAGGGCTTATTCTTCCCGATAAATTCAAAGCGGGAGCCGCCTGGGGTGAGTGGGGTACTGATGAGATAAAAGGGTTAATAGGATATGTACCATCAGGAATGGAAAAAATAGCATCTATCTGGAATGCAGCTCTTCCTGATTATGCTTTTAAAGGTTGGGAAGAAAAAGCACTGGGTCATCTAAGTTTTGCATATATAATATCTGCAATTGTCGGAATTGCGTTGTGTATTGGCGGAACCTGGCTGATCGGCAAACTTATTGCCAGGAAAGAGCACTCTTGATTGTGTAAGAACAATTCTCATCGAAAAGCTACCGGCTTTATAGATCGGACACTCTATGGTTTTATTTCCCTTCTCAAGGAAACTGTGTCCAATGATGAAATTGCATCACGAGAAGGATTCCTTCAAAAAAGAGATCCCCGATTCAAAAGTCTGAGCATTGTGTTGCTGCTTCTTTCTGTATTGTCTACTAGAAGTACGACAGCTCTTTGCGGCATCTATATTTTGACAATACTATCTGCTCTTGTTTCATCAATCACAATTGGCACATTTCTGAAACGTACGTTTTTTTTTGTACCGCTGTTTTCCCTTCTTATCGTTCTGCCGGCAATTTTTAATTTTGTAACACCCGGGGAGACTGTTGCAGCATTTAAACTGTTGAATTTAAATGTTGCCATAACACGACAGGGAATCGATTCTTCAACGATCTTTTTTCTGCGGGTACTTACATCGGTCTCCCTTGCAATTGTTCTTGTTTTAACAACACGACACCATGTGCTGCTCAAAGTACTACGCAGTTTCAAAATACCGCAGATTTTTGTCATGACTATGGGGATGACCTATCGGTATATTTATCTTTTGCTTGACATGGCACAAAACACCTTTGTTGCAATAAAAAGTCGGGTTGGTTTTATCCAATCGACAAAATCAGGTCAGAAAATTGTAGGGGCAAACATGTCGGGGTTGTGGCTGAAATCCTATCGTCTTCAGACACAGGTATATTCTGCAATGCTCTCACGTGGGTATACCGGGGAACCCCGTATTCTTGATAATTTCAAAGCCGATATCATTGATTTTATAATTGTTGTTTTCACTGTTGTATTATTTGCAGGAACGTTATGGCTGAACCAGTTTTTACATTGATCGATGTTTCCTATTCCTATCCCGGCCATATACATGCGCTTTCGGGACTCAATCTTACGATCAATCGCGGTGATCGCGTTGCGGTGATAGGTGCAAATGGTACGGGCAAATCCACACTGCTCACACTCCTTGATGCTTTGATATTTTCAACAAGTGGTACAGTTCAGGCACTTGGAACTGCTTTAACAAATCGAAACATGAATGATGCATCAGTGCAGCGGGAATTCAGAAAAAAGGTCGGATTTGTTTTTCAGAATCCGGATATTCAACTTTTTTGCCCTACGGTACGTGAAGATATTCTTTTTGGACCGCTTCAACTTGGGGTACCTAAAGATATAATTCAAAAAAGATTTGAAGCCGTTGTTGAACGCATAAGAATAGGTCATCTGCTGGAGCGTTCGCCGCATCAGTTAAGTATTGGTGAGAAGAAAAAAGTAGCGATTGCATCAGTACTGGTGATCGAACCAGAGGTACTTCTACTTGATGAACCAACTGCAGGACTGGATCCTCAGACTACCAGGGATATTATCGGGGTCATCTACGATACCCATCAGGCAGGTAAAACTGTTGTTATGGCTACCCACGATCTTCACATAGTCGAAGAGATCGCCGATGTGGTTCATGTTTTTGGGAAAGAAAAATCGATTATTCGCAGCGGCAAACCTGAAGAGATACTGACTGATTTTGAATTTCTTAAAAGTCAGAATCTTGTACATATCCATGTGCACCGGCATCTTCACACTGCACATGTGCATATGCATGGACATGATGAGTCCCACCAATGATTATTACTATCTATTCTCAACAGTTAAATTTTTAATAGATAGATCATCGATTTAAAGAGCGTTGATTTTGCCACGCTTTAAAAACAGGTGTCCACAGGCAATTGAACTTGCCATTGTTCCTATTGCAAACGTTGCAATAGCATGTGCAAAAATTGCCATAGAAAACAGTGCCATTAGCTATTCCTATTTCAACAGATGATTGACTGGTGGATTATGAAAATCTCTCAAGTGTGTTTCATTTATCGCTTCTAACCGCCTTAATATCATTATCTGCCGCCCAGGTTAAAATATCCTCCCTTTTTAAAGCCGCAGCCATCAGGTCGGGAAACTGATCTGGTGTGCAAGCAAATACCGGACTGCCGATGGCAGAGAAATCCGCAGCAAGTGCACTGTCGTATGAGGGTTTTCCATCATCGCAGAGTGCAAGAAGTGTAATAACATTTACATCCTGACGAATCAAATTAGCTATACGAATTTTAAGATCTTCTTTATTGCCACCTTCATAAAGATCCGAGATCAGTATCAGATGTGTTTTGGAGGGGCGTTCGATTTTGTTCTCACAATAAGCAACTGCTTGATTTATATCGGTACCGCCTCCAAGCTGCACACCAAATAAAACACTGACCGGGTCCTGCAGCTCATCTGTCAAATCAAGCACTGCTGTATCAAAACAGACCAGCCTTGTTTTGACTGCAGGAATCGAAGCCATAACCGCTGCAAATATTGAACTATATACCACAGAACTGGCCATAGAACCGGATTGATCGACACATAGTATGACTTCGTCAAGATCAACCAGTCGACGGTGCTGTCGCATGAAACCAATCAGTTTATCGGGAATGATAGTCTGATATTCATGCTGATAGTGGCGCAGGTTGGCATGGATTGTACGTGACCAGTCAATATTGCTGAAGCGGGGACGAAAACTGCGTTTCGATTTATTAATCGCACCGCGTATTGCCTCAGCAGTTTTCTGCTCCAGCCGTTCCATTAATTCGTCAACTACTTTCTGAACAACCTGTCGTGCCGTACCGATAACTTTTTCGGGCATGACCGATCGAAGGCTGATCAGGTCTGCTACCAGATGCACGTCCGCTTCAAGTGCACTGAGAAATTCAGGTTCCATCAGCATCTCTTTTAATCCAAGGCGCTCGAATGCATCACGCTGAATAACCTGTACCACAGAAGATGGAAAAAACTCACGAATATCACCTAACCATTTGGAAACACGGGGGGCAGAACGTGAAAGAGAACCGGGTCCTTTTTTTGCGCTGGTACCTTCGTCGTCATAGAGTGCACTTAATGCTTCCGAAAGGCGCCGGTCATTATCTGATAAAATAGTATCATCAGTTTCGGTTCCTAATACAAGACTCCAGCGCCGTTCCTTTTCCAGTGTAGATTCTTCTGTTCCCAGACTGGAATCAATTATTTCATCCACTCTTTTTCCCTTCGCAGTAATTTACTAATACTATTAAGATGCACGGGCCAGAGCGGCAGCATTGCGGTATTAATTTTCTGTCCGACAGAGGCCTTTCTGCGTCCAAGTAGAATTGTGTCAAGTAATCGTTTGCGTTCCATCGAATCGAGACCGGAAAATACACGCCTGAAAAGTGGCAGATAGTGTATAAAATCAGTTTCTTCAAGTTGCAGAAGCCACTGTCCAACAGCATTTATCAGAAGCTGGTCATAAAAAAGACGTTGAATGGCATCACTGAAAAACCCATCAAAAAAACGGGCACTATCTGCTGCAGGTACAGCTGGTGAGAGCATCTTTTGTAAAATATTCTGTAAATCATTAATTTTTATTTTATCATCCTGGTAAAGTAATCTGGCACAAAGTCCTGTTAGTAATAAACTGGCTTGGGAAGATTCAACGATAGTTTGCAATGCGGTCCACCATGTGTTCATGAGATCAGCTTCAAGTTCTGCAAGCTGGACAGACTGGTGAGCTGCCTGAAGGCACTGCCGGTAATGTGATGATTCATCATCATTTAAATTACGGCAGGCGTAAGGTAATGCCAGTGCAGTCTGTGTTGTTAACCGGTAAATCAGTTCTTTAACATGAACGAATGAAATTTCTCTTGCAGTACCATAACGGTTGATATTAACCAGTGGAGGAATACTTTCAAGCATTTCAAGACAGTTACCAGACCGGGCAGCCTGGTCATCAAGATGCTTTAAACCAAGCTCTGCAGCATCATTGAGTTGAGCTTCAAGACATTGCTGTACCGTTTCTGCCAGTTTGTGTAATTGATTCTCAGAGACAATAATTTCTTTACATTTATTGTTAGCAGCCTGTTCGATGGTGCTGCCGTATATAAGATTTTCAATAAGATTAACCGAAAATTCAGGTTTCCAACATAGTAACCATCGTTCACGAAATGTTCCCCGGCTTTTGCCTGCATCCTGAACGACTCCCCAGGGTATGCCCAGAATATCAAGACGGTGTAACAGGATCGATTTTCCAAGACCTGATTCACTGCGTAAATCCAACGACAATTCACTCTGCAGCGCTTCTGGGCGCAGTTTGTACTTTTTCTGCTGGCGCTGTAAATCCTCAAGTAATGGAATAAGTGGGGCATCAGCAGGAATTGCGCCAACATCGTTTCCTGAAAGGATCTCCTGTTCGATCTGCTGCCATACAAGAGTTTCTCCAAAACACATGCAAGCGATGATTGCTTCACGGATCTCTTCAAAACCAGGGGAGGGACGGTTGCGTACTGCAGCCAGACTGAAGCTCAGACGTACTGCTTCAATGACAGATGCAGTAGATACCAGCTGGCCGTGTTCCCGCAATGCCTTTGTGACAACTCCAAACCAGTGTTCAAGAGCATGTGGGTTGGTACGTTGACGCCAGAGATGAAGATACCACATTGGTGCCGACACACCTGCTCCATATCCCGAATCGAAAGCCAGACGGGGTGATGTCCATGGAACCCATGTTGTCTTTATTTTACTGGCAGGCAGTTTATCGGGTAATTGTTTGATACATTCGCGATCGTGGCGAGCTGTGTGTTTTTCTTTTAATGCAGGAACATGCCATGCACCGCATACAACAGCTATCTTTTTTTGATCATCATGGTTATATTTATTGATTTCAAGACGCATCCAGGATTCACGTACGAGATCCCGTTCTATTATTGTGTCACTATCACCTGCGGATTTTCTAAGCTCGGTCATGGCAGATTCGACAGTTGCGAAGATCTGCTGGTCATCAGTGCAGTTTTGTTCAATAAGATCATTCCACCAGGCTTCACCATCCTCATAACCGGCAAGTTTAGCAAGTGTTCCGATCGGATCAATTGAGATAGATACATTGTTATTTACGGATTTTTCACTAAGTTCAGCTTCGGTCGGAGAATCTTTTGTAATCGTATTGATTTCTGTGTCATTATTTTCATTGTTATCCGGTTTTACCGATGCATCTTGAGAGTCCTCTTCAGATTTCTGTTCAAGGATCATTTGCGCCAGTTGAATTGATGCTGGTAAGTCAATAAACGCAACTTGAGCTTGTGATTTTACAGCCCATAAACATGCCTGATATTCCGGTGAAAATTCGGCAAAAGGATAATAAAAGCTGCATGAAACCTGTTCAGCTGCATAGGCAAGCAGTGCCACAGGAGGCTTCATCTCTTGATGTGCCAGTAAAATCAGCAGTGTACTGCAATCGGATGGTCCTTCGATCAATACAATTTCCGGTTGCAGTTGATCCAATGCTGCAAGCAATCGTTTTGAAGAACCCGGCCCGTGATGACGAATTCCAAAATAATGAATTTCACTCATTATACATGCCGATTCTATAAAACATCATTCATGACTTTGTAATAGGAAGAAAAATCATTTCGTTTTTTCAAAACAGTTTCGAGATATTCCTCAAGCACTGCTTTGTCTTGCACCGGATCTTTTACGATTGCACCGACAAGGTTATTTCCGAGATCTTCAGCCGAAAACTTTCCATTACCAAACCAGTTGGCCTGACTTAAACCACCCACCATCACGGCAATAGCTTCAGCGGTTGACAATGAGCCAGATGGTGTTTTTAACACTACTTTACCATCAAGTGTACCGCCACTGCGAAGTTCGCGGAAAATAGTAACAACCTTCTCGATCTCTTCACGTGCATTTTTTGGTATCGGTAAGTCAAGACTCGCTCCCGATTCCTGTACACGGCGCGAAATGATTGAGATTTCTTCGTTCATATCATCAGGTAAAGGCAGCACTACAACGTTAAATCTTCGTTTCAAGGCAGCTGATAATTCATTGACACCTTTGTCTCGGCTGTTGGCTGTAGCAATAACATTAAATCCACGCTGAGCATAAACTGCGGTGTTTAATTCGGGAATAGGCAGCATTTTTTCTGATAACACTGTAATCAGAGTATCCTGAACATCAGAGCCCATTCGTGTCAATTCTTCAAGTCTGCAAAGAGTTCCGGACTCCATTGCGCGATATAGCGGTGTCGGTACAAGTGCTTCTTTACGAGGTCCATTCGCCAGAAGCATAGCGTAGTTCCATCCGTAGCGGATCTGATTTTCGTCGGTACCGGCTGTACATTGAATAACCTGTGTGCTGTTGCCGCATATCGCTGCGGTCAGATGTTCGGAAACCCAGGATTTGGCTGTTCCGGGTACACCTAATAACAGCAATGCCCGATCGGTTGCAAGAGTCGCGATTGCAGTTTCGATTAGACGACGATTACCAAAATATTTCGGGCTGATTTCGGTACCATCAGCAGCTTTTCCACCCAGTACGTAGGTAAGAACTGCTTTTGGGGACAGGTGCCAGTTTACAGGTTTGTTACCTGAATCATTTGCCTTTAATGTTTCAAGTTCATTTTGATAGGTAACTTCTGCGGGTTGACGAAGAATTTCGCTCATGTTGTTATCCTCTATTGGAAAGATGAGATAGTTGGCTGTTGAGTTTGAGAGTATCCAGAGCCGGATCGGAGAGTGAAAATCCCCAATCTACAAGAGCTGCAATAACTCTTTCTGCGAGAACACCAGGAATGATCAACCCCAATGCAGCAAGTTCATGTGCTATAAAAGGATTGTCGAAGCTGGCACCCTTTTCAGGATTCTGTGACAGTTGTTCCTTAACCTTTTTCCATGCTTTGGATTTTGTAAGTATATCCCAGGTCATTGTCGGGAGTGGTGCATTAAGAAAGAGAAAGAAATCGGTAAAAGTAATTAATGCAGAGTTACTGTCGAGAAGGTCGTTGAGGAGTATTGCTCGTTCACTCTCAGTCAAACGTGGTAATAGAATCTGCATGAGTTGCACCATTGAATCACTGATGTCAAGTCCTTCCAGTATGTTTTTCAGCAATATGGAAATGTGATTATCTGATGCGGTATTCATCGCATTGAGTAAAAAGATACGGTTGTCCTGATCACGGTTTTCGGAAAAGCGCCAGAATGCTGCAAGATCCTCACCATCGACACTCAGCGCTTTTGCAAACTCAACGAAGGGCACTTTTTCCAGTAATTCCGATCGGACAGCCTGCTGCTTATTACTTTTTAATGGTTTAGGAATGATATTGAGCTTCTTTTTAAGGATACCGGTTTTTTTGAGCTCAAATCCATCAGCTAATTCCTGTGCCTTAGATTCCAGCTCTTTAGTGTCAACAGTTTTATTGTAATGGCCAAGCCGGGCCAGAAAATTTACGGCAAGGCGGACAATTTTTTGTGACCGGTCATTAATCAAACGCAGCAGTAATTCGCAATCATCATTGTGAAGATTTACCGACAATGTTTCAATAATTTTGAAACGAATTTCAGCTGTTTCACGCAGGGCACATTGTTCAATCAGCTTTCCAGCTGAAGCCCTGTCTTTTAACCGCAGATCCCGTAATAATACAAGACGTTCAGCAGGGTAAAATGTATCCCAGGTGTCAGCATTCAGCTGGTCTTGAGATGGGACCTTTTCTTTTTTCAATTCATCAGACGCCCATAGATACCACGGATAATATATTGCCGGGAGCCCATCATTATTTGATGGTAGCCAGTCGGCAGGGTGAGCTGTGTATTTATAATATGATAGTAAACTTAAAATATGTGTATCGTTGATACCCGACAATTTTTTAATGCCCTGAAGTATCCTGCGGAATAATGGTCGTAAAGTGTCAGGTAGTGTAGGGAATGGTAATTCCGGCAGATCCGGTTTTTGTTTTAAGGTGGATTTTAGTTCAGGTACATACATCAAAGCCTGAAATTGACTGCATAGGGCAAGTGCACACAGCTCTCTTCTTTCGAGAGGTTGACTTTCTAAAAGCTGTCGCCAGACATCAGGAGCCTGATCCAGTGAAATGGAATTATTACATCCAACCATCCAGCGGCGTTGCAACAGCTCAATAAAACTGGTTTGCCGTTCGATCAGCTCTGACATTGCAAGGTTCCCCATTTACCGGTTTGTGCACCTAACATTTCAGCCCGCTCACCATCAAACAGTACAAATGCTGAATCGATATCACAGGCTAGAAGCAAAGGGTTGATGCTGGTATTAATTAATGGTATACAAAAGCCAGGGTCAGAGCTCTGTTTCCAGAAATACTTTTTATTATCAATCAAAATTCTTCCGGAATTGAGCAGGCCGGGACAATATTCTATCCACGGTAATAGGCGCAGTTGCTCAGCAAAAAGCATTCGAATATCTGTATGCCGATCTGGCCATAGGACTTGTGTTTGTGAAGTACTGATTTCATATTGAACCATAAAAGCACGTAAAGGAACTCGACCAGTGTAAAACTGAATTTCACCTTGAATATATTGGCCACTACTGAAACCGGTTTCTTTTTTTCCTGTGCCGGCTGGGTAATAATCCTGAAGCAGTGCGAAACAGGGAGCTTCTGTATCATTCAGATGTAAAAGCCAGCTGGCATGACTGATCAAGCCATCACGGCGGGTAAAAATTTTTTCTCCGATTTTCTGCCAGAGGCCGGTTTTGCGTAGAGCATCGGGATTATTAAGTACCAGGTCCTTGGTTTCGGTTGTACCGACCGCTCTTCGGGCATCAGGGTCATTAGAATCTGTCAGCCATGCTTCACTTAAGAGCACCAGTTGCCCGAGCTCTTTTATGATAGCGCCAGTCTGAAATTCTTTTTCGATTGAAAGTATTTTGGCAGGCAACTCATCGAGCCTGGATGCAAAATTAGCCGCTTTCGCATCAACTAACCGTGCTGCTATTCTCCTGCACCTGTCAGTTATCTCTTTGATAAATATCCCAATTCCTGTTCGCAGTTGATCATTGACCCATTGCTGAAATTCGTTTAAGCCGTCCCTGATACTTGCATCTGTATTTTCTTTAACCTGAGCGGATCTTTTCTCTCTAGCGGCTTCTTTTTTTGCAGATTCTTCAGGAGAAAGTTCTTCGATCTCATTACCAACAGAATGGATATTCTTTACTGCTGTAACTGGTGTCTGGTCAGATTTGCCGGTACCAGATTTTCTCCGCCGCCCAAGCCAGTCATTAACCCATTCCGGAGGATCGCCTACGCTGAAAATTTTGGGATTTTCTGTAAATTGCCAGAACAGTGCAAGAATGTGTTTACAGGGAAACTTCCTTGAAGGACAGGTGCATTTATATCCATGATTTACAGTATCAGCCATTGTACTGTAAGGGTTGGCTCCTGATCCCTGACACTGCCCCCAGATAGTATTTATCGAGGGCGCCTGACCAAGCATCGGCCATTTTGAAGGTTTCAGCAGTGCCTTTGCGGCACTGAGTGATGACTGATCCGGAGCGAGATCCTCTATTGTTTTGAGAGATAATTGCATTATGAGCCCTGAGCTTCTCGACTGTATGGATAGTGCATATATGTAAAAATTCTCCTCTGTTTTTGAAAAATAACCTATAACTGTAATAGATGCAAAATTTTACTGAGTCGAAGAGATCCTGACCGTTAGGACATCATCAATTGAATGCGCTTAAATCATTTTCTGCTGTGCTGATTGTTGCACTATCCTTACAAGTATTTGCACAATGGGGAAGTCAGAAACTCAATGAAGGTGATGTTATCAGAGATAACAAAACTGGTACTCAAGGCGAATACAACGTTGAGTACTGGAAGAACGGCGGAACCGGAACAATGACTCTTGGACCTGGTTGTGATTTTAGCTGCGAATGGGGCAGTGTAAACAACATTCTGTTTCGCAAAGGATTACGTCCGGGATCAAGAGATGTGAGCATCTCATATTCCGCAGATTACAAACCACAGGGAAACTCCTATCTCAGTGTCTATGGCTGGTTTCAAAACCCCCTTGTGGAATACTACATTATTGAAAGTTGGGGTACATGGAGACCTCCTGGTAATTTTTCAAAAATGGGTACTGTTATCTCCGCCAGCGGGACATATGAGATTTATTCGAACTCCAGAACCGGTGAATCCATCGAAGGAAACAAAACATTTACTCAATACTGGAGTGTCAGGACAGTCAAACGGACCTGTGGGGTAATTACCTGTCGAAAACATTTTGACGCATGGGAAAAAGCGGGCATGACCATAGGAAAGTTTTATGAGGTCTCTTTTAATGTCGAAGCATATCAGAGTCCTGGAGGTTCCGCTGATGTTAAAATTAAAATGTATACCGATCCTACTGCGGTTTCTCCATATTCGTCAAGACTGGTGCCATCCGTTGTTCCATTAAACAGCAATGATCCAAACGCTCTTTTTAATATTATAGGCTAAAGAATGGACGGATTTTCAAAAAATTCCGGTTCAAAACAGCATTCGGTTATTCTCAATACACCAAATAGGGCAAGCGGAGTATTTTACTCATTCCCTGAAAAGAAGTAACCTGAATCCCTTTCCCTGACATCATTTGCAGGAGTAAACGGTACTCAAATTATCTATCCAGCCACATATTAAGAGTTCTTAAAAAAAAGGCTGGTGAAAACTCACCAGCCCTTTAAAAATTTGCTTACTGCACATTCACTCTCAGATCGTGAGATCTAAAAGCAAAAAGCAGGATTAGTAGTTACCGTCTGCCAAATTTAATATCGGAATCAGAACCACTCTGATCGCTTCCGGAAGATCCTTCAGAAGCAGAGGAACTGCCTTCCTGTGAAGGTTCATTTCCTGAACTTTCAGAACCGGTGCTTTCGATGACAGAATCCTCCTCTTTAAGCATACGACGTTTTACCGCAACTTTTCTTCCATGCTGAAGAGAATCTTCACCAGCAAAATCCATCGGTTCAGTTGATGCTGTTGAAGATGGTTTTACAGCTGCAACAGCATTGTGATTATCGTCTGCATTAAAAGGCTTATCTGATACGGCTGGATGTTCGGATGATTTGTTAAAATCTCCTGAATTGCCAGAGTGTCGGTTATTTCGATCCTGCCAGTTGTTACCACCACGGCGATCGCGACGATCCTGACGATCTCTACCACCTCTGTTTCCACCGTCACGGTTGTCGCGACGTTTGAAATTGGAATCCCGATCTCTCTGTTGATAATTTGTCTGGATATTTTTTCGGGCATTCTCCTGATCACGCTCAGCGTTTTTCAGTTTAAGATTAATATCCCGAAGAGATTTTTCAACCTGTTCTACTGATGACCCGCTCTGGGGTGCCGCTGAAGGTTGATTCTGAGTTTTTTGTTTTGCGTCTTGTGCAGGGCGTCTGTTGTTTTGCTGCTGTCTGAAATCACGATCTCTTCTGTCACGATCGTTATTACCAGAGTTAGATTTTTGAGCAGCTAATTCATCAACTTTTTTATTGGTTGACTTGAGAACAGATAAGGTGATTATCTGTAGTATAACGACCAGCAGAGTCGCAAGGATTGCAACATAAATCATAAAAAAACTTCTCCATATTGTTTAATAATCAGTGCATTTGTTAATGATTGTGACGCGTACACCTTGTTCGTGTTTGTAATGTCTGGTTGCAATAGCAGGATAGTCGCGTCGTTTAAGTAAGGTGTAAAAAAATTCATGCACCTGGTGTCAAGCCTTGATGTGGTTTTCAAGGATGATCGGAACTAGTTATTTCTTGCCGTTTCCATACCCCTTTCCTGGTTACTGAGTGATAGAACCTACTTCTTATTTAATGTGGGTTCCGGTTTCTGTTCGTAATCAGGCATCTTGAGAAATTCATCATCAATAGCCTGGTTTTTTTTCACCAGATCAGTCAGAGCTTCAATTCGTTTCATGATCACGTACATTTTGCTCCAGATGAAAATCAGACAAAATGAAAAAAGGAAAAATACAAAAATCCATAAAATTTTGACTATTTCCATGGGGAAACTCTGGCAGGATCTATGGTTTCTAAACTTAATATATTTAAGGTTCTCAATTGATGCAACATTTTTTCAGATTTTAAACATATTTTTCAAATACTGTGGCAGCAAAAATAGCCCCTTATGCATATCTTCATTATAGTAATCACATTGATCCGCGATTGTAGAATATCGTGCAGAATCAAAATTTTCAAATAACTGCTCGGCACTGGTGCATAACAGAAAACTACATAAACTGTCGGGAAATGATGCAACCGGGCAGACATACGGTTTGATTGTTGAATAGTGCTGCGAGACGCCGCTTATCACCATTCTCAGATATTCTTTTCTCACTGTCGGTGAATCGGTCTGAAAAACAGCGATTCCATTCTCACTGCTTCGCTGTGCAACAACTTTATAAAAATCAGTAGTTTCGAGTGATTGAACAGGTCCGGCAGGATCATAAGAATCCACTATAATGACATCGTACTTCTCTTCATTTTTATTCAGATAGTGATACCCATCATCAAATACGATTGAAACTCTTGGATCTGAAAAACTGGATTCCAGCCCGGCATAAAATTTTTTAACGGTTTCGGTCACCATGTTATCGATCTCAACAATCGTAACCTTTTTCACTGACGGGTGCTTGAGAATCTCCCGTAGACAGCCTCCATCACCACCACCAATAATACATACATTCTGGGGGTTAGGGTGCATCATCATTGATGGGTGTATGAACATTTCATGGTAGATGAAACTATCTTTTTCGGTCATAACGATTGAACCACCAAGACAGAGAACCAGTCCATAATTATACGTGTCAAAAATTTCTATTTTCTGAAATGGACTTGAATCACAAAATACTGTGTGTTTTGCTTTGATACTCAACCCGGAGAGACCATTCACCAGATGTTCAAGCCAGAGAGTTGAACTGCAGACTGGTTGATAGTTTATACTATTCATTAACGCACCTCATAATTCTTTAAATGTAACAATGTGTGATCATGTCCAATCCGGTTTCAATCGACGACCACAATTTTGGCTTTGGGAAATCCGTTGAAATTTGACGCACTCGCGCATGTATAGGATCCCATCGAATTGAACACCAGAAGATCACCAATTTCCAGTTTAGGAAGACTTATATTTTCGTAAACAACATCGATCGAGTCACAGGTTGGACCTGCCAGAACAGAGTTGTAGCGTGGCCCAGATCGGCCAACTACCATAGGATAATCCGCATGATCATACATTTTTCCTGAGAATGATCCGTATAGACCATCATCGAGATAATACCACCATACACCATTTCGTAACGAACGACCCATAACCTTTGTGGCAAGTGTCATCGTTGGTCCGCTCAACACCCGCCCCGGCTCCGCAATTATCCGGTAACTTGAGAAATATCGTTCCAGGTACTCCATAATAGGACTGCAGAACTGTTCTATCGGTATTACCGGAGAGATATAATTAATAGGAAATCCACCACCGATATCGATCACCCTGATATTGATCCCTCTGAGTGCCGCTTTACGGCAGATATCGCGGCAATATTCAAGTGCTTCTATATATTTAAGAGAATTTTCATTTTGTGATCCGGCATGAAAACTGATACCAAGAACATCAAGACCAAGCGAATGAGCTTTGCTAATAAGATTCCAAGCTTTTTCGGGTGTAATGCCGAATTTATGCGAAAGATTTACCAGACAACCGGGATTCTGTATGCTCATACGGATCAGCAGTGAGCATTTGTCTTTGTATGGAACGAACTTTAAAAGCTCATCTTCATTGTCGCATACAAAAATCGAAATGCCGTATTCAAGCGAATACCTGATATCAGAATCCCGCTTGATCGGGTGAGTATGAATACATCTTTCAGGGGAGATACCATACTTGCTGATAACATCAATTTCACCATTGGTACAGATATCAAAAAAGGCGCCTTCATTATTTAATATTGAAATCAGATCGGGAGTAGCATTTGATTTTACAGCATAGTAAAGGTCAACTCCAGGAAGGGCGCTTTTAAGCGCCCTGTACCCTTCACGGGCTCTGCCCTCAGATAAAAAAAGCGTTGGTGTACCATGCACACCAACCAACTCCTGAACCGTAGAAAAGTCCATCAGCTCTTATCTCCCATAAGATTAAGTTGAAATAAAGTCGTCCGGAAAATCCGGTTTCGCATCTGTGATAATACGTGCCGGTGTTTGTAAAATTTGATGAATATAAGGGAATTCGACCTGCATCGAGAAATGCGTCGCACCATTAAAAACTTTTAAATTGTCAATTTTCATTCTTTTTAACATTCTATCAATTTTTTCCGGTTTAATCTTCGAAATATCCGTCTTTTGTGAACATATTGTAATTGACCACAAGACAGCATACATTTGAATATACAGGTACATACTGTTTACATGATTAAACGTTGTACTCAGAGTTTTTTTAATACAGGAAAACGCTTTTGGACGAGAAACAGGTGATTCGGAATGCATGACAAACATGCCATACTCGTTTTTTAAAGCTTTATTGACATTGCGATAAAACTCGCGCGTGTAGAGATACTTTGAAGGTCCAAAGGGATCGGTCATATCCATGATGATGATATCGTATTTACCCTTGTGGGAGGAGATAAATTTTCTTCCATCTCCGATATGAATCTGCAATCGGGGATCTTCAAAGCAGTCACCATTAATTGCACTCAGATATTTTCGTGAAAAGTCGATCACCCCCGAATCAATCTCTGCCAGATGTATCTCTTTGACCGATTTATATTTGACCAGTTCCCGTAACACACCTCCATCACCACCGCCAATGATACAAACAGAGTCGGGGGAAGGATGAGAGCAGAGTGCAGGATGTACCATGGGTTCATGATACTGATAGTCGTGAAGTTCAGCCACCTGAGTTATATGATCCAGAAGTAGTACTTTACCGAACTCATCGGTTTCGACCAGTTCAATATCCTGGAACTCAGTTTTTGCTTTTCTCAGCGATTTCTTTATCGTGTAAAAGTATCCAAAATATGGATTAAGGGCTTCCGTATAAAGGGATCGTCGGGGCGCAATGCGATTGATACAGGGATTTATTCCGCGTCGAAGATGTTTCTGCATTCAAAAATCTCCTGCATCTCTTTTTTAACTAATGTTCTGGTACGGGCCCGTTCGGCTTTGGACATCTTTAAAATTTCTGGCCCGAACAGGTAGTTTTCAAGTTTCTGGTTTTTAAGCATCATTTTGGTATGGAAAATATTATCAGATACGATATTGATATCATAAGCAGAGTATTTATTCAGAATTTCATCAGAAATGTAATCCTGGATAGATGTTATATCATGATCAATATAGATTTTTCTTCCATTAACATCTCTGGTGAATCCGCGCACCCGATAATCCATAAGAACAACATCAGAATCAAAACTATCTATAAGAAAATCAAGAGCTTTTAACGGAGAGATCATTCCACAGGTGGAAACATCTATATCAACTCGAAATGTGGCAATTCCTGTATTTGTGTTATTTTCCGGATATGTATGAGCCGCTATATGGCTTTTATCCAGATGAGCAACAACACCCTCATCACGGGGATGGTGCCCCTCGTTAATAAGAACTGTTACACTGGCGCCTCTGGGGTCGTAGTCCTGAGTGGAGATGTTTACGATTTTTGCCTCGATAATGTTAACAACTTCCTCTGCGATACTTCGCAATTTTTCAGAATTATAGACATCATCGATGTATTCAAGGTAATCGATCTGAGATGCTTTTGACTTCGTAAAACAGATATCGTAAATATTAAAACTCAATGACTTGGTAAGGTTATTAAACCCATGAAGTTTAATCTTACGTCCCCTGCACCGGTTAATCATCTTGATCCTTCTCCTTTTAGGAAGCCGTTCAAAGGTTCAGAGTTAAAAAGTTCAAAGATCTGAAAAAAAGAAAAAACTCTCAGTCTTGTAACCTTTGAACCTTGAACGCTGAACCTCTGAACGATTAATATTAAATATTCCGCCAATACTATAATTAACCAGTCACTTTTTTGACTCAGGACCTCCTAGAGTTCATTAATATAGAGAGGTTTGTATCCACGGTATTTGTTGGAAAAATAATTAATGAGAATCACTTCTGTTCTTTTATTTGGATCTATATTGATAATCATCCGATCTGCGAATAGCCTGCTCATGTGAATTCCTCTTCCTGAATCATCCAGGAGCCCTTCTCCAGTAAGCTGCCGGTCAATTTTATAAAGAACCGTTTCTTTTTTCAGTTTTCCCTGCATATCAGTAACTGCAACAGCATACTTTTCACGATCATATCCACATTCAACCCCGATATATTCCTCAGGTTCAAGTGTTACATCGGTAAATTCCTGGTATTTTTCACTACCATCATCAAGTGTAGGGGCGTGATATATTGCGTTAGTTATAATTTCATCAAGAATGAGTTTCATATCGCCGGATGTACCGAATTTTTCTGTAAAAAGGTCAATAATATGTTCACGGATATTTCTGGCTTCAATAGATGAACGAATTGTTGATTGTTCCAGAATGTCACCATCATTGGTAAGGTACCGTGATAATCCAAATATATTCCCCGTCAAAAGGCCGGTTACAATTGAATCGAGTTCCTGGAAATTAAATGGAACTGTTTTTGGGATAATGTTGGTGACCAGCATCTCTTTGGCAGTACGAATATAATCATCAATATTATAAGCAGTAATAAGAGCTGTTTTGGTTTTCGGATAGTTCTTCTTAACTTCGGAAAGTAACTGTGGTCCGTTCATTCCTGGCATATTGATATCTGAAATTACAAGATCAAAATGGGCCAGCTTGAGTTTACCCAACGCCATGTCAGCAGTCTCTGCAGTATCCACCGTATACTTGTTTTCAAGAAAATCTACCAACATCATACGGATTGCCTTTTCATCATCGACAACCAGAATTTTGTAGTTTTTCATGTTGTCACTGTCTTCAGATACATCAACACTTTGATCCATTTTCATACCTCGGTTGTTGCCTGTATAATTTCAAAACTGTTTTTTCTTTCGAATGGGAGTTCAATTACAAACATAGTTCTATCATTTTCACTCTCGAAATAGATCGTCCCCCCATGTTCTTCAATGATGCGATGACAGATACTCAACCCCAAACCGGTTCCCTTTCCGGTCGGCTGAGTACTGAAAAACGGGACGAATATTCTATTACGGTTAGCTTCAGGGATTCCAACACCATTATCAGTAATCGAAATTGCAACGCCTCCTCCCTGTCTGAATTGAGTTGCAACTTGTAATAATCCCGAAAACCCTTTGCCTTCTGATACACAAGTCGACATTTTCTGCTGAATCGATTGAATGGAATTTGTGGTCAGATTCATTATGACCTGTTCGATTTTAGATGGATCGCAGTTAATTGGAAGGACATTTGGATCCAGATGGAATCGTCGCTCAATTCTGGAAACATTGCCCATATGAACTGCTTTCACGGTATTTTCAACAAGTTTATTAACGTTCACCAGTGATGAAGTCTTTTCGTGATCACGTGAAAGGTGCAGCAAATCCCTCATGATTGCAGTTGCACGGTCTGCCAGCTCCAGAATAGTTGAAACCCTGCTGAGCCCTTTTTCATTAAGACCATATTTTTCGGGCATTTGCAGAAGATTAACCGCTGTCCCGGAAATTGCAGAGAGAGGATTATTGATCTCATGGGCAATCCCTGAAGTCATAATACCGATACCGGCGAGTTTTTCGGATCGTATAAGTTGGTCGTTCATTCTTTTTTCGTTCGTTATATCACGAATAAATTCAATGACATGCACCGGTTTTTTATTTTGATCAAAGACAGGGTATGTCTGAATTTCATAATAATAGATACCCTCAGAAGAGAGTTTTTTAATTCGACGGCATGAAACAGTTGCTCCTGTTGTAAATGTACGTCTTGAAGAACAATCCTCACAGACTTCACTGCGGCCCCATAAAACCTTATAACATTGCTGTCCTAAAAGCATACGGATAGGTTTTTTAAGAAAAGCTGCACAACTTTGATTAACCCTGACAATGCGGTAGTTTTTATCTATGATGAGAATAAGGTCTGTAATAGCATCAAAAACAGTTTCCAGCTCTCTTTTGCTGATTATCAGCTGCTCTTCAAGTGATTTGGAATTCACCGGATCTTCTTCAATATCTTCCGGCACCTTTTTATATTTCTGATAGATTACAATCCCCAGAAGGATTGCAACACAACAGATAATGACAATAATTATAACTACTTGAAGTGACTCGAGCATATTTCCTTACTTGTTTTCTGGCTCTTTCAACAGTACCTGATTATATTATCTGTTTGATTATTTTTTAATATTTTTTTAGCATGGAATAAGAATTTATTTGAGTATTCACTATATTTGTGTGACAGAACACCGCGATTCGCATATCGCATCACCCCCTCAATCCTCCTCTCCATGGGAAATGGAGAGAGGGAAGAACAAAATGCAGCTGCACCCTTTCTCCACGAGTGGAGAGAGGGCTGGGGAGAGAGGCGATCGCGAATCCTGTGAAATTGGAGTATTTGGCAAATAATGCTATTGACATCGATCAAGTACATACTCATAACCATTTATTTATTCCCCGGGGAGAATACGTATGGATATTGAAACTCATCCTAACGACCCAAACCTTCAAACTCTCGATCCAATTCATATTACCCATGGTCCGATATCTTTCACGTATCAAAATGGAACGATTCGATCGATAATCTGTGGAAAAACCGAAATTGTGCGTCGAATCTACATGGCCCTGCGTGACCAGTACTGGAATACTATTCCGTATAGAATCATCAAAACTGACATTCAACAAAATGAAAATAATTTCTCACTATGCTTTGATGCTAACCATTTGCATAACAGTATCAAATTTAAATGGACTGGTTTGATCGAATGCAACAGGAATGGTACTATACGGTTTCAGATAAAAGGAAAAGCATTCTCAACATTCGATCGTAACAGAATCGGATTATGCCTTCTGTTCCCCCTTTCTTTATCGGGAAAAGAGGTGTCAATTTCATCCAGTGATGGCACTGTTGTCAATGGCATATTCCCGGTAAGTATATCTCCACATCAACCGTTTATAAATATTGCAGCAATTCGGGGTATTGCGGGTGAGGTAAAATACACTGTTAATTTTGAGGGTGATATATTTGAGATGGAAGATCAGCGTAACTGGACTGATGCATCATTTAAAGTATACTCGACACCACTTGATTTGCCATTACCAGTAACAGTACGTGCCAATGATGAAGTGTTTCAGTCAATAACAGTTACAACAGTTGCACCTGTGATTACTGTTTCTGAAATTAAAAAAGAGGTAGTGTTGAAAATCCCACAAGATACCGTTTCACAATTAAAATGTCCTCAACTAGGTACAACTGATACACTTTCAGAAAATTTGAGTCCGGATTCAGTCGAATATTTAAAAGCATTACACCTGAATCACGTTCGTTATGATCTCGATCTTGATAGTCAGAATATTCTCTCAGATGTAACAACCATCGCCCAGCGTTGCGCTATGACTGGCAGTGCAGCAGAAATCGCTCTTCACTGCACAACAATTATTCCTGAAAAAGTCGATCAGCTGCTTAATGCATTGAGCATTGCATCAATTGACGCAGGTCGTTTCTGCATTTATGATGAAAATAAAGTAACTTCAGAAGTAACCTTGAAATCGCTCATTCCTGCAATTAAAAACCGTTATCCATCAGTCATAATCGCATCAGGAACCGATAATTATTTTGTTGAACTCAATCGCAATCATCCATCGTTGTTTATGGTGGATCAGGTTTGTTATTCTGCCAATCCGCAAGTACACACATTTGATAATGTCGCTGTGATGGAAAACCTTGATGGAATCAGGGAAACGTTACAACAGGCATATTCGCTGGCAGAAAATGTACCGGTCATTATATCCCCGCTGACATTGCGCCCGAGAAAAAACAGAAAGAACCCCTTAAAGGATGGCGGAGCAGATAAACGGCAAAATTCACTCTTCTGTGCAGCCTGGACCGCAGGTGCGCTGATTAGTGCAATTGAGGGAAAAGCTTCATCGGTAACTCTCCATGCAGCCACAGGTGATGGCGGACTCATGCCTTCGGATGGAGCAGGTGTGTATCCTGTTTACAATGTTTTTTTATGGCTGGCAGGAGCTCAGGGTAATCCGGTCACCATCTGTCAGTCCAACACATCTGGCGTTAAAGCAATCATTTTTCACACAGGATTACAACGAAAGATGCTGATCGTTAATACCTCCAGCCACAAGGAAACAGTAGTTATCGAGGGTTTACCAGGAGAGTTCTCATCAAAAACACTGGATCAATTAACATGTGAAACAGCGGCTGCAAATCCTCTTGCGTGGAACAGTCTGAGAACGGATTATCATCTGTGTAGTGATAACTGTTTCAGAATGGAGTTGTATCCTTATGCTGTGAAGATACTTATGTTGTGATGTTGTAATCAGCTATCGTTGTGTCGAGACCTTTGGTAGAAATGGTAATTACTTGTATATTCCACTCCACAGTCGATTCAGAAATTCTTTCCATGGCAGAATCTCCACGTCGCCGACTGTTCGGGGTGATGGATCAAGTGATACAATCAGCTTATGTTTGAAGGAAGTTCCTTCACTCAGCTGCTTTAAACCTTTCATATGCTTTTCCGTAACCATATCAGTAGATTTGACTTCTATAGCAAGATCATCACCTAAAATGAAATCAACTTCATTGCCCTGATAGTCTCTCCAGAAAGTAAGTGGACGGCGGTCTTTGAGATATTCGCAGTAGGAGCAAAGTTCGCAGAAAATGAAGTGCTTAAAAGCTTTACCGGATGTTATGCTTCTCAATCAAGTGGTGAATTTCATCGAGCAAGAGTGGCAATTTCTGAATTTCATCAATGATAACGGGATTGTCGGATTCCTGTATGCGGTTTTTTTCTGCAAGAACCCGCTCACGAAGAGTTTGCGGTCGCAGACTCAACTCCAGAAACAGATCCGAAAGGAGCAGGTCGAAATATGGCGCATCCGGTAATCTGTTCGCCAGAAGAGTGGTTTTGCCGGTCTGCCGAGCGCCAAAAAGGAAAATCGATTTGTGGCGAGATTCTTCAAATGGATCAAGTATTCGTGGATAGGCAGTCATGAATTAAAAATAGCAATGTTAGCTTATAAAAATTAAGGTTTAAGTTTCGAATTTTTAAGAAAAACATAAGTGCCACTTCTGATTTTATAAATTTGGTCGTAAAACAGAAGGCTAGGAACTGAAATAAGAAATTGTGATAAAAAGTTTATAAAAGATGGTTTGGAGTTGTCTCAAGCATTAAAATTGCGTTTGTAGCAATAATTTTAAGTGAAATGTAGTGCGATTGTTCAGTGCATTTCCGGAATTTGAGTAATGTACAGATATGTACATGTCATTATTGTACTGGCGGGGTTTGGTGCAGTACAAGAAGGAATATCACACGGGGCACTCGTGTGATTTAAAAACAATAAATTTATAAAAGAGAAATACTGCTAAATGAATTTCAGAGAGCCATTTAACTGCTGCAACCGTTGTTCAATTGCTTTATACGCAGGTAATGAGACACTAATCATTTTGGTTACCATCGTCTGAGGATACGTCTGTTTACGACTGAGTGAATCCTCTGCAAGTTTAGCTGATCGGCTGATAGATATTTTGATTTTTTCCTTTGTGAGAATAAAATAGTTATCGACTTTCCCTGCCATAACCATCGTTCTCAATTTTTGGGGTTTTTCTAAAACTTTTTCTTGTTGTACTTCATTCTGAGCTGATTAAAATGAACATTTCAGTAGCTCGGAGCCTTGGCTTTTTGAAGCAGATTTTAAAAAAACAGATTCAAATACAATTTTGTTCGAAGAAACTATAATATAGTATTATTCTTCGGCTACAGAGTCAGATTCAGCACTTATTTGCGGTGGTGGTCTGGGAATCGCATCTTTCCACTTGCCACAATGTTTCAATATTTTTTAATTGTGGCATCATCTTTTAGATTTATGGACGGAGTCAAATCAGCTATTTCAGGAAGGTTCTTGCAAAGATAGTAAGAAAAGGAGGTGTTATCAATGAAAAATACTATTCATGTTTCATTTTGATATTTTACCGATTTATTATGCACTACATCGCTCACCTTCTTTCCAATAGTATTGTCTTTCAGAAACTGCAGGTTGTAATTTATGAACGAAAGTAGCAAAATCGATGGTCAGGGTATTTTTTCGGTATCAGGTTGCCATCATGATGTTTTCAATTAATTCGACAGGAACAACTGGTCATGAGTGTGCAACGGAATACCTTCTTCAAGTCGTTTTACCGTTTATTATCTTTATTCATCATTTTTTCTCACTGTACGTTCTCATCTTTCGCGGAATGTACTGCCCCGACCTTTCATCCCGTGATTCTCCCGGCTGGAAGTTTTACCGACGTGTATACAGCCTCGGTTTCGGCGGATGACGGCACATTCGTTCAGATACAGACCACCATCACCAATATAGGTCCCGGCGGGCCTAACGGAACCATCCGTCTGCTGGCAATCTTGCCTGGAGGAGTTTCATGGAAAGCATCAAATTATTATGGCAGAGATAAATGGCATACCGAAGAATCTCCTGGTTCAGCTTTAGTAATCGGCCCTTGCCGCCTTGCGTGTACCAACGATTCGACCCGAATTTCCATGGCGCTTAAAGGTGGTAATGCGGACATCATGACCGATGCCATTCCCACCCCTGTCAAAGTTCCGTTGATCGATGTCACTGTCTCCTCTCCTTCACCGGAAGATTCAATCGGAAAATTTTTCGAATACTCGGTTCTCCTTCACGGAGCCAATGCCAATATGACACTCACTATTCCGGGTTCTGCACCACGAACCATTCAAGGGTGCCGGTTGATGCTCGAACACTCACGGTCGGTTGGCACTGCGCCCGAAGTTTCCAGAGGTATCATATTATTCAGGGGATTGATGGATGGGAAAAGTGTGATGGCGCAATTCCGCATTCCTGTGAAAAAAGATGCATCTCCTGCCGGCTGGATCTGGAAAGACGGAGATGCGGCACCCGTCACGGTAAACAATGTCAAGGTAACCTCCGTAATCGACACTGTCAATGGAAAACCCACAGAGACCACATTTTACTCAGCACCCAATCACCAGTGGACGATCCGTGCCGAAAACCGGCTGTTCCGATACTCCTTCATTGACGATTTGGGTCCGATTCTCGGGAATCTTACGAAACTGCTGGTGGGAAACCCTGCGACCTTCTATTACAAGGCAGACATGGCATGGGCGAGTGACACCACACATGCGGCGTACGGTATCCTTGAATTTTTCAGGGTGAGGTGATACTACTTTTATATCATTTGTTGATGGCGATTGGATAAGAGAATGGAGAGGAATTTACCGTTTTAGCTCAATGCCAACTTTCAGAGGAAGCACTCGAAAGACTTGTTTTTCTTGCTTTTAACGGTTATGATTTCACAGCCCCGCAAGGGAAGTTCGCTGATTTTGTCCTCTCGGTGGCTAAGGGTGAACTGGACAAAGCAGATGTGGCGATATTTATTCGAACCTTGACAAAAAAATTGTAGACCTTGCAGAGCGAGATTGTTTAAGATTTTCTTCCAGAGACTGATGAGCATAATTGGTTCTATATACGGAAATATCGATTTAAGGAATACTCACTATCGATCCATCTGTAAAATAAAAGTGCAATGTTGTTTGTAGCAGGATATTTTTCGTACTATCTGAGCATTAATTATAACAGCTTTTTTTTAACATAACTGCCAAACGATTCGACCGCCTTGTTCAGATCGTTAAGCAGCTTGAAAATGGTATCGGGGGTTTCGTGTTTTTTACAAGCCATTTCAAGTGCTTTTGCGGCATTAGACAAAGGCATGGCACATAAATTTGCAGCACCACCCTTAATTCCATGCGATTCTCTCTGGATGGATCCGAAATCTCCATTTTCAAAAGAGTCTTTCATGCTTTTTACTTGCGCCCTGGTATTTTTAAGGAATTCTTCCATCAGGGAATGTACTAAATCATCATCATTTTCAAATTCCATAAGGGCTTTTACATAATTCATTTCTTCACCATCAAAGTCGGGTTTTTCACAATCCAAATGCTCACTCTGAAAATTATGATTGGCAGGATTCTCAGCAATACTATTTGGATTGCCAATCATGAGTTCGGCAATTTCAGAAATCTTTTCAAAATTAAGGGTGAGTTTGTTAACAACCATATTCATTCCTGCCTGAAGGCACTGACCCCTCTCATGATCATCTTCACTGGCAGAAATGCCAATAATAGGAATGTTTTTACCTTCTGGTAAAGATCTGATTTCACGTGTTGCCTGAAGGCCATCCATAACAGGCATGTGCTGGTCCATAAAGATCATATCTACAGATTGTTTGCAAATGATATTAACACATTCCCTGCCATTCGATGCTGTGAGAGGGGTTGCACCGGTGTCAGAAACAAGCAGGCTGATCATCTCAGTATTTATTACATAATCATCAACTATTAAAATAACCTTGTCTTTGAGTTCAATTGATTCCATAATTACCCGTTAAATTAAAACTATTGAGAAGCAAAGATCAAAAACCTGTATTGAACAAAAGTCCATCTATTGCATATCAAATTTTTCCAGGATTTCAACAAACTGCTGTTCACAACGCAGAAACGCATCAACAACTACAGGATCGAAATGTTTACCCCGTTCAGAGACAATTATAGAGCGGGCTGTATCATGAGGCATGGCGCTTTTGTATACTCGCTTACTTACCAGTGCATCATACACATCCGCCAGAGCTACAATGCGTGCACTCAACGGGATCTCCTCCTCTTTCATCCCAGATGGATACCCGCTTCCATCATATTTTTCATGATGATTCAAAGCTATTTCCGCACTCATTTTAAGATATTCCTCATTAGGATATTTTTCGATTGCAGTTGAAAGTGCCTTGTGGCCAATTGATGTATGTTTTTGCATGATCTTATATTCTTTGTCGTCCAGCCGGCCAGGCTTGAGCAGAACAAAATCCGGAATACCAATTTTGCCTATGTCATGAAGAGGGCTTGTTATAAAAATATTGTCAATAAATGATGGTGTCAGTTGCTTTAGTTTTTCTTCAGCAGCTAAATTTTCCGCCAGCACTTTAGAATAATAACGGATACGCTCAAGATGGTTACCTGTGTCGTTGTCCCTGGCTTCAGCCAGACACGCCATTGAAAATATAACAATATCACGACTTTCAAAATTGACAATACGCTCACCGGCTTTTATCCTGACAGTTAGTTCTTCCTTTACGAATGGTTTAGTTAAAAAATCATCTGCACCTGCATTCATCCCAATAATAAGATCGTTAGTCTCGTTTTGTGAAGTGACCATGATCACGTAACAGTAACGGCTCCCCTGGAGATTTTTGATCTCCTGAACAAGTTCCACGCCGGTCATATTGGGCATTACCCAATCAGTAATAACCATTTCCGGACGGTGCTGTCGCCATAGATTTAATGCTTCCCTTCCATCACAGGCAACAATAACTTCATGTCCCATAGTTGTGACATGTTTTTCAACCTTGGTCCTGCTCACCAGTTCATCATCAGCTACTAACACTTTCATTTATAAGTACATCCTTCTTATAATGATCCTGTTTAATGGTTATTTTATTGAATTTTTTGTTTGCATGTGTTTCTTCAATTATTTTAACGGGAAGAGTAAAATAAAAAAGACTTCCGTTCCCTGGCTCACTCTCAACGCCGACTTCACCATTGAAACGTGCAACGATTAACTTAACAATAGATAAGCCTAGTCCATGTCCTTCTTTCCCGGTAGTATTATCCAGCCTGCAGAATTCCTTGAATAATGCTGGTATTTTTTCTTTGGTAATACCGGGTCCATTGTCTTTTACCCAGAAACGAACAAATGCATCTTTTCTATCATTATTAGGAAAATCATATCCAAGTTCAATTGATGGTTGTATATGCTGTGCTGGATTTCCCCCATATTTTATCGCATTGTTTATATAATTAGCCCAAATTTCGGTAATCCAGGGAGCATACCCATATACAGATGGCCAATATTCGGGTTTTTGTATCTTGACATTGTTAGCTTCAATAAGATATTCCAGTCTTTTAAGAGCATCATTAACACTGTCACCTGCGGGAAAGATTTCAAAATCCTGATTGTTGATCTTCTTAACACCTGCCAGCATAAGCAGTGATTCAATAATGTTTATCATCTGTTTAGTTCCATCACTGATAAAAGCGAGCATTTTTGCAGCTTTGGGACTACCAAGGGATCCAAACTCTTTAATCAGTCCATCAATCGATACATTTACTATCATAAGGGGGTTTTTAAGATCGTGAGCTACCGTATGGCCAAAAGCATCAAGTTCTCTTACTTTACATTCCAATTGCTTCTGAATATTAATCCTCAATTGAATTTCTTTACGTAACTGGTGAACCAGAGTCGAAATGTATCCGACAACAATAGACACAGTAATGTATTGTATTAGCCCAAAGACAACGCCTGGAACTTTGTTATTGAAATAGTAGGGCATTGCACCTAATCCTTTTGGCGCAAAAGACAAGCTTATTGAAATTGAAAATGAAATGATAGCACCCCCAATCAATCCGGCAATGATCCCGCCACGCCAGGCAAAAAGCCCAACCCAGAATACTCCGACCATTACAACGATCTGATCATGCATCAGTATCAATAGGAAGTGGACCAGGGTTATATTAATGGAAAAAAAAACAGCATAATCGATCAAAACACTTCGAAATGGCTTTAGAAACCAGGTGCGTTTTTTTCCTGATTTGCGGGCCACATGTGCTTTAGAAGTTCTAAGTACCTGAATTTTCACTTACTGACATCCATTAACCTAAATTGAAAAGTGTGTGTATTAAAAGCTTATAATAACGGAAGTTAAATGTCAAATAAACTATTTGTCCGGGCAGAAGCACTTGAACTCAACAAAACCTAAACCTATTTTTTAAGAGATCCACTATCAGGAACACAATCATGATTAAATACTCAGTTATATTGTTACTGTTTATTTCACAGGCTTTTTCTGCATGGAAAACACTTGAAAGTGGTCTTGAGCTGGGTACATTCCATTCACCCGGGTATCCAGACAGTATTAAAGCTACTATTTACATCCTCAGAATCGACCCATCCCGATATTCATTGCAACTATTCTGTTCATCGGCTCCTGATCAGGGTAAGGCTTTATCGGCAAAACAGTGGTGTAAGAGGAAGCATCTTGTGGCAGCGATCAATGCAAGCATGTACCAGCAGGACTATAAAACATCGGTTTCACTGATGAAAACTGCTGTTCATACAAATAATTCGTATATGTCAAAAGACAAAACAATACTTGTATTCAATCCCAGAAGCGCAGATGTTCCGCTATTCAGGATTATAGATCGTCAATGTGATGATTTTATCAGTTTAAAACGCAATTACACAACTTTTATTCAAAGTATCCGGATGATCTCCTGTACTGGTAAAAATGTCTGGAGTCAGGGACAGTCCTGGAGTATCGCTTCAATTGGGGCGGATAAAAGCGGAAAAATTCTTTTCATTTTTTCCGGTACTCCTCACTCCGTACATGATTTTTCAAACATTTTGCTTGCCCTTCCGATCAATATCGATCGAGCAATGTATCTTGATGGAGGTCATATTGCGCAGATGGCCATAGAAACAATTTCAACGAAACTTGAATTAATTGGGCAATTTAACGGATTAGGCTACTCACCCTCTGAAGCTCCTGAAATACCTAATGTAATTGGTATAATGAAGATCAATTAAAGTAATAAAATTCACATTAAAATTTAAAATAATTTCATTGAATTACCTTTGAGTCGCCTATTTTAAGATTTTAAGTGAAAATAATCACAAATGTCTGGACAATTTTCATTATAAACCGTATATTATAATTATATTTAACCCAATTATCACCACTTTCGATAGCGATTAATGATCAATATTGTTCATTTTCAGATAAAGAAGCACTTTAACCAGTAAGTTAAATTGTTTTAAAGGTATTAATAATAGAGATGGACAGCACTATTCTTCTGAGGATTCTTTCAGAAAAATTTCTTGATTACGCAGGGAAACGGCATGAAAAATTTTAATCCGATTTATACAGAAAAAAACGAATGTCAGGATTGCTACAAATGTGTACGGGAATGCCCGGTAAAAGCGATCAAATTTCAAAATGGCGCAGCAGCTGTCATTCCTGAGCTTTGTGTATTATGCGGACATTGTGTCAATGTGTGTCCAGCGCATGCGAAGAAAGTCAGGGATGATCTTGGGAAAGTTAAAAACCTGATTAAAACAAAAAAGAAAGTAATTGCATCACTTGCCCCATCATACAAAAGTGAATTCGGTATTTCTGATGGATCAGTTATAATCAATGCTCTTAAAAAGCTGGGTTTTTTTGGGGTTTCGGAAACGGCGCTTGGTGCACAGCAGGTATCCGCTCATATCGCACAGCAGCTTGCTACTCAAGAACATAAACTGTTCATCTCTTCAGCCTGTCCAGTAATTGTCGATCTGATAACACACTATATTCCTAAATTGACAGGAACAGTTACCGGTTTTCTTTCGCCAATGCTTGCTCACAGCAAAATGCTCCGGAAGCGCTATGGCGAAACTATTGGCGTTGTTTTCATTGGTCCCTGTATTGGAAAAAAACGTGAAGCTGACAGTCATCCCAACTTGATTGATACAGTAATAACATTCGAAGATTTTCGGAACTGGCTCAGCGAGGAAAAGATAGATCTAACTGCACTCACTCCTGATAGTGACAGCCTTTTCATCCCCAATGCTGCAGAAGAAGGAGCAATGTATCCGGTTGATGGTGGAATGTCAGCAACAATAAAAATTAACTGTACCGTTAATGATCCACAGTTTATCTCCTTTTCCGGACTTAAAAATGTGAGAAATGCCCTGGAAAATATCGACCCTGAATCGTTGAAAGAAAATCTGTTTATCGAGGCTCTTGCTTGTGAAGGCGGGTGTATCAACGGTCCACTTTGTGAAGATCACTATTCTACTATTAAAAAACGGCTCACAATAATTACTACAACCTCATATCCTTCAAAAAAAATCCCCCGAACACCATCAATACCGATTGCAGAGTTCGTTGCAGATTCAACCGTCAAATTTTTTACCTATTCCGAAAAAGAGATTACAGGCGCTTTACTGCAGGTCGGGAAACTTTCTGTTAAAGATGAACTGAATTGCGGAGGTTGTGGCTACGACTCCTGTCGCGATTTTGCAAATGCACTTCTTTCGGGTAAAGCCGAGCGTACCATGTGCGTTACCTATATGCGGAAACTGGCACAGAACAAAGCTATGGGTCTGATTCGCACAATGCCTTCAGGTGTTGTTATTGTAAATGATCAATTCCGTATAATCGAAAGTAACAGGAATTTTGTAACAATTTTTGGGCCAGCCACTGAAACCGCATTCGGTTCATCATCAGGACTTGAAGGAGTTTCACTTCATAAAATAGTACCTTTTCATGAATTTTTCAAGCATGTTCTTGACACCGGTGAAGATATTATTCATCGTGATTTTAAAGTCGAAAACAGGATTATTCAGGGGTCAATTTTCACTATCGAACCACATTCAGTGATTGGTGGTGTTTTTGCCGATATCACTGCACCTTTTATACAAAAGGAACAGGTTGTGAGACGAGCAAGAGATGTCATCCAGAAAAACCTGACAATGGTGCAGAAAATAGCATGTTTACTTGGTGAGAATGCATCAGAAACGGAAATTGTTCTTGATTCAATAATTGAATCATTTTCCGAAAATCCAAAAAAGTAATCCATCTTTTTTCGAAAATGGAAATGCTGCATTTAAATTATATTTCAGATTTCTGGAAAGTGATGATATAACATTCATTGTAGGAACCAGACTTAATGATGCCAACAGGATAACCGGTAATCATAATGTCGAATTACGTCATGCAATTGTAAAACGAATAGCCGGTGTACTTGAAGAACGATATCTTAAAAAGATTACAGTACGTTTTATGTGATTGTAAGGTGATTTCAATGCAATATATTGATCTAAGTTTGACAATATTTGATAACATGCCTGTATACCCTTCTGATACTCCGATAGCCCTTTTTCAGGAAAACTACCTTGAGTATGATCATTACAATAATTTCAGGCTTCAGACGGGCATGCACACGGGTACACATATAGATACGCCAATGCATTTGACAGATTCAAAAACGCTGGTAGATAGTTATCCGATCGAAAGATTTACCGGAAATGGTTGTCTGCTTGATGTAAGAAACCAGACATGTATTTCGTCTAATAATTGTTTTCCTGAGTGCGTTAAAAGTAATGATATTGTACTTCTTTTCACTGGTCACAGCGATCTTTATGGAACTGACTCGTATTATCAGAACTATCCGGTTATTGACCAATTGTTTGCAGAGTTTCTAATCGGTAAAAAGATCAAAATGCTTGGGATTGATTCACCTTCACCTGACAGATTTCCATTTGATATTCACAAACTACTGTTTAAACATGATATTCTGATTATAGAAAATATGACCAATCTCAAGTTACTTTTAAGTTATGATCGGTTCGAAATTTTCGCTTTCCCTTTGAAAATTAAAGCGGATTCATCACCTGTAAGGGTAGTTGCGAGAGTATATCAATCCTGAAACTATTCATTTTTATTATGCGTGTGAAATTTCTTATTCTACTGACTTTTTTTGCCCCTTTTTCAATTATTGCGGAACACAATGTCAAGGCCGCCGAGGATGAACTGCAGAAAATCGAGCTTATTATCTATCCGACCAATGATACCCTGAAAGAAATCAGAAATCAGTATCTTCAGCTTATTCAGGAGCAGGCTCAACATGTCAGGCCGTTAACTTTCATGAAATATATAAAAACCGTTAACTGTTACAAAGCAGAAGCTCTCGAAGATAAATTCCAGGTTCTTGAATATTTTAAAAATGTTACCAATCGGTCAATTAATGCAATAGAATCAACTAAAGTTGAAAAAGGGCTGATCTGCTGGTATTTCTATAATATGGGTTATGTTTTTCAGACAGCAACATCTATCATTGGTGTTGATCTCTCTTTTCGTGATGCTGAAAAGCTTGCATCTTTTTTAGATGTATTATTAATAACTCACTGGCATCATGATCACTACGATAAGCGACTGGTTGAAAAAATGTTAGAGTTTAAAAAGCCTGTTTTTTCAAATTTTTATCCCCATTCGGTAATTGTCAAAAAAGATACAGTGATAACATTAGGTAATAATACCATTTCAATGTGTATTGGCGACCATCATCGGCAATTACCGCTCATTAGTTCTAAAAATATGCTCCAGTATCAGATCTCTTATCGATGTAACAATGATAAATTCACCATCTATCATACGGGTGATGGAAATAACATTAAAAAGATGAAAACCACTGAGCCTGTTGATATATTTATCGTTCATACACAACTGCCAATGCCTCTTTCGAAAGCGGTTTATCATGTGAAACCAAAAATTACATTTGCTTCCCATGTACTTGAACTGAGTCACCCATTTCCATTCAGGTGGAATTATGATTACTGTTACAAACAAATATCGAAAATCAAAGATTTTAATGTTATTACACTTGCCTGGGGAGAGCGCTGGTGTTCGGAAAATGCTATCATCTCTTCAAAATAGCACACAACTCATCAATAAAACCAATCTGACCCTTGAGAATTTTTTCTTTTGCCAGATCAGCTGGAAACCATTCTGCACGGTCAATTTCAGGAAAACTCGAAATTTTCCCGGAATGAGGCGGCCATTCAATTTCGAATGTGTTACTTGTAATTTTTGTTATATCACAATCGCTCTCAAATGCCCATGCTGAAATTAATTTACCGCTGGACTGTTTAAGTGCTGTTAACTTTACAAATGAACCTTCAGGAGTAAAACCAGTTTCTTCAAGAAATTCTCTTTTTGCAGCATCAAAAGGATCTTCTTCCTCATTATATTCCCCTTTTGGAATTGTCCATGAGCCGGAATCTTTATTCTTCCAGAACGGTCCGCCCATATGGCAGAGCATTAGCTCCAATGCACCATTTTTGAAACGAAACATGAGTAATCCAGCGCTTTTCTTTTTCATGAATAAAAAATACACAGTAGTTATGTTCAATTCAATATCGAAACATTGTATTCCCATAGTAAGATGTGTAAATTACTATCCTTTTTCTGAGTTACTATCATTGTTTACTTGGATCAGAGTGAAGCATTTAATAAATTGCTACTACTATGAAACATCTCCATGTAACATGCGGTATCATCGAGCGCAACGGCTATGTACTCGTCACCCGGAGAAGCAGCACAATGAGTATGCCGCTGAAATGGGAGTTCCCCGGTGGAAAAGTAAATGCTGGGGAAACTCTCGAAGAGTGCCTGAAAAGGGAACTGTCTGAAGAACTCACCATTCAAGTTGAAATTACAGGAAAACTGCCGGAAAGTGTTTATTCATACCCGACATTTAACATAACACTCTACCCATTTTTATGTGCAATAAAATCGGGGGAAATCGTGCTGAAAGAACATGCAGAGTATGTCTGGCTACTCCCGCAACATTTAATGACAATAGATTGGGCTGAAGCAGATGTGGCGGTGGTGAGAGAGTATTGCAATAGAAATATTGATTAATTCCAATATCCACAAGTATATTCTGTGCCATAATGCAAAAAACCAAATGTACAGATTGCCTTCTATGCCAGAAAAGATTTTAATCTCAAATAGGGTCATGTAATGAACCATCCCATTATTGATGCCATAACTGAGGATACCTTTTTTTATTTGAACATAGCTTTCATTGTGGTGGTGAACAAACGCAGATATGGCTACGGTTTAAGTGTACTCGTGCTGAAATTATTATCCACACAACAATGAAAGTAATCAGGGATTTTTGGATTACTCCTGAGTAGTCTGAAATTCCAATATGCTTTTTTAGAACAAGCACAATTCCAATCCCTATAAGCACAAAGGAAAAGATGAACGAGACAGTTCGATACATTCTCCATGAATGATCATTTAAACCTGCACAGATCCATATCACCGAAAGCGGAAGCAGCATAAAGTGAATATGTGCTGAAATAATGTGAATGTGCCCGGTGATACTGACCGTTGGTCCGATATCTGTTTGAAAAATAGTGAGCAAGTAGGTGCTTAACCCTGTTGCTGCAAGAATGTAAGATCCTATTGCAGTTGCACGTTTACTAACTCCAGCACTGTTCATGAATAGAAATGACAAAATGAGATAACTTGTACCAATAAGCATCAATCCAGATGAAACTACATACCAGTAATTACCAGTGGCATAAGGACTGAGTGGAGTTTTAAAAAAATCAAATGATGTATATACAATTTGCATTGTGAACATTTCGATGAGAAAAATGATCCCGAAGATCGTAACTAAATGGGATAATAGTGGGAATTGCTTCTCTATCTGATATTTCACGATTAATCCCATTGGTGATAGGTGTAATGCGTCAAACCCTAAAAATTCCAGGTCAACATGCCGCCATTAGCATTACCGTACCGCATTGGAGCAAATTGCAGTGATGCGGTTTTGGAAGGAGATTGCTGTTTCGCCTTCTCCCCAAGGACGATCGTATATGCAAGCGAATAGAGGTTTGCTCCTGCAAAAGTGATAAGTCCTGCAGTGAGCAGGCCATTTGACAATTTTTCATATTTTGTATAAGAATTATCAAATTCTTTATTATCTTTATAATCCGATATCATTCGCCAGATTGAACCACCAAATGATCCAATACACAGTCCCGCACCTGTAAATATAATTGGTAGTGCTAAATTTGTGGGAGCTGTTTTATAATAGTATTTATAATTGCTTCTTGCCCGGTAAGAGGAGATTACATTAATCGGAAGACTTGCATACATCATTCCAACCGAAAGATAACTGAGAGGAGCCCATTTCAATTGATCCATTGTGTTATCCGCCCTGTTAATACCTGGAATAACTATACCCTGATAAAGACCAAATCCACCCAGATAAAGGATATTAGTAATAACGGACTTTTTAAGGTACTTCTTATTCATTGCAGTAAATGAGACAAGCGCATCAGGTGCAGAAATCGAATCCACAACAGTAAGTGCGGTCGGAGATTTCAGTAAATCTGATGCGTTCGTTACCGTTGAGTCATTTCCCAATACAACTGTATACATACCCGCAAGTACAATGGGAATGATAGAAAGAAAGCGGACAACCTTCATTTTAATAACTCCTGCTTTTTGATGTATTCATCGGAATAGGTAAAGAATATATTCGTGCGAAAAACTGATGATCCTGTGGGATATAATTGTGCACCATCGGCATTATCGCGTACCTGTATCCAGATACTGCTATGGTCAATACTCCGGGTAGCAGCAGGATGTAATGGTATAATTGGGCCATCAGCATTTGACAGCAGAGTCATTTTTTCGTCTGTTGACACCGAATCGTTACCGGTAAAATCCTGCTGATAAAACCATTCAAAGTAGTATGTTTCTTTTATCGATGTTCCGTAGATAGAATGTGTTTCCTGGGGGGTGTTGCTTTGTGCGAAAAGAAAATAGGAAACATCTTTTTCTATATGAAGGGTATATTCACGATTGTCGATATTGTTTTCTCTTTCGTATAGAACTATCGTGTCGTGACGTTGTGTGTGCTTTGATGGATCAAAGAAGGTAAGGTTGTTCTGATATACACGATATATTCCCATTCTGGTAATAAGCGGATTATAATTACAGCTTATATAATTGTCGAGATGATGTAATTTGCGGTTGTAACGAACCGAACAGTAGCTCACGATTTCGTATTTTTTGTTGATCAAGGCTCTCAGTTCAACCGGAGCGGTGAAAATTTGAAGAACCGTTTCCGAAAAGGGGAGAAAACTGGTAAATGGCAGCCCAAATATTGTATCTGGTGGTACTGATTGACTTGACACTGTATTCAGTTTTGCAATAATGTCAGATTTATTCGTGGAAGTAAACGATGATGGAAACCAGGAACGGAGTTCTGCAGGAAATGCATCTGCCCAGTTATATTCCGGAAGAAAAGAAGATGTTATCAGTATTGAATCGGGAATTTTAAATCTGAATGTGAATGTGTCGGCATCACTGCCGGGCGATTGTAATGTCGATTTAATAATGGTATAATCTAGCGGTAGCGAATCAAAGGTACTATATATACCATATATAGAACGCTGAACATTAAATGAAACTGAAAGCTCGATATCAGTAACTTTTTCTCCTGCAAACAGTGCTGTAATTTCCATGCTGTCACCAGGTGATGCTTCACAGGTTGATGTGTCTGCACAATTTCGATAGGTAAAATCGATAGTACGCACCCGGTTTTCCTCGATCTGTTCAAAGGAACTTGAAAATCCGCAGTGGATGAGAAGTACTCCCATCACCAGCAACAACCCATATATTCCGTTGCGGACTGACAGTTTATTTGTCGGTTGTAGATGCATAGTGTTTTTTTTCATCAGAACTGCACCCTGAATCCTCCCATGATCAGTGGGATCATGGTAAATGGTTCGTGCTCGGTATAGTCATAATTATAGACATAAAATTCAGGACTCATGTAAAGAGGTCCCAACAGGTCCGGAAGATCGATAAATGCTGACCAGGTAAAACGTTTTGTCGCGTGCAGGTGATCGAATCGCATACCAAGTTTAAAATACGGATCGGTCCTTTCAGAATAAGGTTCTCCATAGCGTGGCATAAACTGTTGAGTGTTTTCGTAAAGTATTCGACCTGTAACCGGTGTTTGTGGTTTTCCGGTGGCGTATTGAAGACGCAAACTTGCATCCCAGTTGAAAGGTAGATGTACTCCACCGAGTAGTTGCAGATAGTGTGGTATATCTTCTTCGAATAGTGTCCACTTATGATCACCCGGGGCTTTCCGTTCACTTCGTGAAAGCGTGTAAGTGATCCATCCGAAGAACTGATTATTGTCAAGATACCGTATAAGAATTTCAAGACCAAACATCCTGCCCCTCATGTCAGCATTCCAGGTTTTACCACTTGCAACAGCTGCTTTACTTGTATCGAGTCGGGGAATATTCCACTGGAAATTGGTATATCCCTGAAGATCGACGCTGAGCAGATCGGTGCATTTCCACTCGTAACCGACAACATATTGTGATGCTTTGGTGGCAGGTAGCTCAGGGTTCCCCCAGGTAGGGTGGATCACCTGACCAACCGGCTGCGGTGTCTGGCTGTAAGTGCCAAGAGCAGCTTTCGCCGTATGTCGGTCATTAATCGAATAACGAGCACCGAGTCGCACTGATGGTTCTCCGGAACCACGCCATTTGGGGGCTTTCTTTCCGTAAGGACCAAATTGCGGAAGTATAGAACCGTGATAATCAAGTTCGGGAAAATAATCGAATCGGATTCCTGGTGTTAATTTCAAACGATCGGTAGCGTTGTACTCAGCAAAAAGGAATGCTCCCAACACACCAAACAGCCATTTGTCAAGTGTGTCTTTTCTGTAGACCCCTTTGGCATCAGATCTGATCATAGTAAAGTCGACCGGATCAAACAACAGGTCAATTCCCGGATATACAGTCAAATGATCGCCAGCTTTAAGTGTAAGCTCATCACGGATCTGATGTGATATATCTTTCTGGTTGATTTCAAGAGTTCCAAAGGCTGCTAGATGCTCCCTGTTGATAGTCATGTCGTATTGGAGGCTATTTTTGATCGATGAAGAGATATCCCATTGCCAGCCGGAGGTAATCATTGTGAAGAGTCGCATGGTATTGAGTCGGTCAGCAGATGATTTAATCTCGCTGCTGCCACCTCTGCTTTCATTAGAAATGAACAGCACGCTGTCCCGCGAACCAAATACACTCAGAGAGAGGTGCTGACTATCATTTATACGGATATCTGTTCTGGCAACATAGTCCCAGTAGTAAAGCAGAATCCACAACGGAAGGTTTTCACCCCAATCCTCAAGTTTTTCAAACACTTTTGATAGCGCATTACCCAGAAAACTGCGTCGCGCGGCTACCAGAAATGAGATATTTTTATTGATCGGCCCTTCTACTGAAAAGTTGACATCCATCCCATTGAGTTCTGCAAAACCGTGGAGCCGGTCGGTGCGTGCTTTACGCGGGACGATCTCTATGATTCCTCCGGTATATCCACCATGCCGCACCCCTGTTCCACCCGGAAAAAAGTTTACTGTTTCGAGCGCTTCAGTATTGTAAACAGATTTTAATCCATCAAGATGGTAGAGCTGTGGAATCCGCAATCCATCAAGGAAATATCCAGAGTCCCAAGGCCGGCTGCCACGCACAATTATGTCTCCGCTACCCATTGTCGGACGACCAACTCCCGGAAGAGTCTGCACCACACGAACCGCATCACCGCCAACACCGGGAAGACTTCGCACTTCCTTTTTTGAGAGTTGTCGCTGGCTTACCTCTTTTTCTTCAGTTTTTCCATAAACAACAATTTCATACTCCGAATACGAGGATCGCTCAGGCCAGTAAACAACTGACAGATTGGATCCAGCAACAATCACCTCCCGTTGCCAGTATCGCTCATATCCGGGTATAATGCAGGTGACCAGTATGCTGCAACAGGGAAGTGCCTTGAATGAAAACCTGCCGAGAGAGTCGGTGGTGGTTATCATCTTTCCCGCTTCACAGGATTGGCCTGCGTAACTGCATATCGTTTTCAGATAGGTTGAAAAAGGTACCGGCAGAGTTGTGTCGGAAAGAGTATCCTCAAAAGTAACGGATATTGTGGCATCAGATACTGGTGTGCGTGTGCCTTTTTCCAGAATGGTACCGGAAAAGTTAACGGAAGTGTCATTTCCCACAAGTGCATCGGTCAGAGAAAACTGATAATCGTATTCAAGCAGCACGGCAACAGGTTGCCCATCGGCTTTCGCAGGGGTGAAAACAAACCGTTTGGCAGCATCTTCTGCGTTATAATCAAGAATTGGATGACAACCCTTTAATACACCAACACTGTCAACCGTGCCGTTTTCAGAAACCAGTAACACCAGCCGCACGTTTCCCTGCACTCCCGATTTTTGAAGATCTGCCGGATAATCCGCTTTAATAAAGGTGGTAAGCTTTGGTTCACTTTCAAGTCCTGGAAGGGTGTCTGCCTGCATCACAGTAGTGTCGGCTGATGCGGATTCAATTTCAATAACTATTTCATCATCTGATGAGTCTGCTTGTTCCTGCGACAATGCATTTATACTGATGAATAAAAGCTGCAGAGCAAAGGCTATAAAAAATAGGTGTTGTTTCATGATGTTGACACTGTGATATATTGATATCTCTTATTTATTGTACAAAATAATTTATTAATTTTGACTTGAGCAATAGAAAAGCAAATTCAATACATAATGCTGAAAATGAATCAAACAATTGCAGATTACTAAATATATAATAAGTTTGTGAAATTTGATAGGCTATAATTACTTCTATCCCTATGTAAAAAGATGATTCGGGTCGAAAGGCTGCTTTAAGCCCGGAGCCGACAGTGGCTTCTTGTTCGTCTGTTGCAGGTCAGCCATCATCTTTCTTCGCGAACGGTTTCCTTTGTAACTGCTTATAGAAATTCTTATCCATTTTGTGAGTTTAACCCAATTATCAGGTTTGAGATTTCTTTGGCTTCTTCAATTATTTCTTCAGGATAACCATTAATCTCCAAAATCCTGATTGCATTTCTTGTTTTAAGTTCACCACTTTTCAATTTGTAGTCGAAATGTACCTTACCGTCAACTACCAATTCAGTAAAATGGTACAAATCGTATGTATTATTAAGTAATCCAGTTAATTCGATATCGTGGGTAGAAACAAAAACAGTATTGCCATTTTTACTGATATATGAAAGCACGGCTTTCCCGGCAGCTATCCTCTCAATAGTGTTTGTACCTTTAAATATTTCATCGAGAAGGAACAAAGTTCTTGACCCCAATTGGCTTTCTTTAACCATTTCATTTATGGCAAGAACTTCTTCAAAATAATAGCTCTTACCACTTAATACATCATCTGAAATCCTGATTGCAGAGTATATTTTCATAGGGGATAATTGAAAATTGGATGCAAAGCAGGTATTGATTGTCTGAGCGAATAATGTACTTATTGATAAGGAACGGATAAAGGTGGTCTTACCGGACATGTTAGATCCGGAAAGAAGTATAGATTTCCCTTTAGTATCCATTGAATTGGTAACACAGTTTTGGATCAATGGATGATACAGGTCATCGAACCCAATGCCTTTGCGTTCCATAAATATTTTGGGAATGCAATAATGGCTTAGTCCGCACCGCAGTGATGCTATTGAATTGGCACTGTCAATTTTACCGAAAAATTCATAAAGATTTTGAATATCTTTTCGTTTTAATCGCAGATGTTTCAATGCACTGAATACAATGATGGGCTCCAACAAAAAAAGAATCTTGATATATTCAACCAACATATAGAACATGCCAGCCATAGGGTCTGCCGTCTGCTTTGATTCAATGGTAAAAATCGACATCTTACCGTTAAGCTTCTCGATTGATCCTAATGATGAAACAAGGGCTTTGTCTGAATCGAGAGGCATGTTAATTTTTATTAATTCTCTAATACATCTGCTTAACAATGACAATCTCGGAATAGAATCGGAATACATTTCTATATGCTTCTTATTTAGATAGTGCAGAAATAGATTTATAGCGAAGAGACCAATTACAAAAATGCCGATCTTTGGCAAAAAGATTATCGCAATAAATGTAAGGAAGCTAACTAATGACAAGACCTTAATTATGGGGAAGTATTTTGGCGGTTCTACAAAATCTTCAAGAAACAAATTACAAACATTATAAGATTCGTCATCATTTAATTTATTCAGAATAAATTGAGTATCCAGACGATCTTGTTCATTTTTTGTAAAATGCTCAATAAGTTTTTCCTGTTCGATGAAATAGGGGACATTCTTAACAGTCAGTAGTTTGTTAAAAAGATACTGTTGCCCGATCCTGGAATGCGTTCGGTCTGTAAATGCAAACAGACCGTAGAAGTCCAGGTCATTTATCGTTTGATTGGAAAGTACCTGCAACGCTGCAGAGTTGTCCTTTTTTCTGAAGTACTGTTCGATGGCATCGAAGTTGAATGCATCTGTTTTGGGATTACCCCACGAAGCCTTGAATTTCTCAAGAAATTTTCTTTTTGAATTCCCAAACATTTAATTGCCTTAATTTTAAGGAATGTAATTGAAAACAGCTTTTGCTATCTTTCACTTTGCAAAAGTTATTAATCGGATCGAAGTAATATTCTTGAATTGTCTACAGTGCACAAGTAAAATGAATAACATTGCAGAAAAGACAGAAGAAATGTTTTCCCATTGAACCATTGTAAAAATTGGTTTAAATTGTGGAGACTTTTCTCCAAAAAATGCATAAAATTCTGAGAAATACGGGCCAACTGCAATAACATATCCAAACCATTGGATAACAATCATAAACATCAGAAATAGAGAAAAGAAATAAACCATTCCAATTTGTAATGAAAGTGAAAATGAACGGTAATTTTCACCAAGATCAATAGGGGTAATCGTGGCGATGTCATTTACATGAGGTATTTTTTCCTTCAAAGCCAGTACAATTCCTAACCATATTAATCCAAAAGAAACTATGGCGCAGGAAATATAACAAATAAACATAGGAAATGAGATTTTATTCAGAATAAATGATGCTCCAATAATTACAAAAGTACCTGCAACTGAAGCCACGGCACCTGTTACCCAGCGGGGATCTAGGTAATACCCAAGAGTTCTTTTAACAAATCTGGCTGTGCGTTCTTCCTTAAGTGGAATTTGCCTTTTTACTTTAGTGTCAATGATATAGTACAATAAAAAGGTAATGCCAATTCCTGCTGAGAGTAAAATGTATTTAATACCGATAAATTCACTCACTGTTACTGAGAAAGAAATTAGTAAAAGATATACTGACATTATTGATCCGGTGACGATCAGTGGCCAGAATAAAGGTTCGCCATATTTTGCTAAAAAAGAATTATTGTGTAAAACCCAGTCAAAATTTTTTGATAAAGTCTGCAGACGATTAATTCGTACAGATGTAAACCCTAAATAGATCAAGGCTGCTATTTGAGCTATCGACAATAGAAGTGTTAAAATCATTGAAAAACCCCTTTTGAAAACTCATTGATAGTTGCGGCAAATAACTCTTGTAGTGTATTTACTGAGACACCATATTTCAATTGCAGGGAAATAAATTCTCTCATTTGATTTCTGATCTCTTCATTGATGAATTTTTCAGCATTCTCTAATGCATTCTCATGGAAAAAAGTACCCCTTCGCCCTCCAGTGACAATTATCTTGCCACGCTCCAGAATTTGATAAACTTTTGCAACAGTAGCGACTGTAATGTCTAAATCAGATGCTAACTGCCGTATTGTTGGGAGTGGACAATCCATCTGAAGAGCATTTTCCCTGAGATTTTTCAAGATCTGTATAATAATCTGCTCGTAAACAGGGATTGGGCTCCCATCTCGAATAATTAAATTCATCAAACCTCAATTGTAATTTATGTACTACATCAATATAGTACAAAAAGATTCAAAGTGCAACCGATTTTAATAATTATCAGAATGATTTTAAAAGGTAATCTTTTTATTCATAAATAGAACCCGATAAAATGGTAGAGGTACTGTATTTGAATGTATTTAAAGACCAGTGACAGAACAGGTATGAAGAAATTAAATTTCTATCGCATAAAGTTCCCTGTTTTATATTAGCCATATAATTTAAATTTTCTCCCACTAACCATATGGGACATGTGAATGTTGCGTTACATCCTTATACTTCTATTCGTTTTCGGATCAATCACTTACGACTGTTATGCAGAGGAAGCGCCTTCAGTTTCCCGGTATAAATTAAACCTGTGTATTGCAGAATATCGTGACGGATATTACTCCCGGGCTATTGAATGTATCGATAGTGTACTGCCAATAATGGAAAATCAAAGCGACAGCCTTGAAGCATACAAAATGCTGGCACAATCGTATGGAATGCTGAACCAGATCACGAAGGCGAAGGAATATTTCTCGTTAATTATAGAAAAAGATTCATCGATGATCGATACTCTTGAACTGCCTCCTAATATATCCCTTGTGTACAATCAGGTATTACTCGAGAAAAAAATTTCTCAGATGGAGAGTATAAGAACCACCGATACTGTCACGATTCAGGAAAAGAAAGGCAATGTTGTAGTTCCTGCTGTGTTGCTTTCATCTGCAGTGGTGTCTCTGGGTGGCGGCGGTTTCTGCGGATACAAAGCATATACCATTCGGAAAGATAATCTCAAAACGGGAAATAATCATTTTATTTCGGATGGTAAAATTACTAAATATTCCTTATTCCTGGCAGGTGGAGCAGGTTGCGCTGCAGTTGCAGGGGTAACGACAGTTTTATTTGTCAGGATAATTAAAAAAGGTACTCAGCCGCAAGTATACAGTTCTGGAAATGGTTTAACAGTCGTTCTGGACTTTTAGTTCTTCTTCAGATCAACTTTAAGCCGTAAAACATCACCTGTCTTGATATTTAATTCTTCGGTATAGGTTTCATATCCATCCCGTTGTAATGAGAGTTGATGAGTTCCTTCATCCAGCAATATCGGAACAGCTGTTGGAGTTGTTCCTTTCAATTCCCCATCAATATACAGGTTTGCCCAGGGATAGGAGAACATATGAACCTGACCATTACCTTTTACAATCGCTTTAAGAGCGATAGCGAGAATTGTAGATTGATCTTTTTCGATAGAAACAGTATTTCTATATGGCTCATAGTTCGGAGCATCCGCAGTAATATTGTGGTTGCCTGTAGTTAGTTCCTTACCAGATTCAAATTCATTTTTGTCCAGAAGTGTCCCATCTACAAATACACTGGCGTGCGGTGGATCAACAGAAATTGTGAGTTTTCCTGTTTGTTCGACACTATTCTCAACTTGACTTGAATTGGATATCGCATGTTCCTGCACCCGTTTTTTTGTGATTCCGGAAGTGCCGGAGCTGGCAGTTGATGGAGTACTTTTTTTTGAAACCTGCTGCGTACCAGATTGAGAAGTTTTCACTTGCGATAGTGAGTTTTTCTCAATTGGTTTTGCTGCATCAGACATCTTTTGGGAAACAAAAACTTGCTGTATTGGGATCGAGTCATTTCGATCTGAACTGTTCTCCTCTTGTACCAGGGGCTTTTCGTGAGGTGCCGGAGACGTTAGATTTCTCTTTTTGTGTGAAGTTTTGCGAAAAAGTGACTTTTTCTCTGTGTGTTGCACTGTTGCAAGTTCAGAGCTTTTATTACTGAAATGTTCAATAATAAAACTTCCAGAAACAAACAGTAACACTATTAAAAATACTATTGCTGCTCCCAGAATAATATGTAAACGGTAGACCCTGGACAGGGTTCTTAATTTCTGGAATACATTTATTGATTTGTTCTGTGATTCATATGCTGCACGGATTACTCTTGGATCAAGCTTCACTGTCGGTGTGGTACTAACCTGGGGTAAACTGTAGTTAGGTGCAACTAAATGCCGTAGCACTTTTGTTTCGTAGCCATTTGGTTTACTGTGTTGTTGCTCCTCTGCAGTGTTATCACTACCATGTACATTCATTCCAGGAGGTTCATCTACACTAATAGAATACGTGAGTAGATCACTTTTCTGATTCAGATAGTGGGCAATATATTCATTAAAAAAAGAGATTCCCTGTGAATGAAAATGTTCATGAAGAACATTAAGAACCGGATCCAGAGAATTGAGTCTCTGACTGGGGTTCTTCCGGAGGCATTGACCAATAATAGATATAATTGATTTTGGTATTTCAGTCCTGAATTTGTCATGACTCATGGGGTTATTTTGAATAATAGAAGATAACAGAGTCGGAAAATGGTCTGAATTAAAAGGGTAAATACCTGTACATATCCGAAAAAGCAGGACACCGACAGCCCAGATATCCTGTGAAATGCTTCCGGGATTTGATAATTGGACCACATTTGTCCACGAATCATTCCTGCAGCTGAACAGTGTCGTATTTTCAAATTGATTGCTGTCTGATTGATTTTTCAAATCAATTATCTGTACTAATTCAGGAGGCAAAAACAATGGGGTTGAAAAAAAACAGTGCTGATCTTCAATCGAGATCATTCGTGAAACACCAAAACCGGTGAGTTGGACCTGCCCTGATGAAGTTATCAGTAAGTTTGCTGGTTTGAGATCACCATGACTGATCCCTTTCACATGACAATGGTGCAGTGTTTCCAGTGCCAGAGTCAGGATCATCAGGCCAATTGAATCATCAAACTGGGGATGAGTAATCAAAGCCCCTAGATCACATCCATCAACATGATTCATCACTGCGTAGAAAGATCCATCATGCCATCCATAATTGATGAGTGGCATTATATTTCCATGATCCAGATAATTTGTTAATTCTAACTCATTCTGGAAACATTCCTGGTAAAAGGCAAATTGTTCATTAACAGCTGTAGTTTTTTTGATAAGTACAAAGCGATGAGCTGCTAAATCGGAGGCAAGTAACAGGCTGCCTGAACCATAATCTGCAACTTTTTTAAGAAGTTTATATCGGTTTAGTTGAAATTGTATGGTTGAGTTCATGATGTATGTCAGCAATCTGTGTTCTGGTTTGGTACCCTGTTTTTGGGTTACTATTTCTTTACAATGTGTGTTGGATCAGTAGATAATAATCTTGAAAATAATTGCTAACCTGCTCATAATTGGGGAATTTTTTCGACATGAGTGAAAAAATCCTTTGTTGAGGAAAAAAGCACTAAAAAGAAGTGGGTAATATCATAACATACACAAGATCATTTTGAGATACCAATCATATTCATGACTTTAAAGTCTTTATAATTTGGAGAAGAATAATTAATGTAAAGTATCGTCTTGTAAATACCCGGAGCCACTTTCATTCCAAAACTGTTTGAGCCGTTCCAATAAAAATTAATTTCATAGGCTGACAGGCCCTTTGGCAAATTACTTGCCAGATCATCATTTTTGGCACTGGCCACCAGATTTCCAGCAATATCATGGATTTTCAGGTAAGCGTTAACTGTTCCATCTTCTGGCGTGGCAATTTTAAATGACAGAACTGTGCCACCTTTATCCTGAAGGACCCACTGGCGAGCCATCGGTTCATGTTCAGCTAATAACACACCAGCATTAACCCTATTAAATCTTGGAGATGATGGGTTCGGAACTGCTATAAGCTCCACCGGAACCTGGTTTTTAACCTGAACACGGACCTTGCGATTTTCCGTTTCCGGAGGATTTCTTGTTTCGGTGTTGTCTGTGATTTTTGTACCCTGGGTGTTGATATTCAAAAAATGTTGTGAAGACAGATCGAAAGCATTTGACACATAAAATTCAACGGCATCCTTTCTGACAGTTTTCAGATACTCAATCCCGGCAAATGCGTTATCAATCGGGAAAAAGACACCTTTTTCATTGTATTTCCATACGATAAAAAGTGATTCCGGTGGAGTAACTACTTTGAGCGTAGTGCCTTCAGCATTCATTACCGGCTCACTGAAAACTACAACAACATGGTCTCTTCTCTTATTGTTGATGTTCTCTTCTGTTTTAACGACACTCAAAATAACCGGTCCGGCTCCATCTTCAATAATGTAATTATGTACACCAGTGACTTCATCAAAGGAATCAAAAAAGAGTTGTGGTTGCCAGCTGGTCTGCAGGTTTCCAGAAGAGCTATCCTCCCTGAGAGTAATTACCCAGACATTGTCCTTTTCCTGAATCATCCCTATACATTCAAAAATTGCTCCCGGCTGGTAGATAAGCAGCCCGGGAATACTGTCCGGCAGTACAACCGACCTGCTGAACTCAAGAATAATCCTGTCGAGATATCCATTACCGTTTTTGTCTCCTGTAAACGCAGACTTCAATGCAATAGCAGGACCGGTGATACTGATAAATATCCTGCTGGAAAGCTTACCAGAAGAGGTATCTACCGAAAAGACTGTAATATACCCTTGTTCAGGTTCAATAACGTTGCTGGATTCATAATAGATTCTGGTCAGATTTGTAGCTCTGACGATCGGGTGCAGACTTCCATCGGTAAACCAATTGCCTGGTTCTGGTCCACGAAGGTTTCCATACCGGTCAAAACCTACTGATGTCAATATTACACCATCCTGGGGGGAATGCAGGATCAAGGTATCCAGACTAATATTGTTGCGTGCTAAAATGGCCAGAGAATCCAGTTTTGCAGGAAGAATCCTGAAAGGAGTTGTGGATGCTGCAATCGAGCCAAGTTTAACAGTAATCTCATGCAGGCTGTCATTGTCGTATGGAGCATAATAAAGAATAAAACGGACTGTGTCAACCCCTTCTGTAAAACACTGATCTAATCGGTATGCATCATTGGCTGTATAAGTAAGATTTGATTTTTCACCATCAATGAACAGTATCGGGTCTACTCTTTGATCATTTCTCAATGGATCGTAATAGAGTGCACCACCTTTTACCGAATCAGCTCTGAAGCAATATTCGTCCGGAACCAATCCGTTCCGATTGTAAATTTTCACCAGGCCGATTATGGTATCTCCGGCGATTCTCTTCTCCTGAGGAGTCAAGATCTCAAAAGTCACTGAAACAGGTTCACCTCTGATCGCCATAAATCTGATTGTATCAGGTATGGTGATAGAATCAATGCCCAGTGTGACCCGTATCCATCCAGCAACAGGAGAGGCTGGTGAAAATTTCCATTGATTTGACAACTGAGGCGGTGGAGGTGCCATTTTTCCTTCCAGTGAGGTGTCAATTTCCCACTGTGTCTGTATATTTTCCCAGGTAGAATCGTCCGAACGCAATCCCTGAACAATCAATGTAGTATCATCGTTAGTACTCATCACCAGACTGTCTAATTCAAACCCCTTCTGGTTAAGGATACGTAATCGGATAAAATAAATGTTTTTCACAATAACTTCGAGGGAATCAGTCAGTACAGTCGAACCATAACGGGTCTCCTTGTTTGTAGCCCGTATCAAGGTGCTGCCTTCATTTACATTTGTTATAATTCCCTCGCCAATGCTGGTGATGCCGCTTTGAACATTTACAATAAGTGAATCATTCGAACTCCAGTTGGTAATGAGGGAATAATCAACCCAGTTTCCCAATTTATCCCTGATAACGGCATAAACCCGACGGATAGATTCCATGCTGGTGAGGGTAACGGTATTTAATGGATTGTCGGAATTCGGGCTGATCTCCCGGTTCTGATTTGCTTCAATCACCAAATGGTGAGCTGGCCCGGGGATAATAGAAACGGTGACAGTATCAGTCAGTCTGCGTGTTCCATGAACGAAACTGACCGCAATCATGACAGTTCTGTAGGCTTTTACAGGAGAATACATGGTGAAAAATCCGATTGAATCGGAAAAATTTCCTGATTCAGAAAAACCTGCTTGCTCAATAATCTTCCAGGAAAATGGTTGGTTGGGAGTTTCATAGTTGCTGAGCCAAACACCGCTTTGATCGAATAATTTAGCCGTAAGAGGTAAAAAAGCGCCAGCTTCAATATTTACAGGTGTTTCGGAATTGGGGTAAGGCTGGTTGTTGAATCCTGGAGCTCCTGCTTTTGGGTATAATACCAGAGAGAATGGATTTCCCGCATTGAATTGAACGGATACTGTGTCCGATATCAGGTTTGATCCAACCCGCATCGATACAATAATGAAGCCTGATCCGGTATCGGCTGGAGAGAAATGCCACGTTTCTGAACGGGAAGGAGGACCGGGAATGACAAGAATACTGCCAATTGTTTGCCAATCTGCTTTTACATATTCCCAGACACCGTCCTCTTTTCGTCTGCCTTGCACGAATAAGCTCGTATCTCCGGTTGTTGGCATGACGAGTTGAGAAATCGAGTCGCCATCCTGAGTTATTATTCTTAGTGAATCATATTGAACATTGGTGAGGCGCACCACGGTCGAATCGATTCTGCCCGCATTGTCGAAAGCTACAATGATACCTGTACCCAGTGTACCTTTTCTAATCAGGCGTCCTTCACCGAGAGATACGATTCCTTTGGCTGCAGTCGCTATGGTGCTGTCCCGGCTGGCCCAGACAACATTTGTGGAAAAATCTACAAAATTACCAAAGGTATCTCTCAGTACTGCATAGACATACTGTACTGAATCGGTATACCCAAAGGTAACTGAATCTATGGGATTATCAGCATTAGGGCTACTCCACCAATCTGAGGAACTCTCAATTATCAGATGATGAGGAGCTGCGGGTTTGACATACAATCTGACCGTATCTGCCATTACCTGTAAATTGTATTCGAATTCAGCTATTATCTCCACTGTAGTGTAGGCTGTTACTGGTGAAAAATTGTTGAAAGCACCCGTACTGTTTTGCAAAAATCCCGCAACAGATTGAGATCCGCCAGACACCTTGACAATTTTCCACTGAATCGGGGTATTTTCTTTTTCAAAAGACTGGAGCCAGGTATTATTGCTTGAAAAAAGTTTTGCGACAAAAGGATAAAACACTCCGGCTGTGACTGTGTCCAACAACGGTGGAGAAGGGTATGGCTGGTTATTTAAACCCGGGGCTCCTGTGGAAGGATAAAGTACAAGACGAATCGGTGAGGCACCATCGATTTGCACCCGCAATGTATCCCAGACATTGTTTCTGGTGATCAAAATCAACCCTTGTCCCGGTACAGTCGGGCTGAAATTCCACCTGTCAGCCATTGAAGGGGGTGTGGTAGAGGTGATAAAACCGGTGCTACTCCATGTTACGCGAACATTTTCCCACTGTCTGGTATCAGATCTCAGGCCTAATGCGAAAAGCAGAGTGTCCTCTCCTGAATAAATGTTGAGGAACGATATGTCCCTAATACCGTTATGATTCACAACAATACGGAGGGAGTCGTAGGTAATGGTGGTTAACATTACTGTAAGTGTGTCAAGCATACCAGCATCATCACCGTTTACTGCTATGATACTGGTCTGTCCCGAAACTACCTCTCTTTGAATAACGCCTTCTCCAATCGCACTATTTCCTGCCACAACCGTGGCAATTGTCGTATCCTGGCTGCTCCAGGAAGTCCTGCTGGATGAACTGATAAAATTACCAAGAGAATCTCTGATTACCGCATAAACACTCAAAATGGAATCGGTACCTGTAAAAACCAGTGATTGCAATGGAAAATCTTCATTGGGACTGACCGCCCTGTCTGAAGAGCCTTCAATAACAAGGTGATTTGGTGCACCAGGATTGATATATAATCTCACGCTATCAGTTAGTGGTATTGAAGATCCAAGATATTCTGCTATTAAAAGGAATGTATTGTAAGCTCTCCTGGCGAAGTATGAAACTGTAGCCCCAGTATTGGAGTTCAACTCTCCACTTGGAGGATTCCCATCAATTTCAACTATTTTCCAGGAAATAGGGGCACCTGAATTTTCAAAATCACGTAGCCAGTTTCCTCTGCTGTCAAATAATTTGGCTGTTGCAGGAAAACTCTTACCAGCTGTAAGACTGATCATAACTGATGGTGAGGGGTATTGGATATTGCCGGAACCAGGTGCTCCCTGCAAAGGATAGAGAACCAGAGTGTATGGAGCCCCGGTTGAGGAGATTATTACAACTGTGTCGGAGATAGTACCGGATGTTCCGGAACGGGAAATGATAATTTTTCCAGTATCTGCCACAACTGGCGAGAAGCTTACCCAGCGGTAATCCCATGAAGGAGCTGATGGTTGCAGGACTATCCCGGAAGCTGTCCAGCGAACAAGCACATTATCCCATTGGCCATTATCGGAACGTCTTCCCAGAGCAGTCAGCGAGGTGTCCTGATCACTTCTAATACGTAATGTGTCGATATCACGCAATATGCCTGTGCCGGTTACAATCCTCAAAGAAGTATATGTAATATTTTCAAGCACCACCTCAACAGTGTCCTTTAAGCTACCTGAAGCAGCCTGCACACGAGCAGTTCCCTCATTGGTATTACGGGTGATGATTCCTTCTCCGATACTGTTGTTACCGGCTGTCGCCTGAACAACAGCGGTACTAAAACTGGTCCATTGGGAAGATTGTGCGTAGCCGGCAAAATTTCCGAATCGGTCTCTGAGCACTGCATATACTTTTGCCTGAGCTTCGTTGCTGGAAAGATAGAGAACATCGATAGGATTATCTTGACGTAAACTGACAGTACTGTCAGCACTGGCTTCAATAACAAGGTGATCGGGAGGACCTGGATTCACACACATTCGAATTGTATCATGCAGGATTATATTGGGGAAAAGAGAATCCTGGAAAGATAAGTAAATGGAAACGCATCCGTATGCTTCCGTGAGGCAGAATGTATTGTTGCTACTTCTTGTTGTGATATCAAGGGGATTTCCAAGGGAGTCATGAACTTCCCAGATTATATTTCTGCTCCAGTCGGGACGTAATGCTCCAGTGTCATCGACGACATATGCAAACAGTTTCAGGCATTCCCCCGCCCTGATAAGGGTATCTCCCAGGCCGATTAGGGAATCAGTAGAGGTTGATGTTGTGGAATCCGGAAAAATAACTATACTGTTAGGTTTGGAGGGAGTAAGGATATTTGTAGTTATGACGATGTTTGATTGTGTAGTCCGTCTTTCAGTATAGAAAAAATCAAACATGTATTTTTTGCCCTTGACAAGATCAAGAGATGGTGCAAGGTTATCAAGATTGACCGTGCCCCCAACCTCGGCCTGCATACCTCCCAAATCAAGCACCAGTTTACCGTTAATGAAAATCCAGGTGTCATCATCTCCGTAAAATTTGAAAAATTCACCTCCCTGATAGGTGAATTCATGATGAAGCTCCATGGTAAAGGAATAGTTGTGCCCTTTTCCATTCGGTTCTTCCCCAAACCCTTTTCCGTCCAGCCAGAAGAACTGCTCTTTTGTATTCAACCGCATATTCCTTACAAATTCATATGTCCCGGTTTTGGCATCGAAAATGGTGAATGGAAGACTGTCGTAGAGAACGATATTAGACATGTCATACGATTCGCTGAATTGTGACCCGACCCATTCATTTGTGCGGCCCAAATAAGATGTCAATCCTGTCCATTTCCAGAAACCACTTGGACGATCAAAGGAAAAAGAGCTTTCAGGAGCTCCTGACGGCCTGAACCATTCATTAATTCTGTCATTACAACAAATATTTTCCTTCAATAAAGGTTTACGTAGGGGGCTAAGGGTATCTTGAATCATTCCCGTCTTTCGACCGCAGTTGCAAGCTTCGAAATTGGGATTACTGCCGTCAGCATGAAAATCGTAAAAAGTAACTTTTACCCAGAGAGTATCAGGCAAAAGGTAGTCTGATTCTGCTGCGGTGATAAAAACGAAAAACAGAATAGAAGCCAATTTTTTAATTGAATGCATTTTGTAAACTTTGGTTACAGTTTTTGCTTAATGGTACAATTTTTTTCCCCCGATTTTCAACAACATATCTTTATTTCAAGTAAAATCAAGGATTTATGTCGCTACGCTTTAGAAAACCCCAAAATTCTCTGGAGTAAAGTTCTGATGCACTGGTATAAAAACCGCGACTGTTATACAAGTGTAACTTTAAATTCAATTCCTTGTAGCCATATACACTATTCATCCTAACTGAATACTGCGAAAAAGTATTTTATTAAGGGAGGTGGCAGATCAATGAAAAAAATTATGTCAGCAGTAGTTCAACACATCATATTTGCCTGCTTCTTGTACGGTGGAACTACTGATTCGATTCCCAGCGCTATCTCCATTCAACGAATTTTTCCCAGTGACTATGTATTTTCAGTATCCCATCAAATTATTTCTAAAAATGAAGGGATTACAGTGCAACTTTATGCTCGTGCATTCGATCAAGGTAACATCGTCTATCTGGAGATACTACCTGAAAATAAAGAAGTGATAAAAAAAGGTAGTATGTGCAGTAGATTTGAACACACTGATGTGCTTCTAAAGGCATTTACATGGGGATATCGAGGCTTCTTTGCACTGTCTCCTGATATGCTTCCGGGAGAAAAGATGCTCGTACTGGAATATCAGAGATCATCGCAACCTGTTCGACATGTAGTAACATTCAGTGTGGGGAAGACTGATTTTCCTGTATATCATCAATCAATGAATGTAGGAAAATTCTCTGATGTGAACCAAACAAGGGATCCTCAAGTCAAGTTATTCATCGAGCGCTGTACAACCCGCAAGAAAGAGGTGTTTTCCCTGCAAAGTGAAGATCTTCTTACGAGTGTGCTGGCTCATCCGCGTGACCGGCATTACGTTACATCACAATTCTGGAGCACCCGCATTTATGAGCGTTATGCAATCAAAGATGGTAAAAAAATAGCACAACCATCAGAAACCAAATGTCATCGTGGCGTTGATTTTCGCGGCTCCAGGGGCGACCCGGTATACGCGCTTGCAGATGGCAGAGTTGTACTTGCAGAAAAGATGTACTATGAAGGTAATTTCACGGTCATCGATCATGGCAACAGGATATTTTCTTATTACATGCATCAGGATTCCATTTTGGTAAAAGAGGGTCAACTTGTCAGGGGCGGTGAAAAAATAGGTGCTGTTGGGGGCACTGGTGTATCCACAGGTCCGCATCTACATGTATCACTGGTTGTGAACGGTACACAAGTCGATCCGTTGAGTATTTTGCCGCTGCCGATAAGAAATTAATGATTGATATCAGGAGGGGAATCGCGGGACTGTTCCAACAGACTTGCACTGGCTGAAGCTGGCAAATGATATTGAAAAAGAAGATAATTTTCTGATACGGTTTCCCATACAGACTTTGGAAGTTCACTCTATGCCGCTTTTCCTTTGAAATCTTCCCATTCAAGGCTTGTAAGTTTTCGAATGAGTTCTTTCATATTCAAAAAAGTATTAATTCTACTATTGATATTTTACTAAGTTTTTATTATTTTTGAAAACTGTTAGAAATATTCGGAAATTTTGCACCATTAGCTCAGTTGGTAGAGCAGCTGACTCTTAATCAGCGGGTCTCAGGTTCGAGTCCTGAATGGTGTACTTATAAGCCCCTGTAATTCAAAAGGTTACGGGGGCTTATTTTTTTGCATCTGTCGGCACACTCATGTTTTGCACTCATGTTCTTCAGAAATCATTTCCCAAACAGTTTTTTGGTGGTGAATAGATCTATTTTTTTGCAAGGGTGAGCAGTTAATTTATGATTAAACAGTTTTTAATTTGAAATACCATAGATCTTACAAATAACATCTAAGATCTGATCTATTGTACCTACATTCACATTCAGATTTTTCAAATCAACGGGATCAGTTTTTACAGCATTAATAAAACGCTTAAAATCATTGATAATAGTTTCCGGCACAATACATCTGTTATCTTCGATTAAGGTTGGAGCTAATCTGAATACATCATTTTTATGTTTTTTTATTTTATTTGAGTCTGCATTTCTTTCAGACAGATCAAGAAATGCTTTGGCTTTTAGTGCTATCAGACATTCCGGAGTTACAATCTGGATATCATCAACGGTTTTGCAATTGCCCGTAATAAGATGGTAGTAATCATCATTGAGAAGGATTGCAGACAAACTGGATAATTCATCTTCGGCAGGTATCGGAGTGCAATCTGAATCACCCAGAAGCGTTAGGGATTCCAATTTTCGGGAGAACAGTTCAATCATAACTGGAAATGTTTTATTTTGCGGGTCTTCAAAACGGTAAAAAACTGGTTTGCCAGATCGCAGTTTGATATTATAACCACCCATTTCAACAAACTGCCAAAATGCTTTCGTGAATTCTTCATCAACTCGATCTACATCGAGTAAAAGCACTATATCCAGATCTTTAGTTTTTCTACCGAAGCTTAACCCTTGTTCCTTAAGGTTTAAATGACATGCACTACCACCAATGAGGACATATTTATGTTTATGCTTGATAAAATGATCTCTAAAGATATTGAGTCCTGTTATTTCTTCCATTTGTATTTTTCTAATAACTCCTTAAGTGCGATTTGTACACGTTCATCCGTATCTTCCCTAAGTGATAAAAACAGTGAAAGAACATCCACTACTTTTTGTTTACTCAAGATTTTTGGATTATAATACCATATTTCTAACTGGGCTTGTGCATCAAATTCATTTTCAACAATTTCTATTCTTTTTTGTTCTTTTAAGACTGTATAGTCTTCTTTACTGGTTGCGTAAACCGGTATATTTCCTGAAGATAATAGTGTACTTTCTGATAATGCTGAAATACCTGCTTTGGGAAGTTCAGTTGGTATCGATTTATGTAAGAATCTTATGTAAACACTATTTTTTACTGGTGATCTCATAAACTGGTTAACTTTTTCCCAAAGTTCCCAACCATCAGATTCTATCCATGCATATCGGTTTTTGCCGCTCTGTTCAACTCTGCATATTCCAGTGTTTTCCAAGTCATCAACAACTCTGGACATAGTCATTTTTGTGTAACTGAATAGTTTTACAAGGCTTGCAGGTGTTATCGGGAATTCCAAACCTTTATTCAAATGATACAGAACTATTAATTGCGCCGTCGGGCTTAACTTATTTGGTTTTTTACCAGATATTGAAAAATACTCCCTTAAATCAATCATGAGAAAAGGCAAATACATCTGAGTTCCTGGAACTATGAAGGAGACTTTGTACTCAATTAGTCTTTTCCGCAAAAATGGATCAATTGTTTTAAGAACTAAAATGGAATCCAGACCAGTGTATTGTTTCAATAATTCTAAATGTTTTTTAAAATGAGCAGGTGTGGTATCGCTATTTTTTGAAGCCTGAGCAATCAGAAAAGTCTGACTAAATAGATTGCAGGTATGTAATTTATATCCGGTATTCAAAAAAAGTGGCAAGCCGCTCTTTTTGTTAAAAGGGTTAAGCTCAATTTTTATATCTAATGTGGCTTTGACGTAATCTACTAAAGAATTATTAATCATTCAGTTCTCAATTATGGTAACTAAAAAACATATATAGTAACATAGCTAATGTTACTATGTAATATATAACGTTACCATTATAATGTGCATGGTATTTTTAGTTAATAATTCTACAGGTGCATTTGGTAACGATCAAGGTAGTTATTTTGAGACATTTCATAGCCCACTTTATGTTATTGGTATTAATATGTCTCTTATTCAGGAAAGGATAAAGTTTTACTCGCACTCATGAATTCACTCATGTTTATGCGATAGATTGCCATATTTTGCGATAGTTGAGGGGGTTGGGTGTCTGTTGTAAATCTTTGATATATAGGATTTAATTGAAAAATAGAGATTTTATTCACTGACTCTTAATCAGCGGGTCTCAGGTTCGAGTCCTGAATGGTGTATATAAATATGATCCCGGTTAGAAATAATCAGGATTTTTTATTTGATTTAAATTCAATCTCTCTCATTTTATGGTTTCAGGATATTTGATAACCCAACGAGGTTACCGGAAAAATCAAGATGTTGAATCAGGTGTTCCGGCTGCAGGACTATGGAAAAAAACAGAAGAAACTTTTTTGCTGAACCCCATCATACTTTGATTCCACTTCAAAATCATAAAATGGCTAAGAACTCAGCACTCCTTGAAAATGAACGATTCAATGGCCGAAAAATCACTAAAGTAGCGATGTTTTTAACCTATTTTCAAAGATATAATTAAAAATTGTATTTCGGAGTCATGATGATCAGAAAACTATCAATCTTCTTTTTAACTGTTGTAATACCCCTCACCCCAGCATTCACAGCTGTAACTAAAGACTTTTCAGCGGAACAGTATAAAAGAGCAGCCTGGATGACTACCAGGTTTTATGGAGGCCAGCGGTCGGGTATCGGACCAAACTGGCTGATAATGGAACATGAGAATCCTGCATACAGAACCTCGTTCACCAAAGATGCTGATGGGTCCAGGAATCTTGAAGGCGGCTGGTTTGATTGCGGAGACCATGTAACCTTCGGCCAGACATTTTTCTTCTCTGCGTATGTTTTAGCGAAAGCTTATGAAGCGTTCCCCAGAGGTTTTCATGACCTCTATACAGGGGTGGATTACAGCGACTATTTGAAAAGCCAGGACTGGGATTTAACCGGGGGTAAACCGAACGGAATTCCGGATCTTCTTGAAGAAGTCAAGTATGCTACCGACTGGATCATTAAAGCTGCACCCGATGCGAACACATTCTATTATGAAAAAGGTAGTGGGCAATATGATCATACTACCTGGGTTACTGCCGGAAAAATGTCCTCCCAGAAAGTTGAGGAGGGAGGAGAACCAAGACCTATTGCAAAAAATCCTGATGATGGACATATGGCATCATTTGCCTCTGCAGTACTTTCTTTGATGTCACGATTATATGAAAAGTATGATCCTGCGTATGCACAACTTTGCCTTAAACACGCAGAATATGCGTATAATTATGCTAAACCGCGAAAAAACCGGGCTGTTGGCGCAAAAACAGGTGGGTTCTATGGAGCACCTAAAGCTCCGGTACTCGCATTTGTAATAGCAGCCGCAGAGATGTATAAAACAACAGGTGATGCAAAATATTTATCTGATGTTAATGCTGACCGGAACAGAATAGAAACACATAATTACGGGTTTGATTACAGTAACTTTCATGATCTGGCCCCCTATGCAATCGCAACCTGCGTTCCATCACTAAAGGATACAATGCTTCAGATCATGAAAAAAACCTTTGTCGATTACTATCTTCAAAGTGTCAATAATGAGAAAGTTTGTACAAAGGGTAATGGTGGATGGGGGGCGTTGCGCTATCCTGCAAATCACGCACTGGTTGTTGCACTGTATTCCAGAGCAATGGGTATCACCACCCTCGATCAGTTTATTTACGATCAGATAGATTATATCATGGGAGCAAATAACGCAAAGCAATCATTCATTACCGGATTTTGTGAAGGGTGCAACAAAGAACCTAAACTTATTCACCACCGCAACTTCTTCCTGCGTGATGACAACCCGAAAGATGCTGACAAAGAGAAGATGGTTATCCCCCAAAGAAACCGCTACTTCGGCTATCTTGTTGGAGGAAAATGGGTATCTACTGAATATACCGAATCAGTAACCAATTATGCGACAACCGAAGGAGGCATCGATTACAATGCGGGCCTGGTTGGAGCTTTAGGGTATATTGTATCGGATCTGCTTCCTGCCGATACCTCAAAAATGGGACCTGTATCAAATGGAAAGCGAATAGTTACTTTAAAAAATCATTTTGGGACAACACTTTTCTCCAATGGTGGTGTGCTCACTCTCACCCCCGGTACAAATGAAACTATTATATCAGCAACGTTGTTTACATCTTCAGGAAAAGTGTTGTATAAAAAGAACTTCTCTGCAGGAGAACGTCTGGTAATTCCTGTTGGTAATTCATCGGGACTTTACCTGGTAAAAGTTATGAATTCTGCAGGTGTTGGCCATTTTATGCCAATTGTTGTGCATTGAGGTGTAAAATGTTGTGAATTAAGGGTATGTAGTGATTTGCATGCTCTGTTTCTGTATAATTCCGTACAAATCCGTCTGAAATGCCTTTCTTCACCCTTCGGTCTTTAACAGAACGAAGTTTTTACAAAGGCATCTAATTTCATGCGCTCTCGAAAACAATGTTTTCAAACCGGTCGAATCACAAATTGATGCGCTTGTGGGTGGCTGGGTTGGTGGAGATTTTCATTTTATTATTATAGCTATAGCAAAGTGTAATTTTATTAATTGACCCCACAACCACCATTGGCAACACTAATTATTAATATATACTCAATCATGTAATGAAAAATCAGAAGCCTGATTTTCTGTTTTCTACCAGAAAACAGTTTTTTCTGTTTAATTCACAAAAACAGGTATTTTAAATGTAGATTAAATCTAAGAGACACCGGGAATCTACAAGCAAAGTCTATAATATTCAGAATTAAAGGAGTATTGAAAAATTTTTTAATTGGAGGATGAAAATGAATAAAAATGTAATAATTATCAAACTAATCATTTTAGTATTTATTGCTACATGTAATAACCCTATTAACGAAATCTCTAACCAAACTAATTTATCAGATTATTTTCCATTAAAAATAGGTAATAAATGGTATTATTCTTATCGATATGGTACGGGCAATTCACAGTATGGTATCTCTAAGAATGGAATTTTGATTTGGGAAGTGGTTGGCAATACACAATTGGATAAAGAAAAGAGTGAATTCAAAATCCAATCGTTTTATACAGGCTGCGAAATTAGACATACCTCGGATTATACCAAGCAACCGCCAGATCATTATGATACTACGTACCAAAGCAACCTTGAAGGTTTCTTTACTATCATCTCTACAAAGGACACTCTGAGTATGAGAAGAGATAGTGGGTCTACACAATACCCATTTATTGACTTCTTCCCTTTTGGCCGGTATAACAATTATAGTATTGTAGGGGACACACTAATGATGAAAATACCTGCAGACTGGTCTGGTTATCAAAAAATCAAAGTAAATACGGGTTTGGTTAAATACCAAACTAGTAATGGACATGTTGGTAATTATGTTAGCACAAATTTAACTTTGGATTCGTTACATTTAAAATAGCTTTTATGCAGGATGATTGTGCAGCTATTTTAATTGAGTATAAATCAATAAAAAGGTACAAAAATCAACACATAATTCAAACATTGGTCAACTATATCTCAAAAATAGTTTTTTCTGCTATATAGTGCAGGTATGGTTCTAAAATTATAAGTTAAAAAATCACCCTCGCTCATTGCAACTTCGCACAGCTTAATCGTGGATTCGACCTTCTTTCCTGAGCCAATGGTCACAACAACTCGTTTGCAATCTTTTTGTAAATATCTCGAACGCAAACCATTCTGAAACTCCTTTTTCACATTCCAGTCTTCTCCGGAATGAAAGTGTCGGCGGGCACCTTAAAACCCGCCACGATGGGCACTTTTTTAGAGCCCAAAACCAGCCATTTTCTTGACAATGATCTCACCAATGATTTCCTTTCTGAAGGCTCTAACAGAAAGCGAGATCAAGATGGGAAACATACTC
>JBNKZD010000069.1:0-4554 GCA_050301235.1 Chitinispirillaceae bacterium | reverse complement strand
TAATAGCGGTAACCATTATTCTGATCCACCGTTTCAGGAACCAATAATCCGTTTTTTTCATATAGAAGAAGTAACTTCCTGGAAAGATTAGTAATCCTGGCAAATTCCTTTAATTTAAACGCTGTACCCTGCACTCTAACTTATTCCATAGATAAAGTTTAAATTCAACAATATATTTAAATTTAAAAGATTATTTCAAATATTGGAAATACTTCTTCTTTAAACTTTGCCCTTGGATCATCTTTTGATTGCATCTTACCTATGAATAATTTATTGCACCTGCTTTAGCGCCAATTAAGACAATTTTTCAAAAAACAGTTTTAATAAGTGGTAGAACCTCATCAATAGTGTACCCAATGAACATTCGCTTCACTATCCAGGGTCAGAAAGCAACAAATAGTAAATGCAGCCAATAAATTGTGCAGAAAATGCTATCGAGATAGCATATATTTTTTACCTTACTCCAGGAATAATGTAATTTTTTATGAGTGAGTTAAGTACTTTAGATGACTGAAATTTATTTATATCAGATATAAAAACAACCACAAGATTTTTTTCGGGAACAACATACATCTCCTGACCATACAAACCACGGCTGCAATACCCGCCGAAATCGTTTATCCACCAGAGATACCCGTAACTCCCATTCTCTTTCCAATCGGTTTTTGTTAATGAAACAGTACTTTTTTCGATCCACACTTTCTTTATAATCTCTTTTCCATTCCATGTACCATCATTGAGAAACAGTTGACCGATTTTAGCCAGATCCTTTGGTTTCATGAAAAGGCCATACCCACCAATTACCCGTTTATCATAATCTTCCCACCAGTAGAAATCGCGAATACCGAGTGGATCAAAGAGATTTTTTTGTGCAAATTGCAATGTTGATATTCCTGATACTTTTTCGATAATCGCAGAAAGGATATGTGGCACTCCATCGGAATAGTTCCATATTGTACCCGGTTGTTCAACCATCGGTTTATCAAGAATAAATTTTATTGGATCGCGTGAATAAAAGTAATTATCGGACTCATTATCCCATTCCAACCCGGTTCGCATCGTAAGCAGATCTTCCACAACTATATTCTGCTTATTCGAATCTACATTTTCAAAAGTGTTTTCCGGAAAAAAATCCAGAACTTTAGCTGAAACTCCACTGGAAATGAGACCGTTTCCAATAGCGATCCCGGTAAGCACACTCATGACACTCTTTGTTGTTGAAAAAAGGTGATAGGTTGTGTCAGCATTGAAAATTCTGTAATACTTTTCGTATAGAAGTTTTCCATTACGAACAATCACCATACTATTAATGTATTTGATGCTGTCATCAATGTAGGTGACCATGGCATTCATAACAGCAGTATCCATCTCCTGGGCAGAAAAGGTTGACCGTTCCCAATCGGATGAAGTTTTTTCAACATTAACAGAAGAATACTCTGTGCATACAAAAAACAGTACGGTAAATAGAAGAACTAAATATTTTAACAAATTACCACCTCCTGTAATGGATATGAAAGCAGGTCTAACAATTTGAATTTAAAATAATTGATATTTATTTAATAAAGAAATCTTTTCCATGCACATCAAACAAACCAACTATTTTTATTTTTAATCCACTCAACGGTATTAATAAATGATAGTTCTTCTTTTGTAGTTATTTTACCAATATAAAAGGAGATTCCACAATGAAAGCACTTCTTCTTTGCGTATCGGTACATCATCAGAATACTGCGAAGATTGCTGACACATTCTCCAAAGTGCTTAATGCACCAGTAAAATCTCCATCAGATGTGACAATCGAAGAACTTTCTGAGTATGATATGATCGGGTTTGGTTCTGGTATCTACAGCCAGAAACACCATCCTGCGATTCTTAATTTTATTGATAAGATACCAGTAGAAATGAGAAAAGATTCATTTATCTTTTCAACAAGTGGGGTCTCAAGAAAGTTTGCAGTTAAAAATTCTATAGATGATCCACACACGGCGATCAGGGGTATGTTACAAAAGAAAAGCTGGGTGATAAAAGGTGATTATAATTGCGCTGGGTGGAATACCAATAGCTTTCTTAAATTCTTTGGCGGGTTGAACAGGGGGAAACCGGATGAAAAGGATCTGGCGGAGGCGGAGAGGTTGGGGAGGGAGTTGGTTGAGTAGTTTGGTATCCCTCACTTCTTCAAACCCGTCAACCGCTCAATCAACGATCGATCCCCGGTAATCTCCCTATGACCAGCATACGCAAAAACAAAAGGATACCGCAATAATTTCACCGCACTCGAATCAACCTGCTCCCAGGAATATGCGTAAAAGTGTTGCTTGCAGAAGTCCGGATAGGTCACAAACTGATCACCGGTGAATGCAATGCTGTCCTGAAGAATAAACGTGCATGAACCAGGGGTGTGTCCAGGGGTGTGGACAACACGTATTTTAATTCCATACTCATCAAGTGAATCATTATCATGCAGAGTAATATCAGGTTTACACCCCTTAGGTGGAAGGATCCATTCTGCCAGAGGAAGAATTGCCTTTCCTATGTAACCAAAACCTTTTACCAGCGGAATACCGGTTTTTCCTTCACAGAGAGCAAGTGAATCTGCCTGATGAATTGCGACTTTTGCATTTGTACATTCTTTCAGAGGGACAACATTGCCGAAATGATCAAAATGGGCATGAGTCAGCAGAATCAGGCGAACAGGTTTGTTGAGTGATTGTATCTTTTTTAGGATATCTTTTTCGAAACGGGGATAACCGGCATCTATAACATACAGGGCAGAATCAGTTTCGAGAATGAAAATATTGACACCAAAGTTATCTATACGGTGAATTTTCTGTATGGGATCAGCTGCTGGTCTTAAAACGAAAACAGCAACAATTACTGTTGCTGTAAAAAAGCTCTTAAACAGTTGCATTACTGCCATGCCTGTTAACGTTATACAATCTTATAAAGCCAGCCATGCCGATCTTCAATTTCACCATATTGAATACCCTGAATCGCTTTAAACAGTTTTGTTAAAACCACCCCGGCCTGTTTTTCGCTTCCGAATGTATAGGTCTTTTCACCGCGGGTAACCGAATAAACAGGTGTAATGATCGCAGCTGTTCCACATGCTCCTATTTCGGCGAAATTTGCGATTTCATCAAACAGGATAGGTCTGCATTCGACGTTCATCCCCATATCAGCAGCGATCACCTGAAGGCTCTTGTTGGTTATAGAGGGCAATATTGATGTCGATGCCGGCGTTACATAACGATTATCTTTTGTGATTCCAAAAAAATTCGACGTCCCGAATTCATCAATATATTTATGAGTTGACGAATCAAGATAGAGGCTAATCGGATACCCGGCAGTTTTACCGCTGAAATCCCCCATCATTCCAGATGCATAATTTCCGGCAGCTTTAACATTTCCTACCCCATGTGGAGCAGCCCTGTCGTAATTTTCCTGCACCAGAGCATTTACAGGGAAGAATCCATCTTTGTAATATGGCCCGACAGGCATACAAAGAAGAAGAAAAATGTAATCTTCAGATGGATGTATTCCGACATGAGGACTTGATCCTATTAAAAGAGGTCGCAGATATAAACTCGCACCGGTTCCAAATGGTGGAACCCACTCCTTGTTCTCTAAAACAACAGTTTTCACCGCTTCATTAAAGAGTTCCACAGGAGGAGCGATCATCATTAATCGGTTTGCAGTATCATTCATTCTTCTTGCATTTTCATCAGGACGGAAAATTACGATGCTTCCATCTTCCTGAGAAAACGCTTTTAACCCCTCGAAACATGCCTGACCATAATGTAAGCAGGTAGCTGCAACATGAAGCTGCATCATCGGGTCTTTACAAACCTGTATACTCCCCCACATTCCGTTGGTATAGTCAATCCTGACATAACTGTCAGTCTGCATGTATTTAAAACCAAGATTTTTCCAATCGATCTGTAAAGCCATACGAAATCCCGCAGAGGTTAAAAATTATATGCACGATGCTGAATATTCATCAAGCATTTTCCAGTGCATCCTTCATCAATTTATATTTTAAACTGTCTATAAGCGCTATCCATGATGCTTCAATTACATTTGAAGATACCCCCACAGTTCCCCATCGGTGAGTACCATCGGTGGATTCGATAAGCACACGGACTTTTGCAGCGGTACCATCACGCCCATCTAGAACACGCACCTTGAAATCCTCAAGTTTCACCGTCTTTATTGATGGGAAAAACTTGGTAAGCGCTTTACGCAGTGCATTATCAAGAGCATTTACCGGACCATCGCCATCAGCAGCGGTATGCTCATAACAATCACGTTCATACACCTTTATTGTCGCTTCAGAAAAACTTGTGCCATCAGCACGTTCTTCCTCAACAATCCGGTATCCTGCAGTAGTAAACGGTTCTGTCAAACCTTCAAGCATCTGACGGGCAATAAGTTCAAACGAGGCATCAGCTGCTTCAAACTGATACCCTTCAGATTCCATCTCTTTAACTTTGTTAAGAAGACTTTTAACCCGCGTATTCTTTTTGTCAAATGTAAAATTAAGTGCACTCAAACGCC